>NZ_CP135971.1:4652500-4956641 GCF_032463525.1 Pseudomonas sp. DTU_2021_1001937_2_SI_NGA_ILE_001 | reverse complement strand
GGGTCAGCTCGCCAATGGCGGCGATGTCGGTAATGGTGCCGACCTCGTTGTTGACGTGCATGACCGACACCAGAATGGTGTCTTCACGCAGGGCAGCCTCGACCATGGCCGGGGTGACGATGCCGTCTTCGCCCGGTTCAAGGTAGGTGACTTCGAAACCTTCGCGCTCCAGCTGGCGCGCGGTGTCCAGGATCGCCTTGTGCTCGATCTTGGAAGTGATGATGTGCTTGCCCTTGGTGTGATAGAAGTGCGCCACGCCCTTGAGGGCCAGGTTGTCGGACTCGGTGGCACCCGAGGTCCAGACGATCTCGCGCGGGTCGGCACCAACCAGATCGGCGACCTGGCGACGGGCGTTTTCGACGGCTTCCTCGGCCTTCCAGCCGAACACATGGGAGCGAGATGCCGGGTTACCGAAGTTGCCGTCGACAGTCAGGCAATCCATCATCTTCTGGGCGACACGCGGATCGACCGGCGTCGTCGCGGAATAATCGAGGTAAATCGGCAACTTCATTGCATATCTCCTATCAGGCAGGCGCACCGCTCATTCATCTGCGTTCATTCGACGGCGGACGTTTCAATCTTACCCAGTTGCGACATGTTGCTCGTGTTCGAGCAGCGACGCAGATCCTGGCGCTGAGCGACTTCCTGCACTTCACGGCGAGTGACGAGGTCGGCCAGGCTAATACCGCTGAGGAACTCGTGGATCTGTTGACTAAGGTCGCACCACAGGTGGTGGGTCAGGCAGGTATCACCGGCGTGGCAATCGCCCAAACCCTGACAACGGGTGGCATCGACCGACTCGTTGACCGCATCGACCACCTGGGCCACCTGGATGCCTTTCATGTCACGCGAAAGCTGGTAGCCCCCACCGGGGCCCCGCACGCTCGACACCAGGTTACTGCGCCGCAGCTTGGCGAACAGCTGCTCCAGATACGACAGGGAAATGCCCTGGCGCTCGGAGATATCGGCCAAAGAGACGGGACCGTGCTGCGCATGCAAAGCCAGATCGAGCATGGCTGTCACAGCGTATCGGCCTTTGGTAGTCAATCGCATGGCATGTACCGCAATGGTTCAGAATGGGTGCGAGTATGCTATTCCCGAGTATTTGAGTCAACTATAAAACCAAGCAAAACACTCGGATTTACCCCGAAATAGCGGGCGGCATCATAGCAAACATGGGCGCACATTGACACATTTCAAGCCTGCGCCTGCTCCGGGCGATCCTTGACGCACTCGAAGACCTCGTCGCGCAGCTCCGGCAATTCACCGGCGCAGTAATCACTGCCCAACTTGTTCAGTGCACCGCACATGCCTTCCAGACGGACATCGACGGCCTGCAGGTGATCGAGCAATTGCCCGATGGCGCGGGCGATGGGGTCTGGCATGTCCTGGCCGACACCGTAGGCATCGAACCCCAGCTTCTCGGCCATGGCCTTGCGCTTGGCCTCCACCTCGTCATCGGTCTTGACGATGATGCGCCCCGGAATGCCCACCGCCGTCGCACCGGCCGGCACCGCCTTGGTGACCACCGCGTTGGAGCCGATCTTCGCCCCCGCACCGACAGTGAAGGGCCCCAGCACCTTGGCCCCCGCCCCTACCACCACACCATCTTCCAGCGTCGGATGACGCTTGCCAGCGTTCCAGCTGGTGCCGCCCAGGGTCACGCCCTGATAAAGCGTTACGTCGTTACCGATCTCGGCAGTTTCACCAATGACGATGCCCATGCCGTGGTCGATGAAGAAGCGTCGACCGATCTTCGCCCCCGGATGAATCTCGATGCCGGTCATCCAGCGGCTGAAATTGGAGACCATCCGTGCCAACAGCTTCCAGTTGCCGGTCCACAGCTTGTGGGCCAGGCGGTGCATCCACACGGCATGCATGCCGGGATAGCAGGTCAGCACCTCGAAGGCATTGCGCGCCGCCGGGTCACGATGGAAAACGCTTTGGATATCTTCTCGCAAACGCTCGAACATCACTGATCCTTCCGTTTATGGGGCTCACCCCGTGCCGCTTTCTGGGTTTCCGTGAGGATTCCCCTGAGAATGCTCAGCTCCGGCCGCTCGACCTCGCTGCGTGCGTACAGGCGGCGCAGCCGCGCCATCAAGTGGCGAGGCTTCTCGGGGTCGAGAAAACCGATGGCCACCAGGGTCTGCTCCAGGTGCGCATAGAAGCCTTCCATCTCGTCCATGGTCGCCAACTCCACATCGCGACCCGGCGCATCGACAGCCACGGAGGCCTGCTCGGCAGCGGCCAGCCAGGCCATGCGCACCTCGTAGCTCAATACCTGCACGGCAGCCGCCAGGTTCAGCGAACTGAACTCCGGGTTGGACTGGATATGCACATGATAATGACAGCGCTGCAGTTCTTCGTTGGTCAGGCCGGCATGCTCGCGACCGAACACCAGCGCCACTTCCTGCCCAAGGGCCGCCTGCTCGACGACCTTCACCCCCGACTCGCGGGGATCGAGCATCGGCCAGGGCAGGCTGCGATCGCGGGCACTGGTACCCAGCACCAGGCTGCAACCCACCAGCGCTTCCTCCAGGCTCGCCACCACCTGGGTCGAAGCCAGGATATCGTCCGCGCCGGATGCCCGCGCATCAGCCTCGGGCGAAGGGAACACCCGCGGCTCGACCAGCACCAGGCGCGACAGGCCCATGTTCTTCATGGCACGCGCCGCCCCACCGATGTTTCCGGGGTGCGTGGTACCGACCAGGACAACACGAATGTTCTGCAACACCGCTAGCGCTCACTGAGAAAAATCAAGGGCGCAAATCTTACCGAAGCAGTCGGCTTTGCGCCACGCGGCCTTGGTCGAGCACCGACCGGATAGACACCGCACCCCCGCCTCTCAGGTCGACGAAGCACGCGGCGCAACGACACTCGAAGCTGGAAATAATTCGTCGCTGCCTCTAAAATGGCCGGCTCTCTTTAACAACCCTAGGTGATTTATCCATGCAGCCCATGCTGAATATCGCGCTGCGCGCCGCACGCAACGCCAGCGAATTGATTTTCCGCTCCATCGAGCGCCTGGATACCATCAAGGTCGATGAAAAAGAAGCCAAGGATTACGTCAGCGAAGTCGACCGCGCTGCCGAGCAAAGCATCATCACCGCACTGCGCAAGGCCTACCCTGACCACGGCATCCTCGGCGAGGAAAGCGGCCTGCACGCCGGCAAGGGCGAAGGGGCCGACTACCTGTGGATCATCGACCCCCTGGACGGCACCACCAACTTCGTCCGTGGCATCCCGCACTTCGCCGTCAGCATCGCCTGCAAATACCGTGGCCGCCTGGAGCACGCGGTAGTGCTCGACCCGGTACGCCAGGAAGAATTCACCGCCAGCCGTGGCCGTGGCGCCGCCCTCAACGGCCGCCGCCTGCGGGTCAGCTCGCGTCGCAGCCTGGAAGGCGCACTGCTGGGTACCGGCTTCCCGTTCCGCGAGAACCAGCTGGACAACCTGGAAAACTACCTGGGCATGTTCCGCAGCCTGATCGGCCAGACCGCCGGCATCCGCCGCGCCGGCGCCGCCAGCCTGGACCTGGCCTATGTCGCCGCAGGCCGCTTCGACGCCTTCTGGGAGTCGGGCCTTTCCGAGTGGGATATCGCCGCAGGCGCCCTGCTCATCCAGGAAGCTGGCGGCCTGGTGAGCGACTTCACCGGTGGTCATGAATTCCTGGAAAAAGGCCACGTGGTGGCGGGCAATGCCAAGTGCTTCAAGGCCGTGCTGACCTCCATCGCACCTCACCTGCCCGCTTCGATCAAACGCTGATCGAAGCGCCACAAAAAAACCGGTCCTGATGACCGGTTTTTTTGTGCCTGGACAACCTTGAAGCCGCCCGCGAGCAGCCTCAAGACTGCAGCTTACTGGGCCTGACCCAGGATCAACTGACCATTCTTGTCCACCGGAATGCGGTTACCGGGCTCCTGCTCCATGCGTACCTTGCCGACCTTGTCGCCCAGCTGGTACTTCACGTCGTAGCCCACGACCTTCTCGCTGACGTCATTGACGGTGTTGCAGCGGGTCTGGGTGGTGGTATAGGTATCACGCTCCTGCATACCCTCCTGGATCTTGTTACCGGCGTAGCCACCACCTACCGCACCGGCCACCGTAGCGATCTTCTTGCCGTTGCCACCGCCCACCTGGTTACCCAGCAGACCACCGGCCACGGCACCCAGCACACTACCAACGATCTGATGCTCGTCCTTAACGGGCGCACGGCGGGTAACCGTCACGTCCTTGCACACTTCTCGGGGTGTCTTGATCTGCTGTTTGACCGGCTCGACAGCCAGGACATCGGCGTATTCCGGACCTTTGACGAGACTGTAGGTGGCGAACGCGCCACCCGCTGTCACCACAACGGCCCCCAACACGGCACCCACCAACAGAGACTTGTTCACTTGAACCTCCTGACCTCTAAAACGTAGTCATTCCTACGCACTGCCTAGCCTTGGAGCATAAAAAAAGGCGCGAGTTCAACTCGCGCCTTTTTCTGAACAAGCCCGCCGTTTAAGGAAGATCGTCGACCTTGTCAGTGGTTACCGGTGGAATCAGGTCTTCAGCACTGAGCTTCAGCCAGATCAGCACCACGTTGGCGATGTAGATGGACGAGTAGGTACCGGCCAGCACGCCGACGAACAAGGCAATGGAGAAACCTTCCAGGCTGTCACCGCCGAACATCCACAGCGCGACGATCGCCAGCAGCGTCGACACCGAGGTGGCGATGGTGCGCAGCAGGGTCTGAGTGGTCGAAACGTTGATGTTCTCGATCAGCGACGCCTTGCGCAGCACACGGAAGTTCTCCCGCACCCGGTCGAAGACCACGATAGTGTCGTTGAGCGAGTAGCCGATGATCGCCAGGACCGACGCCAGCACGGTGAGGTCGAAGGTGATCTGGAAGAACGACAGGATCCCCATGGTCACGACCACGTCGTGAACCAGCGAGACGATCGCACCGACGCCGAACTTCCATTGGAAGCGGAACGCCAGGTAGATCAGGATGCCGCCCAGCGCCAGAAGCATGGCGATACCGCCCTGGTCGCGCAGCTCCTCACCCACCTGCGGGCCGACGAACTCGACGCGCTTGACCGTGGCCGGGTTGTCCGCACCGCTCTGGCGCAGGGCATTGGCGATACTGCTGCCCAGCTGCGGGTCATCGCCCGGCATGCGCACCAGCAGGTCGGTGGTCGCACCGAAGCTCTGCACCACGGCTTCGTGGTAGCCGGCTGCGACCAGCTCCTGGCGCACCTTGCCCAGGTCTGCCGGCTTCTCGTAGGTCAGCTCGATGAGCGTACCGCCGGTGAAGTCCAGGCCGAAGTTGAGCCCCTTGTGGAACCAGCTGAACAACGCCAGCAGGGTCAGGAGCATGGTCAGGGCGAACGCAACGTTGCGCACGCCCATGAAGTTGATGGTTTTTAACTTCATGGCAGCCTCTTAAATCCACAACTTCTTGAAGTCACGCCCGCCGAAGATCAGGTTGATCATTGCGCGAGTCACCATGATGGCCGTGAACATGGAGGTGAAGATACCCAGCGACAGGGTGACGGCGAAGCCTTTCACCGGGCCGGTACCCATGGCGTAGAGAATGCCGCCGACCAGCAGGCTGGTCAGGTTGGCGTCGAGAATCGCCGTGTAGGCACGGTCGAAACCTTCGTTGATGGCACGCTGCACGCTCATGCCATTGGCCAGCTCTTCACGGATACGCGAGAAGATCAGCACGTTGGCGTCGACCGCCATGCCCATGGTCAGCACGATACCGGCGATGCCCGGCAGGGTCAGCGTAGCCCCCAGCAGCGACATCAGCGCCAGCAGCGCGACCATGTTGAAGGCCAGTGCCACGGTAGCGATGAGACCGAAAAAGCGGTAGATCGCCATGATGAACAACGAGACGAAGAGCATGCCCCACAGCGAGGCATCGATACCCTTGGCGATGTTGTCGGCGCCCAGGCTCGGGCCGATGGTGCGCTCTTCAGCGAAGTACATCGGTGCAGCCAGGCCACCAGCGCGCAGCAGCAGGGCCAGCTCGGACGACTCACCCTGGCCGTTCAGGCCAGTGATACGGAACTGGCTGCCCAGCGGCGACTGGATGGTCGCCAGGCTGATGATCTTCTTGTCTTCCTTGAAAGTCTGCAGCTGCACTTCCTTCTCGACGCCATCGACCATCTGCTTGGCATAGGTGGTCACCGGGCGTTGCTCGATGAAGATCACCGCCATGCTGCGACCCACGTTGCTGCGGGTCGCACGGCTCATCAGCTCACCGCCATGGCCGTCGAGCTTGATGTTCACCTGCGGACGACCGTGCTCGTCGAAGCTGGCCTGGGCGTCGGTGACCTGGTCACCGGTGATGATCAGACCACGCTCGACAGCGGCAGGCGGACGATTGCCTTCACGGAACTCGAAGGTCTCGGTGGTGGCCTTGGTGTCATCCGGGCCGGCGCCGAGACGGAACTCCAGGTTGGCGGTCTTGCCGAGAATACGCTTGGCCTCGGCGGTGTCCTGCACACCTGGCAGCTCGACCACGATGCGGTTGGCGCCCTGGCGTTGTACCAGCGGCTCGGCCACACCCAGCTCGTTGACCCGGTTGCGCACCGTGGTCAGGTTCTGCTTGATGGAGTATTCGCGGATCTCCGCCAGCTTGGCCTGGGTCAGGGCCAGGCGCAGGGTGACGATACCGTTCAGCTCGGACGGGGTAATTTCGAAATCGGTGAAATTCTTGCGAATCAGGTCGCGGGCCTGGTCACGCTCGGCATTGTCGCTGAAGCCCAGCTGGATGACATTGTTCTGCTGCGGCAGGCTGCGATAACGCAGCTTCTCTTTGCGCAGCAAGGTCTTGACCTCACCCTCGTACACGTTCAGGCGCGCATCGATGGCCTTGTCCATGTCCACTTCGAGAAGGAAGTGCACACCGCCCGAAAGGTCCAGGCCCAGCTTCATCGGGTGAGCGCCCAGGTTGCGCAGCCAGGTCGGAGTGGTCCGGGCCAGGTTCAGGGCCACGACATAGTCGTCACCCAGCGCCCTGCGCACCACATCCTTGGCCGGCAACTGGTCTTCCTGGCGGGTCAGGCGCAGCAGGCCACCCTTGCCATTCGCAGAGAGGCTCGCCGCCTTGACCGAGATACCCGCATCGGTCAGCGCCTTGCTGGCCTTGTCGAGATCGGACTGGTCAACCTGCAGGGCCGTGCTCGTGCCGCTGATCTGGATCGCCGGATCATCAGGATAGAGGTTGGGTGCGGAATAAATGAAACCGATCGCCAGTACCACCAGGATCAGTAGGTATTTCCACAGAGGGTATTTGTTCAGCATCACGCCGCCCGCTTAGAACGCGGGGCGCCTTGCGCGCCCCGTCGATTGGTAGATATGGAACTCAGAGCGCCTTGAGGGTGCCCTTTGGCAGAGTGGCTACAACCGAGCCCTTCTGGATTTTCAACTCGACGCTATCCGACACCTCGATCACCACAAAGTCGTCAGTGACTTTGGTAATTTTTCCGGCGATACCGCCAGCGGTCACAACTTCATCGCCTTTCTGCAGGTTGCCCAGCAGGTTTTTCTGCTCTTTGGCGCGCTTGGCCTGTGGACGCCAGATCATCAGATAAAAGATGACCAGAAAGCCGACCAGGAAGATCCACTCAAAGCCAGTACCCGCCGGACCAGCAGCGGCCGCAGGTGCAGCACCGTCCGCAAAAGCGGGGGAGATGAAAAAGCTCATTTAGCGCTCCATTTTCATAATTGGTATGTAAAGCAGGAAAAACTCGCGGTGTTTCAGCCCAAAGGCGGCACCGGAAGGCCGCGCTTGGCATAGAAGACTTCAACGAAGTCGGCCAATTTACCCTGTTGGATAGCCTCGCGCAAACCAGCCATCAGCCGCTGGTAATGCCGCAAATTGTGGATCGTATTGAGCATGCTACCCAGCATTTCCCCGCACTTGTCCAAGTGGTGCAGGTAGGCGCGGGAGAAGTTCTGGCAGGTGTAGCAGTCACAGGTCGGATCCAGCGGCGAATCATCATGGCGATGGAACGCATTGCGGATCTTCAATACACCGGTGTCGATGAACAGATGACCGTTGCGGGCATTACGGGTCGGCATGACGCAGTCGAACATGTCCACACCGCGGCGCACACCTTCGACCAGATCTTCGGGTTTGCCTACTCCCATCAAGTAACGAGGTTTGTCTGCTGGCATCTGGCCAGGCAGATAATCGAGCACCTTGATCATCTCTTCCTTCGGCTCGCCGACCGACAGGCCGCCAATTGCCAGGCCGTCGAAGTCCAGCTCGCTCAGACCTTCCAGCGAGCGCATGCGCAGGTTCTCGTGCATGCCGCCCTGGACGATGCCGAACAACGCCGCGTCGCTGTCGCCATGGGCGATCTTCGAGCGCTTGGCCCAGCGCAGCGACAGCTCCATGGACGTGCGCGCAACGTCTTCGCTGGCCGGGTACGGCGTGCATTCGTCGAAGATCATCACGATGTCCGAACCCAGGTCGCGCTGCACCTGCATCGACTCTTCCGGGCCCATGAACACCTTGGCGCCGTCGACCGGCGAGGCGAAGGTCACGCCCTCCTCCTTGATCTTGCGCATCGCGCCCAGGCTGAACACCTGGAAGCCGCCGGAGTCGGTGAGAATCGGCCCCTTCCACTGCATGAAATCGTGCAGGTCGCCGTGGGCCTTGATGACCTCGGTGCCCGGACGCAGCCACAGGTGGAAGGTGTTGCCGAGGATGATCTGCGCGCCGATGGCCTCGATGTCACGCGGCAGCATGCCTTTCACCGTGCCGTAGGTGCCCACCGGCATGAACGCCGGGGTTTCCACCACGCCACGCGGGAAGGTCAGGCGGCCACGACGAGCCTTGCCGTCGGTGGCCAGCAGTTCGAAAGACATACGACAGGTGCGGCTCATGGGTGATCCTCCGGGTTGGATTCCCGGGGCCCCGTGGGCGCGGGATTGCGGGTGATGAACATCGCATCACCGTAACTGAAGAAGCGGTAACGCTCTTCCACGGCAGCCTGGTAGGCGGCCATGGTCTCGGGGTAACCGGCAAATGCGGAAACCAGCATCAGCAGCGTGGACTCCGGCAGGTGGAAATTGGTCACCAGGGCATCGACCACATGGAAAGGCCGGCCTGGGTAGATGAAAATGTCGGTATCGCCGCTGAACGGCTTCAACTGGCCGTCTCGCGCGGCACTCTCCAGCGAACGCACGCTGGTAGTGCCCACCGCGATGACCCGTCCGCCCCGCGCTCGGCAGGCGGCCACGGCATCGACCACGTCCTGGCTGACTTCCAGCCATTCGCTGTGCATGTGATGGTCTTCGATACGCTCGACACGCACCGGCTGGAAGGTCCCGGCACCGACATGCAGGGTCACGAAGGCGGTCTCTACGCCCTTGGCGGCGATGGCTTCGAGCAGCGGCTCGTCGAAGTGCAGGCCAGCCGTCGGCGCGGCCACGGCACCGGCGCGCTCGGCATACACCGTCTGGTAGCGCTCGCGGTCGGCGCCTTCGTCGGGGCGGTCTATATAAGGAGGCAACGGCATATGCCCGACTCGGTCCAGCAGCGCCAACACCGGCTCGGCGAAGGCCAGCTCGAACAGCGTGTCATGACGCGCCACCATGGTCGCCTCGCCGCCGCCATCGACCAGAATCGACGAACCGGGCTTGGGCGACTTGCTCGAACGCACGTGAGCCAGCACGCGATGGCTGTCCAGCACACGCTCCACGAGAATTTCCAGCTTGCCGCCGGAAGCCTTCTGGCCGAACAGCCGCGCCGGAATCACCCGGGTGTTGTTGAACACCATCAGGTCTCCGGGGCGCAGGTGCTCCAGCAGGTCGGTGAATTGACGATGAGCCAGGGCGCCGGTAGGGCCATCCAGGGTCAACAGGCGGCTAGCCCGCCGCTCGGCCAGGGGATGGCGCGCGATCAGGGCATCGGGAAGGTCGAAGGTAAAGTCGGCAACACGCATGATGGTGAGGGGGGTCGTCCAGCAGGGCCGGGAAGTTTAGCGGTTTTGCCAGCAATAGTAAAAAACCCTCGGAAATCATGGTTGACCGCCTGCCAGGGCCTCCCTATACTTCGCGGCCACTGAGCCCTGATGGCGGAATTGGTAGACGCGGCGGATTCAAAATCCGTTTTCGAAAGGAGTGGGAGTTCGAGTCTCCCTCGGGGCACCATCTACAGGTTTGCAGATGCATCTGCATCGCAGCAAAACCCAACTGAACCGCCAATCTGGCGGTTTTTTTGTGTCCGCCGTTTCGCCTGCGTCTCGGCTACGCCCTGCCTCGCTCCATCACCGCGCCGTCCCTACCCCCTCTCTCGCCCCCTGAATCCAGCCTACGGGCTTCGTCCGCGCCCTGCCCGACCTCGCCCGAAAAATAGTTGAGCAAAGAAAACTTGTACAAGGAACTTTATCTGTACAAGCCAAATCTCAACGACATCATGGAATGAAGTCAATAAGCCATCACCTCGACACTCATGAACGAGCCTGCCGGTGGGGCATTTCGTCAACGGCCAATGAGCAGATCATCATGTTCTCGTCCCTGAGCATTTCCAAGAAGTTGTACGCAGGCTTCGGCATTGTCACCCTTATCATCGCTCTGCTCGTCGCGGTGTCATGGCATGGCTTCAACGAGGTATCCACCAGCGTACGCAGCAACATTCATAGCTATGCGGTGTTGAACCAGGCCGATGCACTGCTGCGCAGTCTGGTGAACATCGAGACCGGCATGCGCGGCTATGCGCTGACCGGGAAAGAGGACTTCCTCGATCCGCTCAAGCAGGGCTCGGACGACTTCGACCGTGAATTCGCGCAGATCAAACGCAGCACCGCCGACAACGCCGAGCAGCAGGCGCGCCTGGAGCGCCTGCGCAGCAACTATCAGCAGTGGATGAGCGAAGGTATCCAGGGCAAGCTGGCGCTGCGCCGGGCCGTCAACGACGGCAGCCAGCCATTCAGCGCCCTGGTAACGGAGATCAGCGCCGGTCGTGACAAGGCGCGCATGGACGCCATGCGCCAGGTGCTGGGTGAGCTGCGTGACGCCGAGGTGGCTCTGCAGAGCCAGCGCACCGCGGCCATGGACGACGCCAAGTCATTTGCCCTGAGCATGCTGGTCGGGGGCGGTGCAGTGGCCGCTCTGCTCGCCGTGCTGATCGCCTGGTCGCTGTCCAGCGCCCTGGTGCGGCGTATCAGCCAAGCTGTCGAAGTAGCCAAAGCCATTGCCGGCGGTCGCCTGGACAATGCCATCGAAGCCAGAGAAGGCGACGAAGTCAGCACCCTGCTGCAGGCCTTCGCGGCCATGCAGGAGCGTCTGCGCAGCATGATCGGCCAGATCCGCATGGGCGCCGAGCAACTGGTCAGCGCCTCGCAGAACATCTCCAGCGCCTCGACGCAGCTTTCCGCATCGGCGCAGGAGCAATCCCAGGCGGCGTCTTCGATGGCCGCCACCGTCGAAGAACTCACCGTCAGCATCAATCATGTGGCTGACAACGCCAGCGACGCCCACGCGCTGTCGACCGAGTCCGGACGCCAGTCCACCGAAGGCGGCAACGTGATTCAGAGCACCCTGGGCAGTATGCAGCGCATCGCCGACACGGTGCAGGCGTCCGCCAGCCAGATCGCCACGCTGGACCAGCACGCCGAACAGATTTCCAGCATCGTCAGTGTCATCAAGGGCATTGCCGAGCAGACCAACCTGCTGGCCCTCAACGCCGCCATCGAGGCGGCACGTGCCGGCGAGCAGGGCCGAGGCTTCGCCGTGGTGGCCGATGAAGTGCGCTTGCTGGCCCAGCGCACCGCCAACTCCACCCAGGAAATCACCGACATGGTGGTGAAGATCCAGCAAGGGACTCAGGAGGCGGTGGGCAGCATGGAGGTGGGCGTCACCCAGGTAAAGAGCGGTGTCGAGCTGGCTCAGCAGGCCGGCGAGGCAATCGTCAATATCCGCGAGTCCTCGGGCACTGTGGTACGGGTCGTGGACCAGATTTCCCTGGCGCTCAAGGAGCAGAGCATGGCCAGCCAGGACGTGGCGCGCAACGTCGAGCGCATCGCGCAGATGTCGCAGCAGAACAGCCAGGCCGTAGAACAGACCAGTACCACCGCCCGCGCGCTGCAGGCCCTGGCGCAAGATCTGGAACGTCAGGTGCGGGTCTTCGTGTACTGACCCCTCCCGCCAAGCCGAGGCCTGCACGGGCCTCGGTGATCATCGCAGCGCCAGCAACAATCCCACCCGCTTTGTACACGAACCCTTCATAAAGTATTCACCGGTCAAGCCGAAGATTCAGACAAGCATCAAATGGCCACCTTCCTGCCTGGTCGTTTGCGTCTTTCTCCTTGGACGGTGGCATTCTGATGAAAATAAAGAACAAGCTCATCCTCGCGTTCGTGCTGGCGGCCTTCCTGCCCGTCAGCCTGGTCGCGGTCATCTCCGTGCTGAACATCCGCAGTCAGGCGGTGGATCAGTTCGTCGACAGCAGCACCCGAGAGATTCGCCAGATCGACGGCAACATCCGGCAGTTCTTCGATGCCAACGTGCAGAACGTCGATCAGATGGCCACCGACCCGGTCTACACCTCGGCCAAGAGCCTGAAGAACTACACCGGCGCCGATGCCGCCAGCCAGCCGTTGCCGGCCGAGGCACAGCGGGTCATCGACGAGTTCGCCCGCTACGGCAAGAACCATCCGGCGGCAGCGATCCTGTCCATCGGCCTGGAAGACGGCACCTATGCCAAGTGGCCAGACGACCCGCAACTGTCGAAGTACGACCCACGCGCACGCCCCTGGTACAAGGCGGCCATGGCCAGCCCCGGCAAGACCGTGCGCACACCCGCCTACTACTACGACAAGGACGCCGTGGCCCTGGTCGGCACCGCGCGGACCTTGCTCGACGAAACCGGCAAGGCCAAGGGCGTGTTCGTGGTCAGCGTCTCGCTGAAGAATCTCACCGAACTGCTCAAGAGCATCAAGCTCGGCCAGAGCGGCTACGTGATGCTGGTCGAAGACGGCACGGTGCTGGTCGACCCGCGTGACGCGGCGCACAACTTCAAGCCGCTCAAGGACCTCGGCGAACCTTATGCCAAGTTGGCCGCCACCCCCTCAGGCATGACCGAGGTGGAGATCAACGGCGTCACCTACATGGCCAACGTCTGGACCTCGCCAGTGCTGGGCTGGCGCTACATCGGCCTGATCGAACGCTCCGAAGTGATGGCCGGCGCCACCCAGATGACCTACCTGACCCTGGCCATCGTGGCCGTGCTGGTGGTGATCCTCGCCGGCCTGGCCGCCGCTCTGGCCAAGGTCATCGTGCGTCCCATCGGCCAGGTCAGCAGCGGCCTGCAGTCGATCGCCGATGGCGAAGGCGACCTGCGCAACGACCTCAAGGTGCAAGGCAAGGATGAAACCGCCGAGCTGGCCGGCTGGTTCAACCAGTTTCTGGCGGCGATTCGCCAACTGGTGCAACGCATCGGTTCAGCCTCGGCCAACCTGCAGGATGCCTCGCACGTCAACAGCCAGGTGGCCAGCGACATGAACCAGGCCGCAGGGCGTCAGCGCCAGTCGGTAGAGCTGGTGTCCACGGCCTTCAACCAGATGGTCTCGACCGCCAACGAGGTGGCCCGCTCGTGCAGCGCCGCCGCCTCCTCGGCCGAGAGCGGCCATCAGCGGGTCACCGAAGGCAAGCAGCAGATCGAGCTGAGCACCCAGAACGTCAACCGCCTGAGCCGTCGTATCGGCGAGTCGTCCCAGGCCATGGTCGAGCTCGAAGAAGGCAGCCGCAATATCAACCAGATCCTCGGCACCATCCGTGCCATTGCCGAGCAGACCAACCTGCTAGCCCTCAACGCGGCCATCGAAGCGGCCCGCGCCGGCGACCAGGGCCGTGGCTTCGCGGTGGTGGCCGACGAGGTGCGGGCCCTGGCCAAGCGCACGGCCGACTCCACCGGCGAGATCGACCAGTTGCTCAATGCGCTGGGCAACAAGACTCATGAAGTCGCTCAGAAGATGGACAGCTGCCTGGAGCTGTCGCAGGCCAGCGTGTCTTCCATCGAGAACGCGCTGGACAGCTTCGAAGGCATCCAGCTTTCGGTGAACGAAATCCGCGACCAGAACCTGCAGATTTCCGCAGCCGCCGAAGAACAGCACAGCGTGGCCGAAGAGATCAACCGGCACATTCAGCAGATCTACGACGAAGCCCAGCTGGTAGAAAACCTGGCCAGCTCGGCACAGGAAGACTCAGGTCGCCTGTCGCAGCTGTCGGATGAGCTCAACGGGCTGGTGGGTCGCTTCAAGTCTTGAGGCGCAACCGCTACCCGGCGTTTTGGGCTCAGACCGGCTGACGGCTGGCCACCCCCAGGCGCGTACGGTCTACAAGCTGCAGCGTATCGCGCCCGCCGCGCTTGGACTGGTAAAGGGCCTCGTCCACCTGTTCGATCAGCACCGCCAGGCTACCGGGCGGCTGGTCGAACAGGCTGGCGCCAATGCTCAGGGTCACCGGCTGGGGCGTGGAAAAGCTGGCCGATGTGACGGCATTGAACTGCTCGCGCAGCGCATTGCCGATGCTCTCCACCCGCTCACGCGAGGCGTGCTTCAGGAGAATCGCGAACTCATCCCCCCCCAGACGGGCCGCCAGTGCCTGCTCGGGCAGCAGCGAACGGATCTGCTCACTGAGCGTGACCAGCAGGTGGTCACCGGCGGTGTGCCCGTGCAGGTCGTTCACGGGTTTGAAGTTGTCGACATCGATCAATAGCAGCGCCCCCGGCGTTACCACAGACACCTCATCGAGCAGCGCAGCGGCGCGGACTTCAAAGGCCCGACGGTTGTACAGCGCCGTCAGCGGGTCGCGTGCGGCCAGGTGGGCCATCTGTTTTTCCCGACGGTGACGCTCGGAGCCGGTCATCGACACAGCGATCAACATGATCGCCATCACCCCTTCGACCAGGGAAATCTGGATGATCTGTCCACGCAGCGCCGCCAGGTCGAGCAAGGTGCCAGGCAGGAACACCGACAGCCCCTTGAGCAGATAGAACAGGCCGTGAAGCAACAGCACGAAACGCAGCTGCACCGCCCCGACACTCAGCGAGCGGCCATGGGGCTGCAGCAACAGGCTGGCACGCAGGGCCAGTGCCGCTACCAGCAGCGAATTGACCAACAACATGGTCTTCGACCACTGCGGCCCTTCCGGCAGCAGCAACAACGCCACCCAGAACGGCACGATCAGATACCAGCCTCGGGACAACCGGGTGTCGGTGAAGCGCGCCACGCCGAACAGGAACAACCAGTGCGCGAAGATCAACAGCCCGTTGGCGAACCAGATACCCAGAATGAGGATGCCGCTGGTGCGCAGCAACGACAGGCCACAGCCCAGAAAGATGGTCGCGAACCCCGCGCTCCAGAACAACAGCGCCGGCGCTCGCACGCTGCGCCACTCGATGGCCAGGTGCAACGCTGCCGACGCCGCGAGGGCAAGAGAGAGGACCAGCATGGTAACGGGGTCGAGGGCCATAGACTGCCGGACCTGTATCGGGAAAAAAGGGGCGGATTGTATGCATTTCCTGGGCGTCGGACAGCGAATTTTCCATTACTGCGACGCCCGGTGCCGGTGCCCGGGGTTGGACTGCAACATGGTAGTTCATCGCCGCCAATCGGGGCAGACCGATAGCAGCCATTTGCCACAAATATCCCGGCTTGCGAGCGGGCAGGCAGCATGCCTCGCCAAGGTGCGTGGCCCTGGCAAAACCGGCTACCCTGTCGGCCTTCATACCAACAAGCGAGTAACCGCCGATGAAACTGCAAACCCGTGCCCTTACCGCCCTGCTGCTGGGGCTTTCCGGCCTGGCCCAGGCCGAGCAACCGTCGTCGCACCTGGACAAGGTGCAGCAGAGCGGCGAATTGACGGTATGCACCACTGGCGACTACAAGCCCTACACCTTCCTGCGTACCGATGGCGACTACGAAGGCATCGACATCAGCATGGCGCGCAGCCTGGCGCAAAGCCTGGGTGCCAAAGTGACCTGGGTGCCGACCACTTGGAAAACCCTGATGCCCGACTTCCAGGCCGGCAAATGCGACATCGCCATGGGCGGTATTTCCGTGACCCTGGAACGGCAGAAGAAAGCCTTCTTCAGTAACCCGTTGGACGTCGATGGCAAGATCCCGCTGGTGCGCTGTGAAGAGCAGGCCAAGTACCAGACCGTCGAACAGATCAACCAACCCTCGGTGCGCCTGATCGAACCGGCCGGCGGCACCAACGAAGCCTTCGCCCGTGCCCACCTGCCCAAGGCGCAGCTGGCGTTCCACGACAACAACACCATCTTCCAGCAACTGCTGGACAAGAAAGCCGATGTGATGATCACCGACTCCTCCGAGGCGCTGTACCAACAGAAGCGCCTGCCGGGGCTGTGCGCGGTGAACCCTGCGCACTACATGCAATATGGCGAGAAGGCCTACCTGCTGCCGCGCGACGACGTGGCCTGGAAAAGCTATGTGGACCAGTGGCTGCATCTGAGCAAAGCCACCGGGGCGTATCAGAAGATCCAGGGCGAATGGCTGGCCATGCCTGGCGAGTGAAGCCCTCTGGCGGCTGACGTCGCCCCCTCCCGCAACGCAGGAGGGGGTGGCGAGGCGCGGTGGGTAGACGCGGACTGGCAGGTGAAAAACCGCCTTAACTCATCAGACAACTGGTTGTTAAAGCTCGCCTTCCATCCGCTCCGCTTTTTCAAAAGTCGCGTCAGGATTAGCCGAGATCCTCAATTTAGAGCCATCACATCACATTGAAATCATTCGTTACATCCTTGAATGAGTCTGTTAACATCGTACAACCCGTGATGAGCAAGCGGCCATAGTGTCGCACCTCGCTGTCCGAAGCCGGGCGTTTCCCGGTTTCGGCACCCCGCTGCAAACGAACCACAATGAGAGCGGCCAGCCAGGCCCGCCAGTCCTGTTCCCGAAGACCTCTCCCCTGTCATGCCCCCTCGTCGTGGACGTGCGCTTGCGCTCGCCCTCAGAAAAGGATCGGCAGGCCAGGCGATGGCCGGGAACCTGCCGCCAGCGTTGCAGCAGAGGGCAAGGTCGGCCATATCGCCACCTGCGCAGGCTTGTGCCGTCCGGGATTTTCTTGTGAGCCGTCATAGGTGATCCCTACATGCTGATAAACAAGCCGACATCGCGAAGGAAGTTCCTGCTTTCCTCTCTGATTGCCTTGCCTGCGCTGGGCGTAACCGTCAAGGGCCTGAGCGCCGCCGCAGCAGCGGAAATGATCGCGCCGGGCCTGGATACCTACCAACCGAGCTTTTTCAGCGCCGGTGAATGGGCCTTCATCCTTGCCGCCACCGACAAGCTGATTCCGGCCGACGGCCGCGGCCCGGGTGCGCTGGAGACCAACGTACCGGTGTTCATCGACCAGCAACTGGCTGGCGACCTGGGCAGCGAGATCTACCTGGAAGGCCCCTTCCCGGCCAACCCGCCGGCAACCATGGGCTATCAGATTCCATATACGCCACAGCAGATCTACCGCAATGCGATCAAGGCGCTGAACGCCTGGTGCCAGGCGACCCACCGCGACAACTTCGCGGTGCTCGACGCCGCCACGCAAAACGATGTGCTCAAGAAGCTGCAAGGCGGCGAGATCGACTTCAAGGCTTATGGCGAGGACGTGCTCAAGTCCAAGCAGTTCTTCGGCGAACTGCTCGGCCATACCAAGCAGGGCTACCTTTCCGACCCGATCTACGGCGGCAACAAGGGCATGAAGGCGTGGATCGCCATCGGCTTCCCGGGCGCGCGCGCCAGTTACGTGGAATGGGTCGCCCAACACAACGTCAAGTATCCACTCGGGCCGGTCAGCATCAGCGGCCAGCGCGGCTGATCCCCCCGAATACTCGCAAGGTTTTTTATGGCAAACATTACCAATGACGAAGTCGATGTCGTCGTCGTCGGCCTCGGCTGGGCCGGTTCGCTGATGAGCATCGAGCTGGCCCAGGCCGGCCTGAAGGTCCGCGCCCTGGAGCGCGGCGAAGATCGCACCAATGCCGACTTCGCCTACCCCAAGCCAGCCGATCAGTACGCCTACGGCGTGCGCAACAAGATCATGGCCACCCCCAAGGCCGCGGCGATGACTGTCCGCCACAACATGAACGCCACAGCCCTGCCCACCCGCAAGTGGGGTGCCTTCGAGCCAGGCACCGGCGTGGGCGGCTCGGGTCTGCACTGGACCGGTGTACTGATCCGCCCGACACCCACCGATATCAAGCTCAAGACCTATGCCGATCAGGCATACAGGAAGGGCGTGCTGCAGGATGACATGCGCATCGGTGACTACCCGTTCACCTGGGACGAGATCGAGCCATTCCTCGACAAGTTCGACCTGATCTGCGGCCTGTCGGGCAATACCGGCAACCTGCGTGGGCAGATCATGGAAGGCGGCGACCCGTTCGAGGGGCCGCGCTCCAACCCCTACCCATTGCCAGCGCTGCAAGACACCCTGAACAACAAACTGTTCGCCGACGCGGCGCGCAAGCTGGGCTACCATCCGTTCCCCAACCCGTCGGCCAATGTCTCGCAGGCATGGACCAACCCTTACGGCAACCAGATCGCACCGTGCAACTACTGTGGCTACTGCAGCAAGTACCCGTGCCTGAACTATTCCAAGGCCTCGCCGCAAACCGCCGTGCTGGATGCGCTCAAGCGCATGCCCAACTTCGACTACAAGGTCAATGCCAATGTCCTCAAGGTCGAGCTGCACCCTGATGGCAAGACCGCCAAGGGCGTGACCTACGCCGACGCTGACGGCAACACCGTGTTCCAGCCAGCCAGGATCGTGGTGCTGGCGGGCTTCCAGTTCGTCAACGTGCGCCTGATGCTGCTCTCGGGCATCGGCAAGCCCTACGACCCGATCACCGAAACCGGTACCGTCGGGCGCAGCTACGCCTTCCTCAGCAATGGCGGCGCCACGCTGTTCTTCAAGGACAAGCACTTCAACCCGTTCGCCACCGCCGGTGCCACCGGGCAGATGTTCAACGACGTCTCGCCAGGCAATTTCGATGGCCCGTCGCTGGGCTTCATCGGCGGTGCCAAGATCCACAGTTCCCAGGCCACCGGTGCGCCGATCGGCACCGCGCTGCCACCCGGTACCGCCGATTGGGGCAAGGGCTGGAAGGAAGGCATGGTCGACTGGTACGGCCACTCGATGAAAGTCAGCATCACCACCAGCTGCATGTCGTACCGCGATCACTACATGGACCTCGACCCGACCTACAAGGACCCGTGGGGTCTGCCGCTGGCGCGTATCACCTTCGACTGGAAACAGAACGAGCTGAAGCTGCAACAGTACCTGCGCAACATCGTCCTGGACATCACCCGGGAACTGGGCCCGGACAGCTTTTCGGAAAGCTTCCTGGCCATGGACGCGCACTGGGACATCACCAAGTACGTGTCGACCCACAACGTCGGCGGCGCCGTGATGGGCGACTCGCCCAAGACCAGCGCGCTGAACCGCTACCTGCAGAGCTGGGACGTGCACAACGTGTTCGTGCCGGGCGGTAACGCGTTCCCGCAGAACTTCCAGGCCAACCCCACTTCCATGATCGGCGCACTGACGCTGTTCGCGGCTCAGGCCATCAAGGATCAGTACCTGAAGAACCCTGGCCCGCTGGTGCAGGCATGAGGAGTGCGAAAGTGAAATCCAGACCCCGTTCTGTGCTGCTCATCCTGATTGCTCTTGGTGTGCTGCTGGCCTTGTCGGGCTGGCTGGTCGGCGGCCTGCTGAACCGCTCTGGCGACGCCAGCGCGCAGCTGGACCAACCGGTGACTCCGGCGCTGATCAAGCAAGGCGAATACCTGGCCCGTGCCGGTGACTGCGTGGCCTGCCATACCGCCCATGGCGGCCAACCGTTCGCCGGCGGGCGCGGTATCGAGTCGCCGATCGGCACGATCTACGCCACCAACATCACGCCTGACCGCGCCACCGGCATTGGCGGCTGGAGCTACGGTGAATTCGAACGCGCGGTGCGTCGCGGCATCGGCCACGACGGCAGTGCGCTGTACCCAGCCATGCCGTTCCCGTCCTATGCCCGTACCTCCGACGCCGACACCCAAGCGCTGTACGCCTATTTCATGAACGCTGTCGCACCGGTCCGCCAGGACAACAAAGCGCATGACATTCCTTGGCCATTGTCGATCCGCTGGCCGCTGGCCTACTGGCGCACGCTGTTCGCGCCGCTGCCAGAAGACGCCGCCGTATCGCTCAAGGACTCGACCGACGGCAAGGCGGCACAGGTTGCCCGCGGTGCCTACCTGGTCCAGGGCCTGGGCCACTGTGGCTCGTGTCACACGCCCCGTGCGCTGACCATGCAGGAGCGCGGCCTGGACGAAAAGAGCGCGACCTACCTGGCCGGTGGCGAACTCAACGGTTGGTCGGTACCGGCCTTGCGCGGCGTACCGCACTGGACCGAGGAGGAACTGGTCGATTACCTGGGCAGCGGCCGTAACGCCAAGGCCTCGGTGGGCGGAGAGATGACCGACGTCATCGCCAACAGCACTTCGCACATGAGCGATGCCGACCTGCAGGCCATTGCCGTCTACCTCAAGTCGCTGCCTTCAGCCAACGCCACCTACCGGCATGATCCGCAACGCAGCGCAGCGACCACCGCCAGGCTGACGGCAGCCAAGGACCTGAACCTGGGCGAACGGCTTTACCTGGACAACTGCGGGGCTTGCCACTTCGTGGCTGGTGAAGGCGCTTCGCGGGTGTTCCCGCGCCTGGACGGCGCGAGCATCGTCAATGCCGACAACCCCACCGCGCTGATCCATGTGATCCTCGCCGGCACCCAGACGCCGTCGACCGCCCGCGCCCCGGCCGTGCTGCCGATGCCGGCTTTCGCCTGGCGCCTGGATGACAACGAGACGGCGGCACTGGTGAGCTTCCTGCGCGAAGGCTGGTCGAACCAGGCGAGCGCGGTGTCCGCCGAGCAGGTTCGTGCCGTGCGCCAACAGGTCGAAGCGGGTCATGAAGTGGCCAAACCCGCCCTCGCCCCTTCACGACCGCAGTAAGGCCGAGCCGCAGGCGAGCCTGCTTGCGGAGAACACCGCCTACAAGGCGTCATCTTCGCAAGCAGGCTGGCTATCTCGATTTCCCATCCGGTGCATGCCGTCCGGCGTGCACTCAGACCTGGCGACTCCGGGCCCAGTCCACCAGAGCCGACGCAGACATCGGCCGAGCGACGTAATAGCCCTGGATCTGATCGCAGCCCCAACTGCGCAACTGCTCGAACAGCTCTTCGCTCTCCACGCCCTCGGCCACCACCTCGTAGCCGATGTTCTGCGCCAGCTGGATGATCGAGGTGACCACCGCGCGGTCCTTGGGGTTACTGCAGGCATCGCGCATGAACGACTGGTCCAGCTTCACCGTGGTCGCTGGCAACGTGCGCAGATAGGTCCAGTTGCTGTAGCCGGTGCCGAAGTCATCGATGGCCAGGCGAATACCACAGGCACGGATACGTTGCAGGTTGCTGTGGGTCAGCTCCGGGGTGGTCATCAGGGCGCTTTCGGTGAACTCCAGCTCGACCAGGTTCGGCTCGATGGTCTGCTGCCGCAACAGGCCGATCATCCGCTCGACGAATGCCGAGTCAGCCATGTCGCTGGCCGAAACGTTGAATGACACCAGCCAGCGATGCCCCTGAGCCTGCCATGCCGACATCTGCTGCAAGACACGTCGTGCCACCCAGGCACTGATCTGGCGAATCAGCGGGGTCTTTTCCGCCAGGGGGATGAATTCAGCCGGGCTGATCAGACCCAGTTCCGGGTGTTTCCAGCGCAGCAACGCCTCGGCGCCACACATCTTGCCGCTGGCGGCATGCACCTTGGGCTGAAACTCCAGATAGAACTGATCTTCCTGCTCCACCGCCTTGGACAACGACGTGAGCAGCCTGAACGCCCGCACCTGCGCGTGATCCAGCTCAGGCTCGAAGTACACCCAGCCCTTGCCACGGTGCCGCGCGTGGTCGGCAGAGCTGACCAGACAACGCAGCCAGTCATCGTGCCAGGTCTGTTGGCTGAGCTTGAGCATGCCCAACCCGGCACGCGGCTGCAGGGGAATGCCAGAGCACTCGATGGGCTGCTGGATTTCCCGGGACAAACGCTCGATCAGCTCCGACAGATCCACCTCACCGGGCACCATGAAGCCGAACCGGGTGGGGCTGATCTTGTACAGGTCGCGGGCGCCGATGATCTGCTTGAGCTTGTCCTTGAGCAGCAGCATCACCCGCGTGGAAAACGGATACCCCAGCGATTTGACGATCTCGTTGAGAAAGGCCGGGGAAATCATGTCGGCAGCAATCACCGTGACCGGCTCATCAGACCAGCGATAGGCCTCGACATCCTTTTCGAACTTGATGCGATTGAACAACCCGATGGTGGCGTCCACATAGCTGCTTTCGCGTAGCGCCTGGATGCGCAGCATGACCAGCTTGGCCAGTTGCTGCAGAGTGGCCTGCTGCTCCCGCGTCAGCTCTTCGCGCGGCTCGGTATCGATCAGGCAGAACATGCCCAGCGGCAGGCCTTCAAGGGTCACCAGCGGATAGCCGGCGTAGAAGCGAATACCGGGATTGCCCTGCACCAGCGGGTTGTCGCGAAAGCGCGCATCGGTGGTGGCATCGCTGACCTGGAAAAAGTCATCGGCCAGAATCGCCGTGGCGCAGAACGAATCCACCAGCGGTGTCTGGTCCACATCCATGCCGGCCTGGGCCCAGAACCACTGGCGATTGTTTTCCAGGATCGAGATCAACGCGATAGGTACATTGAAGTGCTGGGTTGCCAGGCGGATCAGCTCATCGAACATCTCGTCCCTGACACCTTTGAAACACGCCAGGGCGTTCACGGCTTCCTGTCGTGCCGGGGTATTGAGCAAGCAAGGGGTTTCATCCTGCACTGACGGGTACCTCATGGCGGGGTGCTATCTAGACACACTGTAAAAGAAATGGCCGGGCCAAAGGCAAAAAAGCGCCGAAGGGTCGCCGTCAGGTAGCACCGCAGAGCGATCCGCGTGCTCCACCAGACACCTTGCCCAAGACCTGTATATAATCGCCGCTTCCGTTGGGGAGTAGCCTGCTGACGAGCAACCGTCAGCGTTCGTATCAACATTCTCGGCACGACAGCCGTGGTACGAACACCTTCAAGGTTGGTGAGACCAGCGACATTGCACACGCCTGAAGCCGGGCGCGTGGCAGTGTCGTTGTCCCACAGCCCGGCTGGAAGCAAACCGTGAACCCGATTTCCCTCGTTTTCCTGGCCCTGGCCATGTCCACCGACGCCTTCGCCGCCGCCATCGGTAAAGGCTCCGCACTGCACAAGCCCCGCCTGATCGAAGCCCTGCGCACCGGCCTGATCTTCGGCATCATCGAAGCTATCACCCCCATGATCGGCTGGGCCATCGGCCACGCCGCCTCCTTGTGGGTCGCCGATTGGGACCACTGGATCGCCTTCACCCTGCTGGTGTGCCTGGGCCTGCACATGATCCACAACGGCCTGAAGAGCGATGACGAAGAAGCAGAAGAAAAATCCAGCCAGCACTCCTTCCTGATCCTGGCCGTCACCGCCGTCGCCACCAGCATCGACGCACTGGCCGTGGGTGTGGGCCTGGCCTTCGTCGACGTCAACATCTTCATCGCCGCCGCCGCCATCGGCCTGGCCACCCTGGTGATGGTCACCCTCGGCGTAATGCTCGGCCGCGTGCTTGGCACCCTGGTCGGCAAGCGCGCCGAGATCATCGGCGGTGTGGTGCTGATGCTGGTGGGGGCGACGATTTTGTATGAGCACCTGAGTGCCTGAGGAGAGCCGGCGCTCGCCCTTGCATGCCATCGACAGCGCTTGTGCTTTGGTTGATATTACAAAGCCATAACCTCTGACAAGGACCTGTCGATGCGCTTTCCTCTACTACTCGCTGCCGCGATGGCTCTTGCCGGTTGCGCCGACTCACACCAGTGGACACCCCAACAGCAAGCGCTAGCCCCTGTGCTACGCACACAGAAGTTCTATGTCTCCACGCCCACCGACGGCGCGTATGGCGATCACACTTATAACGGCTCAGGCCGCAACACCGCACAGATCATTCAGGCCTCTCTGGCGCGTCAGGTACGCGCCGCCCGCATCGGCATCCAGACCGACGACTTCGACCAGGCCCTGGCCGCCGCGCAGCAGGCCGATCAGGACCTGCTGATCTTTCCCAGCATCTTGCACTGGGAAGACCGCGCAACCGAATGGTCGATGCTCCCCGACCGCGTCGAGGTCAAGATCGAGGTCATTCAAGTCGCCACCGGCGATGCCCTGAGCTCAGCGATCATCAAAGGTCGCAGCGGACTCGCCACGTTCGGCGGCGATCATCCCCAAGACTTGCTCCCTGAACCGGTGGACGAATTCGTCAAGGCGTTGTTCGAAGGGCCTACTTACGGGCGATAAAACAACCGTGACCAGGCAACTTCCGGCCATCGGGAGCGCTAGCAGAAACCCGTTCGTGAAACCCTTTTTTCTGTGCCTCATTTAGCCTCCATAAAAATCAACGGGTTAGATGAGGGGCAAAAAAGAGGGTTAACCCATCAGCCCGGTGTATTTGCTCTTTAAAAACGGAGACATAGCGATCAAAGTGTCTACTTCAGTGCCGTATAGGCAGCTCAGAAATCACGTCTTCAACGGCATGTGCCCTGACACAGCTTCAGTGCCGTATAGGCAGCTCAGAAATTCACTGGCCCCGGTAGGCGCATGATTTCGTCCTTCAGTGCCGTATAGGCAGCTCAGAAAGCAGACACATGGCCTCGTCGTTGCCCTCGGTTCTTCACTGCCGTATAGGCAGCTCAGAAAGACGCGCAGAACACAATGGCCGGGCGGCCCGGCTTCACTGCCGTATAGGCAGCTCAGAAAGCCAGGAGAACAAGCAGGCCCCGTTCCAGATCCTTCACTGCCGCATAGGCAGCTCAGAAAACAGCCTGGGCAAGATCGCCTCGACGTACATCCTTCACCGCCGCATAGCCAGCTCAGAAATACTGCGACCAAGACTCCGGACTCACCGGGCACTTCACTGCCGAACAAGCAGCTTTATTACCCCGTAACTTCCCCGACAGTGCCGAACAATATCGTCGCCACCCTGTTACAAGCGATCCGAGGGTTTCCAGGTCGAATGCGGAATGACGATATTGCCATCCGCAACCTGCCGGTAGACGGTATAGGGCAGAACGACGGTATCCAGGATTCCCGAAAAAGCCATGTCCAGGATCATGCCGGGTAACAATGGACCGGTTCGATGCGCGCTCTTATCGGGATCGGCGTGTAGTTGGCAGAAGTCATAGACGACCCCGCTATACACTCGGGTGATTTCATCGCAGTGACTGCCGCGCTCACTCAGTTCACGGCGGCTGTATTCGTCGTCTCGAACAACAGTGTCGAGGGTGCCGCAGGCGCTAAGCGACAGGGCGGCCAGCATTAAAAGTCCTTTTTTCATCGTTCTCACTAAAAAGTCATGGGTTTGCTTCGCGCGACACTATAGCGGCTCATGAGCAAGATATTCAGCCAAACCGCTCCTCAAGTTCCGCCAGCTCCCGCTCGATGGTGTCCATCAGCGCCTCCCATTCCGCCTGGGTCTTGCGACGGGTCTGGCCTTCGTGGGGGTAGAGAAAGTCGACGATGCCTGGGCGCACTTTGCCTTTGGCCATGGTGCCGAAGAATTCGGCGGTCAGGGCGCGGGCCAGGACGTCGAGTTCGGTGGCGTGGTTGACCCAACGCCAGCTTTCCTTGAGCACCACCTTGTCGAGCAGGATGCATTGCTTCTTGAACGCGCGCAGGGCCTGGCCGAGGGGGCTGGTGGCCAGTTGCGCATTAAGGCGGCCGGGGTCGGGTTCGTAGAGTTGTTCGGTGGCGGGGCCGAAGAACCATTCGTTGAAGCCGATCTCGATTTCGCGAAAAGCTACGCTGGCCTCCCAGATGACGGTGAGGGTCTTGTGCTGGCGCACGTCGCGCTTCCACGCACCGTAGGCGGCAAAGGCAATGCCGGCGATGCCGCTGGCGGCCAGGGCTTCGATCACCGCCGAGGCCGAGTCGAGCACCGCGTAGGCCTGCCCGCTACGGGCGCTGAGCAAGGCGGCGGTAACCAGCACGACGAGGGCCAGGCAAGCGCTGTAGAACCCGAAGGCATAAGGATCTCTCATCTTCGAACCAATTGATCGTTCAAGGCGGGATCGCTCAGGTGACCCTTTCAGCCTAGCCAACGCCCGTGCGCTTTGCCGTGTCCGCACGCCAGGATGCGACGGCAGGCGGGTTGAACCAAGCGCCGGAGGCATTGCCCAAACCGATGCCTCCCACGCTTGCTACGGCCTTCGTGGCCGCACCGGAAGGCAGGACGGCAGCCCGGCGGGCCTCACTCCCAGGCCGGGCGCCACGCCTCTTCGCTGAAAACAGGATGTGTTGAACGCCTATGAAAAAGATCCTCTGCCTTGGCCTTCTCGGCGCGTTTTCTCTCTCTGCCCACGCCGCGTCACTGGACGTGCCGATGAACCTGGTCAGCGCCGACGGCGCGCCCAAGGCCATCGGCAGTGTGCATGTGGAAGAGACCCAGTACGGCCTGTTGTTCACCCCCAAGCTGAGCGGCCTGCCAGCGGGCATTCACGGCTTCCACGTGCATGAAAACCCCAGCTGCGACTCCGGCACCAAGGACGGCAAGACCGTCGCCGCATTGGCCGCCGGCGGCCATTACGACCCGAAGAAGACCGGCAAGCACCTCGGCCCCTATGACGACGCCGGCCATCTGGGCGACCTGCCGGCGATCTACGTGACCGCCGACGGCAAGGCCGAGTATCCGGTACTGGCCCCGCGTATCAAGAAGGTCGCCGAAATCGAAGGCCGTGCGCTGATGGTGCATGTCGGCGGCGACAACCACTCTGACCACCCGGCACCGCTGGGCGGCGGCGGTGACCGTATGGCCTGCGGCGTGATCAAGGGCTGAGCGACGCACAGCGTTCGGCCGTGAGCGGAAGGACGGGCCGGGGGCCTGAAACTTCTTGTCGCGGCCGGACAAAGCTTTCAATCTGTCGGGGTTCCCGACGGATCAGGAAGACGTAAGGCATGAAACCCGGCAAGACCATCACCCGCGCCTGGTGCGTGGAGCTGCAGCAAGAACTGTCGATCACCGCCGCGCGCCGTGAATACTTCTCCCAGGAACCGCCGCGCCAGCGCTTCGAGTTTCTGTGCTCCAGCGAAGCCTGTCGCGCCCAGGGCGTGAAGGTGACGGGCGTGCGTTACGACGTGAAGCCTCAGGACAATCCCACCTTCGTGGCGGCACATTTTCGTGCCAACCCGCATTACCAGCACCAGCCCGATTGTGAGTGGGTCGAGGAAGACGAGGCCGTCGACGAACCGGACGAAGCCTCCAGCGACCCGCAGCAGCGCCTGCGACAGGCGCGGCGCAAGCTGGACGACAACATCGACGTGTTCGACCCTACCCTGCGCCAGGCGGTCAAGGAACCGGCGCTGACGGCACCGGCAGGCCATGCCGCCGCGCCCCGCGAAGCAGCCCCTGTCGACGCGCTCAAGGAGCCTGCTGCCCCGCGCTACAGCGAGACGCGCACCAGCAACCTAGAGCGCCTGGTGGATTTCTACCGCCAGGCGCGCGCCGAATTGCCGGAAGACGACTTCAAGCAACTGACCCTGCGCGTCGCCGGCCAGGGCGAGGTGGCCCTGCGCAGCTATTTCCGGCACATCAAGTACGCGCAACCGGGCGAGAACCAACGGGTGCTGTACGGCGGTGGACTGCTGGATGACAAACGCTACGGCAAGGGCTTCAAGTTCCAGTTCTTCGACCGCCTCGAAGGCAAGCGGGTGACGCTGTACGTTTCGCCCGCACAGATGCAGGCCTACCGCTCCAGTCGCTACATCGAAGAATTGCTCAGCCATGCTGGCGAGGTGAAGTTCTTCACCCTCTACGCCTTGGGCAAGCTGGTGCAGAGTCCCTCCGGCAAGAGCTTCAGCCTGGAAGTGGACGACCTGCGCCACTTGGCCATCGTGCTGGGTCCGCCCAAGGACGGCGACGCGGCGCCATGAAAAAAGGGAAGCCTGGGCTTCCCTTTTTCGTGTGCGGCGAACGGCTCAGACCTTGACGATCCAGCCGGCAGGCGCTTCGACATCACCCGACTGCACGCCGGTCAGTTCCTTGTACAGGCGCTGGGTCACCGGGCCGACTTCGGTCTCGCTGTAGAACACGTGCAGCTTGTCCTTGTAGGAGATACCGCCGATCGGGGTGATGACTGCGGCGGTGCCGCAGGCACCGGCTTCCTTGAACTCGGCGATCTTGTCGATGAATACGTCGCCTTCCTCGACGGTCAGGCCCAGACGGCTGCTGGCCAGCTCCATCAGCGACAGGCGGGTGATGCCTGGCAGGACCGAAGGCGAACGCGGAGTGACGAATTTGCCGTCTTCGGTGATGGCGAAGAAGTTGGCCGAGCCCACTTCTTCGATCTTCGAGTGGGTCTGTGGGTCGAGGTAGATGCAGTCGGCGAAGTTGTTCTTCTTGGCGTCGGAGCCCGGCATCAGGCTGGCGGCATAGTTGCCACCGACCTTGGCGGCGCCGGTACCGTTCGGCGCGGCGCGGTCGTAGCTGGAGATCACGAAATTGTTCGGCTTCAGGCCGCCCTTGAAGTAGGCGCCAACCGGGATGGCGAACACCGAGAAGATGAATTCGGGGGCAGTGCGCACGCCGATGTTGTCACCCACGCCGATCACGAACGGGCGCAGGTACAGGGCGCCGCCGGACCCGTAGGGCGGAATGAAATGCTCGTTGGCCTTGACGACCTGTTTGCAGGCCTCGATGAACATCTCGGTCGGTACGTGAGGCATCAACAGGCGCGAGCAGCTGCGCTGCATGCGCTGGGCGTTCTGGTCTGGGCGGAACAGGTTGATCGAGCCGTCCTTGCAGCGATAGGCCTTCAGGCCTTCGAAGCACTGCTGGCCGTAATGCAGCGCGGTGGAGCCTTCGCTGATGTGCAGGACGTTGTCTTCGGTCAGGGTGCCGGCTTCCCAGGCGCCGTTGCGCCAGTGGGCGAGAAAGCGCTTGTCGGTCTTGATGTAGTCGAAACCCAGTTTTTCCCAGTTGATGCTTTCTTGACTCATAACGCCCTCATTCATTTCGCAGACTGCCTGGACGAGTCAGGCCAATGCCGTATTCTGCCAGAACTTTTGCGCCGGAGTCTGAAAACGCTTGCCACCGGCAGCGCCAGCTTCAACCCACCGGAACCTTCTGCGCCGCCTTGCGCCGACGAATGTAGTCCAGCAGGGTATCGAGATCCGAACTGCACAGGGTACGCGCCACTGACTTGACCTCGTCCACCGGCCAGTCCCACCAGGCCGCTTGCAGCAGTTCCTCGCGCACCGCTTCCTCGAAACGCCAGCGGATGAACTTGCAAGGGTTGCCGCCCACCACCGCGTAGGGCGGTACGTCACGGGTGACCACCGCACCGGCGGCGACGATGGCGCCATGGCCAATGGTCACGCCGGAAAGGATCAGCGCGTCGGCGCAGATCCAGCAATCGCTGCCGATCACCACATCGCCCTTGCTGGGCGCGTAGTTCTTGATGTCTTCGAGCTTGTCGATCATCGCCGGGAACGGATAGGTGGTCAGCCAGTCGGTACGGTGCTCACCGCCAAGCAGGATGCGCACGCCATCGGCGATGGAGGTGTAAGACCCCACGCGCAGTACGGTGTCGTCACCGAACTCCAGCACTTCGGGAATGCCATAGGTGCCCACCCCCACCGTATAGCGTGGGTAGCGCAGGCGGATCTTCTCGGCCGAACGGTCCAGCTTGTCCATGCGCCGCAGCTGCTTTCTGGTTTTGCGTTCTTTCAGCAGTTCAAGGAATTTCATGGCACTCCAGGGTGTTCTTGAACGGGGCACTCAGCGGTGCAGGATCAGGCGCTTGAAACGTCGCCAGGTGGTGCGATTCATGTATCGCCAAGGGATGGAGCGCAACAGTTCCCAGGCATGAGCCTTGTCGGTGACCACGGCATACTTGAGTGCCTTGTGAATGACGAACGTTCGCCCGCTCTGGTAATCGGGATGATCCCGGTACGGTTCGATGGTCTTCAGGTCGGCGTCCAGCAGCACGCGATATTTGCGTGACAGGTTGTTGGCATGCCGACGGTAGCGGGTCACGCACACCGGCAGCACATCCAGGCGATAACCCTGGCGTGCGATGCGCAGGGTGATCTGGAAATCCTGCACCTTGATGTCCGGGTCATAGCCACCCGCAGCCTGCAGGGCCTCCATGCGGTAGAGAGCCACTGGGGCGCCGACCACGACCGCGCCCCGCAGGGCCTCGTCGAAGTGCAGGCGCTCGACATAATCACGGCTCTGGTACTTGATGTTGTTGCCATCGCTGTCCATGTAGATGATCAACGCCCCGACGCAGCCCACCTCGGGATGCTGGTCAAGGTACTCGGCACGAATGCGCACCGAGGAAGGCAGCATGATGTCGTCCAGATCCGGGGTGGAGACGTAGGTGCCCTTGGCGTAGCGCAGGCCATGATTGAGCGCAGCGCTGACGCCCTGATTGGCTTGGGTATGGAGCTGGAAGGGGTATTTGGCCTGCAGGGCCTGCAGCATGGGAATGCTGTTATCGGTCGAGCCGTCATCGACGATGATGACTTCGAAATTCTCGTAGTCCTGGGCAAAAATGCTTTCAAGGGCCGCTTCGAGGTACTTCTCGGCGTTATAGCAGGGGGCAATGATCGAGACCAGCGGCGCGTTTTGCACCGTCGGCCGTGCAGAGGAAATCATTTGGTCGCTCATCGTTTAATAAGGTCTGACGCCGGGTGAGGACCTGACATTGTCGTTGAATGGTTAGCAACTTTTAACAAAGTGGACACATGATGGTGCAATCGATCGTTTTTTTCCACTGCGCGGCCGGAAAGGCCCTGCCAGGCGCATGGAATTTTCCCAACCCGCCTAACAGACAGGCAAAAAAAAGCCCCGTTCCGCAGAACAGGGCTTGGGTTACCGCTCAGGTGGGCCTCAGAAGGCGTAAGTCACCAATAACTCCTTGGTCACCTGAAAGTCCACCGACATCATCACGCTCAGAGCGGTGATGGTAACGATGGAGAACACGAACAACTTACGTGCCCAGACCGTGTCGTCCACGGCCTTGTAGCCTTTCCAGGCCATGTACAGCCAGTACATGCCCAGGCCCGCCGCGACGGCCAGGTAGTTCAGGCCGGCGTAGCCGCCGAACGTCAGCATCAGGGTCGCGACCAGGAACGCCAGGATGTACAGCAGGATATGGCGCTTGGTCACCAGGATGCCACGCTTGACCGGCAAAACCGGAATCTTGGCCGCACGGTAGTCGTTGAAGCGGAAGATCGCGATGGCGTACGAGTGCGGCATCTGCCACAGGCTGAACATCACCAGCAGGGTCAACGCAGCGAAGTCGAAGCTGTTGCTCACTGCGCAGTAGCCCACCACCGGTGGCATGGCCCCGGAAAGGCTACCGATCAGCGTGCCATGCACCGACTTGCGCTTGAAGTACAGGCTGTAGAGGCCGACGTACACCACGAAACCGATCAGTACCAGGAATGCCGACAGCGGGTTGGCGTAGGTGTAGAGCAACCATACGCCCGCTACGCCCAGCACGGCGCCGTACAGCAGCGCCAGCTTCAGGGACACCAGCCCCTGAACCAGTGCGCGGCCGCGGGTACGCTCCATGCGCTGGTCGATGTCGCGGTCGATACAGTTGTTGAACACGCAACCCGATGCCACGACCAGGGAGGTACCGATCACTGCCGCGAGGAACACGACCAGATCGATATCACCCTTGGAAGCCAGGAAAAAGCCACCCGCCACCGAAAGCACGTTACCGAAAATGATCCCCGGCTTGGTGATTTGGATAAAGTGCTTCAGTGACATTGGGTATTTCCTCACTGCGCCATCATTTCGCGGTGGATGCTGAAGATGATCCACACCGACAGGCCTACCAGGAACACGATCACCAGCGACGTGAAGACGAATGCCATCACGTTGTTACGCTGGCCTTTCGAGAAGTCCAGGTGCAGGAAGTAACGCAGGTGCACCAGGATCTGGATGACCGCGAAGGCCATGATGACCCAGATGGTGGTGTCCTTAGGCAGCACTGGCGACATCACGATGGCGAACGGAATGGCGGTCAGGATCACCGACAGCACGAAGCCGATGATGTAGTCCTTCACGGAGCCGTGGCCAGCATGATCGTCGTGGGTGTTATGTGGATTAGCCATTTACAGCACCCCCAGCAGGTAAACAATGGTGAACACGCCAATCCAGACCACGTCCAGGAAGTGCCAGAACAGGCTCAGGCAGCTCAGGCGGGTCTTGTTGGTGTTGGTCAGGCCCTTCTTGTTGACCTGATACATCATGATGGCCATCCAGATCAGACCACTGGTCACGTGGGCACCGTGCAGGCCGACCAGCGAGAAGAACGCCGACAGGAAGCCGCTCTTGTCCGGACCATGACCATGAACGATCAGGTGATGGAACTCATAGACTTCCATCGCGATAAAGCCGGCACCACACAGCCAGGTAACGGCCAACCAGCCCAGGACCTGGCTCTTCTTGCCCTTGTACAGGGCCAGCATGGCAAAGCCATAAGTGATCGAACTGATCAGCAGGAACGCGGTTTCGACGGCCACGAACGGCAGTTCGAAGATGTCCTTACCGGACGGACCACCCGCCACGCTGTTCGCCATCACGGCGAACACCGCGAAGAACGAGGCGAACAGCACGCAGTCGGTCATCAGGTACAGCCAGAAGCCGTAGACCTTCATCTCACCACTGTCGTGGTGGTGATCGTCGTGCCCGTGGTCGTGACCATGGGCTCCGGAGTTGATAGCAATATTCGACATGTTAGGCCTGTTCCATCGAAGACTTGGCAGGGGTGTAGGCACCTTCGGCCACCAGGACCTTGTGATGCTCACCTTCGATACGTGCGATCTGATCGACCGGCACCATGTAGCCCTGGTCGTCACGTGCAGCGTGAGCGACGAAGACCGCGATGGTTGCTACCAGGCTCGCACCTACCAGCCACCAGATGTGCCAGATGAAGGCGAAGCCGAAGACGGTCAGCAGCAGACCCATCCACATACCGGTTGCAGTGTTGTTCGGCATGTGAATTTCCGAGTACTTGGCAGGCACCTTGTACGCGGTACCGTTGCGCTTGGCCTCGGTGAAAGCGTCGATATCGTCGGCTTTCGGCAGTTCAGCGAAGTTGTAGAACGGCGGTGGCGAAGAGGTCGACCATTCCAGGGTATGGCCATTCCATGGGTCGCCAGTCAGGTCGCGGTTCTTGTTACGGTCACGGATACTGACGAACAGCTGGATCAGTTGCGAAGCGATACCGCCAGCGATCAGGAAGGCACCGACCAGAGCAACGTTCAGGTAGATGTTCCACTCAGGCATGTCGGTCGCGTTCAGACGACGGGTCATACCCAGGAAGCCCAGCGCGTACAGCGGCATGAAGGCCACGAAGAAGCCGGTGATCCAGAACCAGAACGCAGCCTTGCCCCAGCCTTCGTGCAGCTTGAAGCCGAACGCTTTCGGGAACCAGAAGGCGAAGCCGGCGATGTAGCCGAATACCGCACCACCGATGATCACGTTGTGGAAGTGAGCGATCACGAACAGGCTGTTGTGCAGCACGAAGTCAGCGCCCGGGATGGCCAGCAGTACGCCGGTCATACCACCGATCGAGAAGGTGACCATGAAGCCCAGGGTCCACATGATCGGCGCGGTGAAGCGCAGACGGCCCTGGTAGATGGTGAACAGCCAGTTGAACAGCTTCACACCCGTCGGAATGGCAATCAGCATGGTCGCCAGACCGAAGAAGGCGTTGACGCTCGCGCCTGCACCCATGGTGAAGAAGTGGTGCAGCCAGACCACGAAGCCCAGTACGCAGATACCACCGGACGCGAAGATCATCGACTTGTGGCCGAACAGACGCTTGCCGGAGAAAGTCGAAACCACTTCCGAGAACACGCCGAACGCCGGCAGTACCAGGATGTATACCTCAGGGTGACCCCAGGCCCAGAACAGGTTCACGTACATCATTGGGTTGCCGCCCAGTTCGTTCGTGAAAATGTGGAAGTCCAGGTAGCGGTCGAGGGTCAGCAGCGCCAGGCAGGCGGTCAGGATCGGGAACGAAGCCACGATCAGGACGTTGGCGAAGGTGCAGGTCCAAGTGAAGATCGGCATGTCCATCAGTTTCATGCCAGGTGTACGCATCTTCAGCACGGTGACCAGGAAGTTCACGCCCGTCAATGTCGTACCTAGACCTGACAGCTGCAAGGCCCAGATGTAGTAGTCGACACCCACGCCAGGACTGTATTGCAGGCCCGACAGCGGCGGATAGGCTACCCAACCGGTCTTGGCGAACTCACCAACACCCAGGGAGATGTTGATCAGCAGCATGCCGGCGACCAGCAGCCAGAAGCTCAGGGAGTTCAGGAATGGGAAGGCAACGTCACGCGCACCGATCTGCAGCGGCAGGACGATGTTCATCAGGCCTGTGAAGAAAGGCATCGCCATGAAGATGATCATGATCACACCGTGAGCGGTGAAGATCTGGTCATAGTGCTCTGGCGGCAGGAAGCCTTCGGCGCCGTTCTGCGCCATGGCCAGCTGGGTACGCATCATGATGGCGTCGGCGAAGCCGCGCAGCAGCATGACCATGGCCACGATGATGTACATCACACCGATTTTCTTGTGGTCGACGGTCGTCAACCACTCGGTGTACAGGTAGCTCCACTTCTTGAAGTAGGTGATCGCGCCGACCACGGCCAGACCGCCCAGAGCGATCATGGCAAGGGTCACCATGACTATCGGCTCGTGGAACGGAATCGCTTCCAGACTTAATTTGCCTAACATTGTTTACTCCTCTGCCCCAGCAGCTGAATTCTTGCTGTTTTGCGCGCCATCGGTACCGGTGACTTGCTTCTCACGGATGCTCTGCTTGCTCGGCCCGTGGTTCATGCCCTCGTACTTGTCGATGATGATCTGGAACAGATCAGGGGTGACCGAGGAATAGAGCTCTACGGGGTGACGCTCGCTAGGTTTGAGCAACGCAGCGTATTCAGCCGAGTCAAGGTGTTTAGGTGAGTTCTTGACCTCGGCGATCCAGGCCTCGTAATCAGCCTGGCTGGTCGCGATAGCCTTGAACTTCATGCCGGTGAAGCCCGCACCACTGTAGTTGGCGGAGATACCGTTGAACTCGTGATTCTCGTTGGCGATCAGGTGCATCTTGGTGTGCATGCCCGCCATCGCGTAAATCTGGCCGCCCAGACCCGGGATGAAGAACGAGTTCATCACGCTGTCGGAAGTGACCTGGAAATTGATCGGGGTATTGGCCGGGAAGACGATCTTGTTGACCGTGGCAATGCCCTGCTCCGGATAGATGAACAGCCATTTCCAATCCAGGGATACCGCCTGGATGGTGACCGGCTTGACGTCGGAATCCAGCGGACGGTAAGGATCCAGGCGGTGGGTCGAAACGTAGGTGAAGTAGCCCAGGAAGATCAGCAGGATGATCGGGACGCCCCACACCGCGACTTCGATCTTGGTGGAGTGCGACCAGTCAGGCGTGTATTTGGCAGCCGTGTTGGACGCGCGATATTTCCACGCGAAGATGATGGTCATGAAAATGACCGGGATCACCACGATCAGCATCAGCAGGGTGGCGATAACGATCAGGTTGCGTTGCTCGATACCCACCTGCCCTTTTGGATCGAGCAGCGGAAAGCCATCACAACCACTGAGCAGAAGCATGCTGAACAGGGCCAAGTAGCCAAAAAACCTGGGGTACCTATTTTTACTCATCTCACGACCTCTAAAAGCAGCTTTCGCGGTGCTGTTGGGTTTCGACCGCCAACACTTCACCCTGCCAGTGCCGGCATGTTTTTTTGAATTGAACAAGGGCCTGCCAGAACGCGGTAGCGAAACGACAAATCCGGTTTTTGCTTGGATTCATATCCTGAACGACTGGAAATCGCCTGCCAGCAGGACGAATGCGGCCGTTCCAAGCGCCAGAGGCCAGCGTTGCGCGGCCTGTTCAGGGTACAGAGCGGCACTCCAGGGCCTCGAAAATCAGCTCATCGTCCAGTCAGGCTAGACGAAAACTGCGGCGATTGTAGATATGTAAGTTTTTATTGACTATGCCTTATTTTGTAACAGTTAATCTCAGATTTGGAAACAATTGCAAATTTTTGTTGTCCAGATCACGAAAAAGTGCCTCGTCACGACGAGGCACTTTGCGGCTAAAGCCCTTGCAAACCTTGGGGCTTACGCCGGTTACGAATGATCCCCAGGGGAACCAGCATAGCGGTGAGCACGAATGCTACCAGAGCCCACTGCGCCAGCGACAGTCCCAGAACCGGCGGGTAAGGGGTGGAGCAGAAGCCGCTGACCTGGAATCCTAGGGGAAACATCGAAGCCAGGGGCAGGCCGTCGACGATCGGCTGCAACTCGTCGATGCCGCAGCTGACTGCCGGATTGGCCAGTACCCAGACATGCCGCCCCGCCGCCAAGATACCGCCGATGGCGCTGAGCACCACCAGCCCTTCGAACAGCGTGGTGCTGCGCCGCCCCGGCATCGCCGCGCCGATGAAGGCGAACAAGGCGATGAACAACAGGGCATAGCGTTGCAGGATGCACAGCGGGCACGGTGCCTCGCCCAGCACGATCTGCATGTACAGGGCGCCGCCGATCAACGACAGGCAGATGATTCCCAGCAAGACCAGAAAGCGCTTCTCGCGCCGCAGGTACAACGTGTTGTCGCTCATTCACTTACCTTTCGAATGGGGGGCGGTGATTCGCCGGCCGGGATGATCGGGGCCTGGCGCGTCGGGCTCAAGGGCCGCACCGCCATACGGAGCCTTTGGCCACCCGGGCGGTCGGATCGGGGTGGCGAGGCATCCTGCTGCCGGTTATTGAACGCCTTCCTTATATATAGAAGGATGCGTCTATTTGTCGCACGCTGGTTTTCACGTCGTGCAAACGACGCCAGGTCCTGACACACGCCTTGGCGAACGCTGCGAACTGCGCGCTTATGTCGCATGCCCGCTACGCTCCAGAAGCCTGCGCCGGATTGTCGCACGCGCTTCTATATATAGAAGGATGCGACCATTTGCCACAGAGCGGCATCCGAAGGTTTGACGTCAATAAAGTCCAACTGCCACTATTGCGCTTCGCGTACCGTCGACCCCGTGCCTGGCACGGCAATGCATGAAACCGTGAAGCGGCTCCCAGCCCGGGCTCCCACTCGGAGCTATCCTTGGCACAACCCTGAAGATAATCGTTCATTGGTGTCATCAGGCTGGATACGCGGTCGACGCTTTTCATTTGCCAGAAGGTTCCTATGTCCACCACGAACGCCCGGGCAGACTCCCTATCGCTGTTGCTGTTCACCCTGCGCAGCGGCAAGCTGATGGCGATCAATCTGCTTAAGGTCAGCGAAATCATTCCCTGCCCTCCCCTCACCCACCTGCCGGAATCGCACCCGCACGTAAAAGGCGTGGCGACCCTGCGTGGCGCTTCGCTGTCGGTCATCGACCTGAGCCGCGCCATCGGCGAGCGCCCGCTGGCCGACCCGGATGCCGGCTGCCTGATCGTCACCGATGTAAGCCGCAGCAAGCAGGGCCTGCATGTCCAGGCGGTGAGCAAGATCGTGCACTGCCTGACCACCGACATTCGTCCGCCGCCCTATGGTTCCAGCAACCGTTCGTTCATCACCGGCGTGACCCAGGTCGATGGCACGCTGGTGCAGGTACTGGACATCGAGAAGATCATCCACGGTATCGCCCCGGCGCAGATCGAGGTCAAGCCAGAGACGCTGAGCAACGACGAACTGGAACTGCTGCGCACCACCCAGATCCTGGTGGTGGACGACAGCCAGGTGGCCCTGCAGCAGTCGATCCTGACCTTGCGCCAGGTCGACATGGAATGCCGCACCGCGCGCAGCGCCCGGGAGGCGCTGGACGTGCTGATGGAACTCAAGGGCACCCCGGAAGAAATCAACCTGCTGGTCTCGGACATCGAGATGTCCGAAATGGACGGCTACGCCCTGACCCGTACCCTGCGTGAAACGCCGGACTTCCAGGATCTCTACATCCTGCTGCACACCTCGCTGGACAGCGCGATGAACAGCGAGAAGGCCAGCAGCGCGGGTGCCGATGCGGTACTGACCAAGTTCTCCTCGCCGGAACTGACCCGCTGTCTGGTCGAGGCTGCCCGTACCATCAACGCCCGTTAGCCGGACACCGCCAGGCACCTGCCACTGGTCTTACGCCCGTGGCCTTGTGTAGCCTGGCGGGCAACTGTCCATGCTTGCCCGGAGATGCATTCATGAAACCCGCCTTGCTCCTGCTTGCCAGCCTGGCCCTGGGTATCACTCAGGCCCAAGCGTCCACCCCACAGTCCTGGAAGCAGCTCGACAAGACCGCCCAGGCGGCATGCCTGAAAGCCAGCCAGCTCAAGGATGTGAAGACCATCGGCAACAGCGCGCGCTTTGCCGATACGGTGGGGTATGACGCCCTGCTGCTCGAAGGGCGCTACCCGCAGAAGCACATGAACAACCGCCGGGGCACGGAGCTGTGCCTCTTCCACCGGCAAAGCGGCCAGGCCAGCGTTACCGAGTGGGACAGCATCGAGCGACGCTGAAAACGTCTGGCATGCTCCTTGCGTCCGTCAGGGGCAAAACACAACGCTGGCGGAAACGGTTCCGCTGCATCATTGATCGGCGGATGACCCTGAAGCGATGAATACCCGGTTCTCCTGCGTGGGCTGTGGCAACTGCTGCACGGACCATCATGTCCCCCTGACCCTCGACGAAGCGGCCCAGTGGGCGGCAGACGGCGGCGCCTTGATCGTGCTGACCGAGGCTTTCCTGGATAACGGCTACGGCCTGCCGCAGGAGCAATGGCTGCATGCCACCCGGCGCTCGATCAAGGTCGGCAGCGGTACGGCACAGGCGCACGTGGCGATCACCTTCGCCGCCTATAACGTCGGGCCTTGCCGGAATCTTGACGCGCAGAAGCTGTGCCGCATCTACGAGCGCCGTCCTTTGGTGTGCCGCATCTACCCGATGGAGATCAACCCACACATTCCGCTGCGGCCAGAGGCCAAAGACTGTCCCCCGCACGCCTGGGAGCAGGGGCCGGAACTGATCGTCGGCAATCAACTGGCCGACCCGCAGCTGCAAGCGCTGATCGAAGCCTCGCGACAGGCCGATCGTGATGACATCGCCCGCAAGCAAGCAATCTGCCAATACCTGGGCATCAACACCACGGCACTCAAAGGCAACGGCTTCGTCGCCTATCTGCCAGACATGGCCGCCTTTCGCGAAGCGGTCGAACAGGCGCCCCATGAAACCACCCACGCGCAGTGGCAGTTCCATGTCACCGGCGAAGAGGTGCTCGACACCCTGCGCCAGGCCGGCGCGCGTCTCGCTGACCCGGCAGCACCCTCCTATCTGTTCATTCCGCTGGCGGCGTGAATCACTTGTAGAACAGGTCGATCATCACTTCCGCCGCAAAGGGCCCCGCGATCGGCCGGGTGCTCTGCCAGACCAGTTCGGCGTTGAACTCGGTGGTCTGGCTTGGCACTTCTCCCAGCAGATCAGCCAGATGAAACAGCTGGTTGTAGCCCAGAGGCAGGGCGTCGGCGGCGCGCACCAGACGAATGCCCAACGAAGCGTTGTTCGCCGGAACCAGCAGGTTATCCACCACCTGACCCGTTACTGGGCGAAACCGCGCGTCCAGGCTGAACGGTGAATCGCAACTGCGCTGTGTCTGCAAGGTGAACGGGCGGCGCTCGAAGACCTTGCCGACCACCACCTGGCGAATCGGCAGGGCACCGAACTCCAGGACTTCCGGAAAGACCTGCAATTGGGCGTCGCAGGCCACGAAGCGCAGGCCCGTGAGGTTATCCAGCACGTAGCTCAGGCTGCCAGGCCTACCGGCCGGCGCGCTGCTCTCGCCATTGAGTTCGAAGACCCGATAGTCGGGGACATCCACGGGCACGCCTGAAGGCGGCACCGCGCCGAACTTCTGGATGAACAGCGAAAAGCCCAGGTTGAAACGCACCCGTGGGCAGGCGCCGATGTTCGAATCGCCCTCATGGCAAACCGGTATCTGCTGGCCGGTGGCGATACGCCCAGAGAAATGATCACCCCCGTCCAGGTTCACCCCCATGCGGATGCCCTGGCCGATCTCCAGGCGGTCTGGGTTGAGGTGCAGAAACACGTCCTGCGCCACGGCCTGCTGCCCTTCCCGGGCACATTCGACCATCAGGCTGTAGCGCTCGGAGCGCCACACCACCTCGCCATCGGCCAGGGTCTCCGGAATGGCCACGCGACTGCCCAGGTCGCCGCGCACCTGGGTGTCGCTGGTGCCTTGCAGCGTGCAGAGCATGGCCAGGGCATGGGCGGGATTGAACAACAACATCAGCAGCACGGCACGCAGCGGCCTGCGGGAAAACAGGAAACCGATCATCAGCAGTCGTCCATGAAAGAGGGAGAATTCGACAGGCGCGGCATGGCAGGCACCTGTTCGGTCAAACGTACGCAATAGCTGCGCTGGCCGCCGTAGTCGGTGAGCGACCTGAACGATAGGCGACGCGTCGCCGGCCCACTGGCAGTCCATTCGGCGGTCTGGCCTGGCGCCAGCAACCGATGAGACTGCAGCAATTGGCTGCCAGCCTTCAGGTCGAGCAAGACCACGTGGAAGGCCGTCGGGTTATCCACTCGCAGGCGCCTGGGACCGTCCCCGGCCTGGCGCCACGACCAGCGCAGCCCGGTGACCGCCGCGGCCGGATCGCCCGGCAAGCCGGGCGGGCGATAGAACAGGTTGATGCGCTGGCGCACGGCAATGCTCAGCTGCTGCGCGGCCTCCCCCCGTCGAGGAACCTCGAGCACGTACAAGTGCAATAACGACTCACGCCCTGTCGGCATGCCTTGGCCGTGGTACAGCACGCGCAACAGTTGCCGACCATGGGCCGGCAGGCGGACCAAGGCCGGAGTCACCACGAATGGCAAGGCCGGCTGCGGGTCGGCGCCGCCGGGGGCCTGATCGTCAGTGGCAGGCGTCAGCCAGGCCTGTACCAAGGCTTCGCGATTCGCCGCATTGTGCAGCTCGAGGCTTGCCTCGCGGCCGACCAGAATCAGCCGCGTACCACCCAGCGAAAGCGCGGCCTGCACCTCGCAGACCATCACCAGCAGCAGCCACGGCCAGTGTCGGCGGGCCGTCATTGGCACACCACCTTGAGCCGGTCATAGGCCCGCCCCGCCTCACGTGGAGGTAGCTGGAAGGGTGCGCTGCAACGCTGCTCCGACCAGCGCAGCGTCAGGCGGCCACTGTCCTGCTCGACCAACACCAGGGCCTGGCTGGTCGGGTCGACGCTGGCCAACACCTTGCCCTGCCCGTCCTCCACGCTGGCACCTAGGGGCAATGGCGAACCATCCGCGCGCAGCAGCTCGAACTGCACCCGCCGCCCGACCGAGGCCTGGAAACGCACCACCGGCATGGCACCGCGACGCGGCACCAGTTGGGCAATGGCGTTATCCAGCTCGACATCGGCGCCCAGTTGCCGGGTGTCGAGGCTGACCCAGTTGGTGCGATAAGGCTGGGCATAAGGCAATACCGCGTAGCCATTGGCGGCGGTCTCCACTTGCCGGGATGACGCCAGGCTGGCACCGCGCACGCCGGGGACCTCGACCAGCGCAAAGGTCTCGCCCAGGGTCTGGCCGAAGTTGATACCACCGCCGTGCACCACCACCGAGCCGGCGGCTCCCAGCGCCAGGCTCTGGTAATCGCGGCCCTGGCTGTAGCCTGCCTCGAAGCGCCCGAAACGGGCCAGGGTACTGAGCTTGCCCGAACCGAAACTGCCCGAGCGACTGTCGTGACCGCCCTGGACCGAATAAAAGCTGTCCCGGTCATCCAGCACCTGGCCATTCAGGCCGGCCTGCAAGTTGGATTCCCCACGGCTGTCACGCACCGCGTTCAGCGACAGACGTGAGGCACGGGCGGTGTCGCCCAGCGGCAGGGTCACACTCAGCGCGACACGGTTATCGGTCAGTGCTTCACCCAACCGGCTCCACGACTGGTTGCGCTCCAGCGACAGGCTGTAGCTCAGCGTGCGCCAGGACGAATTCCAGGCCAGGTACAGCTGCCGGGTCTTGCCTGGCAGGTTCCAGTAGCGTTGCTCCGAAGCGGTCAGGCTCAGGCTGGCGGCGATATCAGGCAATGCCTGGGTCAGGTTGAGTTCCAGCCGGTCACGGGCACGGCCGGTCGGGATGACGGCGGTGCGACTGTCCAGCTCCTCGACATGCTGGCCCAGGCTGCGGTACTGCTCGGTGGAATAGCGATAGCCCGCAACCGCGAGGGTGGTGCGGGTGATGTCCAGGGTATTGGCGTAGCGCAGGCGCAGGCTCTGGCCGCTGCGCTGGCGACCCTGCAGACGGCTGCTGGAACGAGTCAGGTCGGCAGACAGCGCGCCCAGCGCGGTGCCGAACCCGGCGCCGAGGTTGGCCGCCTGGTAGTCCTCGGCCCACTGCACGCCGCCATAACCGGTAAGCGCCTCCCCCAGCCCGTAGATCCACGCACCCGCCAGGTAATTCGGCGCCGCCGTCCCGGCATAGTCGTCGACCTGCCCGGCATTGAGGCTGTAGCGCCAGGTGCCGGCCGGCACCATGACCGGCAGCGAGGCATAGGCCTGGATGAAACGCCGTTGCTGGCCATCGGCCTCGATCACCGTGACCTCCAGGTCACCATTGGAACCACTGGGGTAGATGTCGGTGATCTCGAACGGGCCGGGCGAGACGTTGCCGCTGAACAGCAGGAAGCCGTTCTGGCGCACTTCCACCGTGGCGTTGCTCTGTGCAACACCACGCACCACCGGGGCGTACAAGCGTTCGCTGTCCGGCAGCATGGCATCGTCGGAGACCAGTGCCGCGCCGCGAAAGCGCACGCTGTCGAAGATCTGCCCGTCACTGAAGGTTTCGCCGAGGGTGAGCTGGCCCTTAAGCGCGGTGATATCGCGCTGCGCGAAGGTGCGATTGCTGCGAAAGCGGTACGGCTGCGCGTCGCCCTGAGTCAGTGACGACTCGTTGCGCAGGCGCCACGCCCCGAGGTTCACGCCGTTGCGCAAGCCCAGGTAGTGCTGCTCGCCGGTCTGCCCGCGAGCGCGGCGGCGTGTGGCGTTGTAGCTGTAATTGACGAAGCCGGCGGCCGCGCCTTCATCCCACAGTTGCGGTGACACGTAGCCCCGCGCACTGCGTGCCATCAGCGCCTGCGGCACGCTGATGTTCAGCCGCAACGAGCCGGGCTGGTAGTCGACCCGGGCAAACTCGACCTGCCCCGCCAGGTCATAACAGGCCTGGCCCGATGCGTCGTCAGCCGGCAACTTTTGTACATCCAGGCCAAGCTCGCGGAGCACTTCCAGGCTCAGGCAGGGCTCGACCTGCCCGCTGCGCGGGTTGCGCAGGAAGTCGACGTCGCGGCGCCCGCTCAGCGCCCGATTGACCAGAATGTCGACCCGGTAGGTGCCCGGTAACACCGTACTGGAACGCAGGAATTCCTCCAGGTCCGGTGGCTGGCTGCTGCCCTGGATAAAAGCGGTGTTGAAGCGTGGCGCCCGCGCAGGGCTCTGATCCTGCGCGGGGTCGGCCAGGGCACTGAACGAAACGCTCAGCCCCAGGCCCATTCCGACGCGCAACGAACGGCGCTTGACGGACAGCCTGGCCAGCGACCTGGCCAGGCGTCTGCCCGGCCAACGCAACAGCCGGGCGTTGGTTCCCTTATTGTTCTGTGTGAGCCATTCCATTAGCTGTGTTCACTCTATTCGGGTAGCGGGTGCCTCGCGGCATCCTTGCCCCGCTGCATGAAAATTCGATCGGTCTGTGGGCGCGGCCTAGCCGCAATACCATTCGATTGGACCGGGTAGGAGCGGCTTCAGCCGCGAAGCGACCGCCTGTTCACAGCAGATGCAGTGAATTTCCTCGCGCTTTCGCGGCTAAAGCCGCTCCTACTGGGCCTGAAGCCGCTTCTACGGGTCCTCACCCTTCGGTATTGAGCTGGGCGCGCCTCAGGGGACCTTGCCGGCCTGCGCCAGGGCATCGCCCTGCAACCTGGCCGCATAGGGCTCCTGCCCGCCGAAGTCGTTGATGGCGATGAAGCTCAAGTCCAGCGCAGCCGATCCGCTGCGTGGCTTCAACGACACCTGCCAGCGCTGCTGCGGCGCGATCATCCGGCTCTCATGCCTGGCCAGCTCCCGCTCTGCCTGGCGAACCACGATGCCCAGCATCGACACGTGATAAGGCCCGGGGTTGAACACTTCCAGGCGATCCCCCTGCAACAGCCGCCACTGCAACTGGCCCGCCGCCCGCGCCGGATCACCGGGCAGCTCCCGAGGGCGGAAGAACAGCTTGATGCGCTGGCGCACAGCGATCTGCAGGGTGTTTTCCCGCGCGACCTGGGGAATTTCCTGAACGTTGATCCAGAACACCGACTCGCGGTCGGCGGGCAGCCCTCGCCCGGCATGGATGATGCGCACCAGTTGCTTGCCATCTGCGCCCAGGCGCGCCAGTGCGGGGGTCATGATGAATGGCAAGTCCGCAAGCGCACCCTGCGGCGCTTCGGCAGAAAGGCCATAGGGTTCCAGCCAGGACTGCAAGAGGATTTCCCCGCTGCCATTGTTGTAAACCCCGAAGCTGACCTCGCGGTCTTCGGCCGGGTAGATCACACGGGTGGTATTGATCACGATGCCTGCCTGCGCCGTGCAAATGCCGAGCAGGCACACCACGCACAGCGCATGACGAATGAAGGAAAAGAACATGCTGGCTAACGCCTCGGCTTGGAAAGCGGCAGGGCGAAGTGCTTCGCCCTGCCGTCGGCATCACTCGTAATCCATCACGAACGGCATGAAGCCATCGGCGTTGCCTGGGTTGGTCGCCGTACCGTTGAGCACATAGACCGCACCGAAATCCAGCTGGGCGGTAGCACCGCCAGCACCGTCTTTGATCAGCGGCTTGTCGATGGTTTCACTGCCCGACAGGTCCATCAGGACGTTCGAGGCGTTGATCAGGCCGATGCCCACGCCATCGGCGGCGCCAGTGGTGCGCAGCAGGCTCTGGTCGTTGTTGTCCAGGCCGCTGCCGTTACGGGCGGCGAAGCGCATCTTCACGGTGTTGTATTGCGCCGCTCCGGCACTGCAGTTGACCAGCAGTTGAATGGGCGTTGCGGTCTGCAGCTTGCTTTCGCTCGACAGGCCGATGTCCGCGAACGAAACATTGCCCAGGTCGACGTTGATTTCACCAGGGTTGCTGCCCGGGCTGACGCCGCTGCCGGCGCCCACGTCGCAGGTCATGTTGGTGAGGGTGCCATTGAAGATCAGCTTGCCGTTGTTGGCGGCTTGGGCAGTACCCATCAGGCCCATTGCCAGGGTGCCCAGTACGGTCATGGTCAGAGACAGTTTTTTCATGCTAACAACGTTCCTTGTGTTATTCCGGATTGCCCCTAGAGGACGGCGAGCACTATAGGCTCGGCTCGACTTACCCGCTGTCAGGCCATTACGCACACAAGGAAAGAACATTCCCTACAAGCTGAAATCCGTTTCTGTAAGAAAAAACGCAACCTGTTTGCAGGCGCCATAAACCGCCGCTCACACCGAAAGTGTCCGACATAAACTTCAAGCCAGGCTTTCATGCGTCGATGCACAGCGACTCAAGAAACCCAGGCCTGTGCCGAACTTTCTGGGTGAAGAAAAACGTCAGAATGCCTGTCGCGACTTTTCTGACAATCCTGACAGCCAGGCGTCAGTCTGCTGACCCGGTCGGCAGGCTATAAGAAGACAGCTTCCTGCCACCCGCCCACCGCCATCCCGACGCCCATTGCCCATGCACAGATCGACCCGCACCGTACTGGCCCTCACGGCCCTGCTTGCCATCGGCGCCAGCGCCTGGTGGCTGACCCGCCCGGCCGCCACGCCCAAGCAGCCGCCGGCCCCGGTGCCGGTCAAGGTCATCAGCCTGCAAAGCGCCGATGTGCCCCTGTTCGTCACGGGTATCGGCACCGTGCAGTCGCTGCAGAGCGTGGTGATTCGCCCGCAGGTGGACGGCATTCTCACCAAGGTGCAGGTCAAGGAAGGCCAGCAGGTCAAGGCCGGCGACCTCCTCGCCACCCTCGACGACCGCGCCATCCGCGCCGCCGTTGAACAGGCCAAGGCCCAGATGGCGCAGAGCCAGGCGCAGCTGGACGTCGCGCGTCTGGACCTCAAGCGCTATCGCGACCTGAGCCGCGACAACGGCATTTCCCGGCAGACCCTCGACCAGCAACAGGCCCAGGTGCTGCAGCTCGAAGCCACGGTGCAGGCCAACAAGGCCACCCTGGAAGCGGCCCAGGTGCAGTTGTCCTACACCCGCATCCTTTCGCCGGTCACCGGCCGGGTCGGTATCCGCAACGTCGATGAAGGCAACTTCCTGCGCGTCAGCGATGCCAACGGGCTGTTTTCGGTGACCCAGATCGACCCGGTCGCCGTGGAATTCTCCCTGCCGCAGCAGATGCTGCCGACCCTGCAGGGTCTGCTGGCGCAGCCCGAGCAAGCGCCGGTGCAGGCCTGGCTGGGCGATGACATGAACGGCACGCTGCTGGGCAGCGGCCGACTGAGCCTGATCGACAACCAGGTGTCGGCCGGCAGCGGCACCATCCGCGCCAAGGCACGTTTCGACAACCCGCGCCAGGCACTGTGGCCCGGCCAGCTGGTGACCGTGAAAATCCAGACCGGTATCGAGCGCGATGCCCTGAAGGTGCCGCCGCAAGTCGTGCAGCGCGGGCTGGAGCAGCACTATGTGTTCCGCATCCGTGACGGCAAGGCCGAGGTGGTTCCGGTCAAGGTGCTGTACCAGAACAGCGACATGACCCTGATCAGCGGCGCCAGCGCCGGCGACCAGCTGGTCGAGGACGGCCAGTCGCGGCTCAAGGCCGGCACCCGGGTCGACGCCTCGCCAGCACCCAGCCAGAACAGCGGCGTGGTGCAAGCCACGGTGCAGCCATGAGCGCCCCTCAGCACAAAGGCCAGGGTGCGCTGTCGGCGTGGTGCATCGACCACCCTATCGCCACCCTGCTGCTGACCTTTGCCCTGGTCCTGCTGGGACTGATCGCCTTCCCGCGCCTGCCGGTCGCGCCATTGCCGGAGGCCGAATTCCCGACCATTCAGGTCAGTGCCCAGCTGCCCGGCGCCAGCCCGGAAACCATGGCCTCGTCGGTGGCCACGCCACTGGAAGTGCAGTTCAGCGCCATTCCCGGCATGACCCAGATGACCTCCAGCAGTGCCCTGGGCTCGACCAACCTGACCCTGCAGTTCTCGCTGACCAAAAGCATCGACACCGCCGCCCAGGAAGTCCAGGCGGCGATCAACACCGCCGCCGGGCGTCTGCCGGCGGACATGCCCAGCCTGCCGACCTGGCGCAAGGTCAACCCGGCCGACAGCCCGGTGCTGATTCTCAGCGTCAGCTCCGACCTGATGCCCGGCACCGAGCTGAGCGACCTGGCCGAGACCCTGCTGTCGCGCCAGATCAGCCAGATCGAAGGGGTCGGCCAGGTCGCGGTATCCGGTCAGCAGCGCCCGGCGATCCGCGTGCAGGCCGCCCCGGAAAAACTCGCCGCGCTGGGCCTGAACCTCTCCGACGTGCGCCAGGCCCTGCAGCAGACCAGCCTCAACCTGGCCAAGGGCGCGCTGTACGGCAAGGACAGCGTCTCGACCCTGTCGGCCAACGACCAGTTGTTCGAAGCCCAGGACTACGCGCAGCTGATCGTCGCCTACAAGAACGGCGCGCCGGTGTACCTCAAGGACGTGGCCAAGGTCGTCAACGGTTCGGAAAACGCCTATGTGCAGGCCTGGTCCGGGCAACGCCCCGGCCTGAGCCTGGTGGTGTTCCGCCAGCCGGGAGCGAACATCGTTGAGACCGTGGACCGCGTGCTTGGCCAACTGCCGCGCCTGACCGCGATGCTGCCGGCCTCGGTGGAAGTCTCGGTGCTCAACGACCGCACGCGCACCATCCGTGCCTCGCTGCATGAAGTGGAACTGACCCTGGGCATCGCCGTACTGCTGGTGGTGGCGGTGATGGCGCTGTTCCTGCGCCAGCTTTCGGCCACGCTGATCGTCACCAGCGTGCTGGGCGTCTCGCTGGTGGCCAGCTGCGCGATGATGTACATCGCCGGCTTCAGCCTCAACAACCTGACCCTGGTGGCCATCGTCATCGCCGTCGGCTTCGTGGTCGACGACGCGATTGTCGTGGTGGAAAACATCCACCGGCACCTGGAAGCCGGGCAGAGCCAGCGCGAGGCCGCGATCAAGGGCGCCGGAGAAATCGGCTTCACGGTGGTATCGATCAGCTTCTCGCTGGTGGCCGCGTTCATTCCGCTGCTGTTCATGGGTGGCGTGGTCGGTCGGCTGTTCAAGGAGTTCGCCCTCACCGCCACGGCCACCATCATGATTTCCGTGCTGGTGTCGCTGACCCTGGCGCCGACCCTGGCCGCGCTGTTCATGCGCGCGCCCAAGCATGCCGAACACGCCAAACCGGGCTTCGGCGAGCGCTTGCTGAGTCTCTATGAACGCGGCCTGCGCCAGGCCCTGGCGCACCAACGCATCACCCTCGGCGTGTTCCTGCTCACCGTGGCCATGGCCGTGGCCAGCTACGTGATGATCCCCAAGGGCTTCTTTCCGATCCAGGACACCGGCATGGTGCTGGGCACCACCGACGCCGCCGCCGATATCTCGTACCCGGACATGGTCGCCAAGCACAAGGCCCTGGCCGAGATCGTCGCCGCCGACCCGGCGGTGCAGGCCTTCTCCCATGCGGTGGGCGCCTCGGGCAGCAACCAGACCCTGGCCAGCGGGCGCTTCTGGATTTCTCTCAAGCCGCGCGGGCAGCGCGACGTGTCAGCCAGCCAGTTCATCGACCGCATCCGTTCGAAGCTGGCCAAAGTGCCCGGCATCGTCATGTACCTGCGGGCCGGCCAGGACATCAACCTCAGCCCCGGTCCAAGCCGCAGCCAGTACCAATACGTGCTCAAGAGCAACGACGGTGACCTGCTCAACCTGTGGACCCAGCGCCTGACCGACAAGCTGCGGGAAAACCCGGCGTTCCGCGACCTGTCCAACGACCTGCAACTGGGCGGCAGCGTCACCCACATCGACATCGACCGAGGCGCCGCCGCGCGTTTCGGGCTGACCACCGCCGACGTCGACCAGGCGCTCTACGACGCCTTCGGCCAGCGGCAGATCAGCGAATTCCAGACCGACACCAACCAGTACAAGGTCATTCTCGAACTCGACGTACGCCAACGTGGCCGCGCCGAAAGCCTCGGCTATTTCTACCTGCGCTCGCCACTGAGCGGTGACATGGTGCCGCTGTCGGCGGTGGCCCGCGTCAGCGCGCCGGTCATGGGGCCGCTTTCGATCAGCCACGACGGCATGTTCCCGGCCGCCAACCTGTCGTTCAACCTGGCGCCCGGCGTCGCGCTGGGCGACGCGGTACGCATGGTCAACGAGGCCAAGGCGGAAATCGCCATGCCCACCTCGATCATCGGCAACTTCCAGGGCGCAGCGCAGGCGTTCCAGAGTTCGCTGGCCAACCAGCCCTGGTTGATCCTTGCCGCGCTGGTGGCGGTGTACATCATCCTCGGCGTGCTCTACGAGAGCTTCGTACACCCGTTGACGATCATCTCCACCCTGCCCTCGGCCGGTATCGGCGCCCTGCTGTTGCTGTGGCTGATGGGCCAGGACTTCTCGATCATGGCGCTGATCGGCGTGGTGCTGCTGATCGGCATCGTCAAGAAGAACGGCATCCTGCTGGTCGACTTCGCCCTGGAGGCGCAGCGCGGCCAGGGCCTGTCGCCCCAGGAAGCGATCTACCAGGCCTGCCTGACGCGCTTCCGGCCGATCATGATGACCACCCTGGCGGCGCTGTTCGGCGCTCTGCCACTGATGCTCGGCTTCGGGGTCGGCGCCGAACTGCGCCAGCCGCTGGGCATCGCCGTGGTCGGTGGCCTGTTGCTCAGCCAGGTGCTGACGTTGTTCACTACGCCGGTGATCTACCTGCAACTCGAACGCCTGTTCCATCGCCGCAGCGCGCCCGCCGCGCCACAGGCGGCGCACTCCTGAGAGGCCCGGCATGCGCGTGCTGATTATCGAAGACGAACGCAAGACCGCCGACTATCTGCACCGCGGCCTGAGCGAACAGGGCTACAGCGTCGACCTGGCCGGCGACGGTATCGAAGGCCTGCACCTGAGCCTGGAAAACGAATACGCGGTGATCGTCCTCGACGTGATGCTGCCCGGCCTGGACGGCTTTGGTGTGCTGCGTGCCCTGCGGGCGCGCAAGCAGACCCCGGTGATCATGCTCACCGCCCGCGAGCAGGTCGACGATCGCATCCGCGGCTTGCAGGAAGGCGCCGACGACTACCTGGGCAAACCCTTTTCCTTTCTTGAACTGGTCGCCCGCCTGCAGGCCCTGACCCGCCGCAGCAGCGCCCAGGAGCCGGTACAGATCAGCATCGCCGACCTGCGCATCGACCTGCTCAGCCGCAAGGCCAGCCGCGCCGGTGTGCGCCTGGAACTGACCGCCAAGGAATTCGCCCTGCTCAGTGTCCTGGCGCGTCGCCAGGGGCAGATTCTCTCCAAGACCTCGATCGCCGAGCTGGTCTGGGACATCAATTTCGACAGTGACACCAACGTCGTCGAAGTGGCCATCAAGCGTCTGCGTGCCAAGCTCGACGGCCCTTGCGAGCACAAGCTACTGCATACCATCCGCGGCATGGGCTATGTGCTGGAGGACCGCCGTGCGGGCTGACTCCATCGCCCTGCGCCTGGCCGGCCTGTTCGCCCTGGTCGCCTTCGGGGTGTTCCTGCTGATCGGCTGGGCCCTGTACCTGCAGGTCGACAAGCACCTCGACCTGCTGCCCGAGGCGGAGGTCGACGCGCGCTATAGCGTGCTGGAGTCGACCATCAAGCGCTTCGGCGATGCCGAACACTGGAGCAAGCTGAAGAACAAGCTCAACCTGCTCAGCGAAGAAGACAAACGCATCCGCTTCTGGGTGGTCAGCCCCGACCCGACCTATGAGTACGGCCACCCCGACGCCGAGATTCGCCGCTTCGCTCAGGGCGCGCCGGGCATGCGCGACCTGACCCTGCCCGGCCAACCCTTTCCCTACAAGGTGCTGGTCAGCGAGTTCGCGGCCCGCGACCAGCGCCCTGCCCTGCGCTTTCTCACCGCCATCGACACCCGCCCGTTTCGCCAGACCCAGCACGCCCTGCTGGTGGCCCTGGTGGGTCTGGCGGCACTGGGCGTGCTGCTCGCCTCGCTGCTGGGCTACTGGGTGGCACGCATCGGCTTGCGACCTTTGACCAGCCTTTCCCAGGAAGCCGACAAGCTGTCGCCCCCCAACCTTTCCCAGCGCTTGCAGCTGTCGCCGCTGCCACCGGAGCTGGCGCGCTTCGTCCAGGCCTTCAACGCCACCCTGGCGCGGGTCGAGCAGGCGTACTCGCGCCTGCAGTCGTTCAATGCCGATGTCGCTCACGAACTGCGCTCGCCACTGACCAACCTGATCGGCCAGACCCAGGTGGTGCTGACTCGCGGGCGCTCGGCCGAAGACTACTTCGAGGTGCTGCAGTCGAACCTCGAAGAACTGGAACGGCTGCGCTCGATCGTCAACGACATGCTGTTCTTGGCCAGTGCCGACCAGGGCAGCAAGGCCAGGGAGCTGACCTGTACGCCCCTGGCCGACGAAGTGGCGACCACCCTGGATTATCTGGATTTCATACTCGAAGACGCCCAGGTCAGCGTCGAAGTGCAAGGCGATGCCAGCGCCCCGGTGGAAAAGGCTCTGCTGCGCCGGGCGCTGATCAACCTGCTGCACAATGCCGTGCAACACACCTCGCCGGGACAGACCATCCGTGTCGAGATCGACACCGTCGACGCCCAGGTCCATGTCAGCGTCAGCAACCCTGGGCCCGCCATTGGCGAAACGCATCTGCCCATGCTCTTCGAGCGCTTCTACCGGGTGGACGCTTCGCGCAGCAACAGCGGCGCCAACCACGGCTTGGGCCTGGCCATCGTCAAGGCCATCGCGCTGATGCACGGCGGCTCGGTATTCGCCAGCAGCAACGCCGGCGTCAATCGTTTCGGCATCAGCCTGCCGAGCCGCTGAGGCCTTCGAGTACAAGGCGCGAACTCACTCGAACAAAGGTCCGGCCGCCCCTCTTGATCTTCAGCAGGCTGCCGAAAACCTGATATACCAGGCCCGACGGCACCCACCTTAGCGGTCTCAGGAATCGCCGTTACCTATCCAATCGAGTGGTGGTCATGAACGCACCCGCACTCCAGCATCGCTCCAGTGCCGGATGGACGCGCTCCGAAGTTCTACTGATCGGCGGCAGCCTGCTGTCGATGCTGGCCATCCTGACGATCGTCGCTTCGCTTCTGGCCCGCGAGCGCGCCGATGCCATGCTCAGCGCCTCGCGTTCGGCGTTCAATATCATCAGCCTGATCGAAGCCGACGTGCAGCGTACCGCGCAACTGTATGACGCCTCGCTCCTGGGCATGATCAGAGCCTGGCGACGCCCGGACATCATGGCCTTGCCAACCGACCTGCGTCGCCTGGTGATGTTCGACCGCGCCAGCACGGCTCCTTACATGGGTGACCTGGTCCTGCTCGACAAACACGGGGCCGTGCTGGCCGAGGCCCTGCCGGGCGCCCCGCGCCAGGACAATTTCGCCGACCGCAATTTCTTTCGTTATCACCAGGACAGCAACACCCAGGAACTGTACGTCAGCCGACCGTTCAAGGCGCGCTGGGGCTTCAAGGACTGGAGCATCAGCTTCAGCCGCCGCCTCAGCGCAGCGGACGGCGAGTTCCTCGGCGTGGCCAGTGCCGCCATGCGCCTGGCCTATTTCCGGCCATTGTTCCGCAGCCAGTCACTGGGCGCCGACAGCAGCATCAGCCTGATCAATACCGATGCCACCCTGCTGGTCCGCGAACCCGACAAAGACGAGCGCGACCAGACCGGCACCGACCTCTCCAGCGACGCCAACTACCGGCGCATCCTGGAACACCCCGAAGGCAGTTTCATCGGTTACGCGGCGGAACACGGCCACAACCATGTGTACAGCTTCTGCCGGGTCAAGGGGCTGCCATTGATCGTGGTCATCACCCAACCGGAATCCGGGGTCTATGCCACCTGGCGACGCAATGCGCTGTTGGTCGGCGGCGCCACCGGCATCCTGTGCCTGGGGTGGCTCTGGCTGACCTTGCAACTGATCCGCGAGCTGCGCCTTCGCCAGCGAGCGGAAAACGAACTGGCCGGTCAAGCCGCCACCGACGGCCTGACCGGGCTGCCCAACCGTCGCCAGCTGGAAAAGGTGCTGGCCTCGGAGTGGGCACGCGCGCAGCGCTCGGGTGACCTGCTGGCCGTATTGATGGTGGATGTCGATCATTTCCGGCGTTTCAACGAACGCCACGGACACCTGGGCGGCGATCAGGCGCTACGCCTGGTGGCGAAATGCATTGCCGACAGCATTCATCGGCACACCGATTTCGCGGCCCGATACGGCGGGGAGGAATTCCTGGTGCTGCTGCCGGCGACTGACCGCCAGGGCGCCCTGAACCTGGCGGAAAACATTCGTCGTGCCGTGATGGCCCTGCCGCCCTTCGAGCCCGGCCAGCAGGCGCTGACCGTGAGCATCGGCGTGAGCAGCGCCCAGGTTCGCCCCCTGGACAATTCCGCCAGCCTGATCGACACCGCCGACAAGGCGCTCTATGAGGCCAAGCACAAGGGGCGCAACCGGGTGGAATTCATGGCCTTCAATACGCAACGAACCGCCGACACCTGAGGGTGGGCGGTTCGTCGAGCGCCTGGCGGCTCACGCCAGGCAGTGGTACAGCCGCAGGGGATCAGGCCTGGCGACGTACCTGATCACGCAGTGCCTTCACTTGATCGTGATTGCGCTGGGTGCCTTCCAGCTGCTTCTGGATCAGGCTGACCACATTGGCAGGCAGTGCCTTTTCCTGAGCCTTGGCCAGGGCTTCGCGATAATTCTTCAGCGCATTGTCTTCGCCGCGCTCTACTTCGTTGAGAATGGCCTCGTCGCTCTTGCCGGTCACCAGCGACTTCAGGTCAACCCAGGCACGGTGCAGGGTACCGCTGAGGCTGGAGGAGGTTTCCGGGTCGCCGCCCAGGTCGCGAACCTCGGCTTGCAGCTCACGCACGGCGATAGCGCAGTCGGCGGCATGGGCCTGGAAGAAGCGCTTGATCTCGGGGTTCTTGAGGTCTTCAGCGCTGGTCTCGAAACCTTTCTGGCCGTCCTTGCTGACTTCGATAAGATCGTTGAGCAGGTTGATCGACTCTTTGTTGATGTCAGTCATTTCACTATCCTTCCTAGGCAGTTAATACCAATCGAGTGTTACTGCCTGGAATATTGCAGCGCTCATGCCAGCTTTAAAAATCACATTAAATTCTTATATTTCAACAACTTAAATTACTTTGAACTTCCCAGGAAGTTGCGTTCTGCATGAAAGGACACTTTGCCAGCATGCAGAGTGCAAGCCTTGGCCATCGGCCACCTCCCTGATTGAAGAACAATCATCATCAACCTGCCTTGAAAGCGGCAGGCCCTTTCACGCAGCAAGACTTACAGCGACGAGCGTGCAGCCTGTGCCCGCCATGCATGGCCGATACGCTCGCCATACAACCCCACGACCAGGCCGGCCACGATCAGCACCACCGCCATGATCTTGGTCAATGACAGCGCTTCGTTGAAGATCAGGACCGAACCGAGCATGCCGAAGATCGGTACCAACAGCGACAACGGCGCGACCGTGGAAACCGGATACCGCTTGAGCAACGAATTCCAGACCCAGTAGGCGAACAAGGTATTGGGGTAGACCTGGAACAGAATCGACGACACGGCACGCCAGTCGAGCTGGGTGACCAGTGCCGTGTAGCCCTGGGCGCCATTGACCGCATAGCCGAGCAGAAACAGCGGCACAGGTGCAAAGGCGCTGGACCAGACCAGAAAGGCGAAAACCTGGGTGGTCCGGGCCTTCTTGTTGATGATGTTGGCCACACTCCAGGCAACGGCGCCCGCCAGCACCAGGCCCAGACCGGCCAGAGTGACCGAACCATCCACGATGAAGATGATGCTCAGCAGCCCGCACAGGGCAATGGCGATACCGCCCAGTTGGTAGCGCGTGAGCTTCTCCTTGAATACCCAGCCGCCCAGCACAAGGGTGAAAAAGGCGCTGAACTGCAGCACCAGCGAGGCGATGCCGGCCGACAGCCCGGACTTGATACCGAGGTTGACCACACCCCACAGGCCGATGCCGAACACCAGGCCATAGCCGATGATGTAGCGCCACGGCACGTTCGGCCGGGGAATGAACAGGATGGCCGGCAGCGCACAGAGTGCGAAGCGGATACCCGCCAGAATCAGCGGGTCGACGGACACCAGGCCCAACTTGATGACCGAAAAATTGAGCCCCCAGATCGCGGTGATCAAAATCGCCAGAAGCAGATGCTGCAGTTTCATCAACGTGGGTTTCCTTCGGTCAGGTCATGAGCAGGTGTGAATCGGTTTGCCATCCACAACAACCCGGCCAGCAGGCTGATCGCAGCGCCCAGCGCGCACACCGCTGGCCAGCCCCACAGCGCATAGACCTGGGTTGCCGCCGCAGCACCGAGCGCGCTGCCGATGGAGTAGAAGCACATGTAGGCGCCAACCAGACGGCTCTGCGCGTCGGGACGCGCGGCGAAGATCAGGCTCTGATTGGTGACGTGCAGGGCCTGCACGGCGAAATCGAGCAGCACCACCCCCACGATCAACGCCAGCAGAGAGCTTTCGGCCCAGGCCATCGGCAGCCAGGAAAGCACCAGCAGTGCCAGGGAAATGCCGGTGGTGCGCTGCGCATGGCCGCAGTCAGCCCAGCGTCCGGCGCGGCGAGCCGCCAGCGCACCGGCCAGCCCGGCCAGGCCGAACAAACCGATCTGGGTATGCGAAAGCGACAACGGCGGAGCACTCAGGGGCAGCACCATGGCGGTCCACAGCACACTGAATGCGGCAAAACCCAGCAAAGCCAGAACACCCCGCACACGCAGCACGGGCTCGGTGACCAACAGCGTCCACACCGAAAGCAGCAGGCCCGGGTAAGAAGCATCAAGCCGCACTGGCTCGACCGCTGCGAGCGCTCTGTACAACAGCAAGGCCATGCCCAGCATCAACCCGGCCGAGAGGTAATACACCGCTCGCCAGCCGGCCAGATCCGCCACCAGCCCGGAAACGAGGCGCGCCAGCAGAATGCCCAGGACCACCGCGCCGGTCACACTGCCGACGACTTGCCCACGCTGCGCGGCGTTTGCCAGCGAAGCGGCATAGGCCACCACCACCTGCACCACCACCGCCATGAGTCCGACCAGAATCATCGCTGCCAGCAACACCGACCACTGCCGTGCGGATGCCACCACCAGCAAGGCAGCAGCGGATAACAGCATCAGGCTGACGATCAGCCGCTTACGGTTGAGCAGATCACCCAGCGGAACGATGAACAGCAACCCCAGTGCATAGCCGAACTGGGTGGCAGTGACCACCACGCCGATCAGGCCGGGACGTACGGCCAGGCTACTGGCCATGCTTTCGAGCAGTGGCTGGGCGAAATAGACATTCGCCACCGCCAGTGCGCAAGTCATGGACAGCAGCAGGATCAGCGGGCGCGAGAGTACCGGCGCCGTACGGGCATCGACATGCGCAGCGCAGGGGCTGGATCGTGGCTGAGCATCTGTGTCGGTACAGGCGGTCATGAGTCATCCTTGGCGAGTAATCTGGTTGCATTTTGAAACCGAACAAACATCTTGTAGCCATTCAAGTTTCAAACTGCAACCAGATTTTTGGCATATCCTTGCGCCCTGAATGACACCGCCCGTGGGAAGGTGATGCAAATGGCAAGACAACTGGCGCTGGCAACCAGCGAATGTCCCGTAGCGAGAGCGCTCGAAGCGATTGGTGACCGCTGGTCCATGCTGATCATTCGTGACGCATTCGATGACATTCGGCGCTTCAGCGATTTTCAGAAAAGCCTTGGCCTGGCCAGGAACATCCTCGCCTCACGCTTGAAAGCACTGGTTGAATTGGGCATCTTCGATCTTCGCCCGGCCTCGGATGGCAGCGCCTACCAGGAATACGTGCTCACTGAACGGGGCCGCTCGGTATTCCCCATCGTGGTCAGCTTGCGGCAATGGGGCGAGCAGCACCTGTTCGAACCCGGTGAAACCCATTCGGTGCTGCTGGACAACGAACATCACGAGCCCGTTGTCAGTCTCCAGGTACGCTCGCGCCACGGCAAGCTGCTGGCCCCGCAGGACTGCCATCGCCAGCGCGTCACCCGCTGATCCATGCCCCCGGCCCCTTTTCCCTCTGTCGACCCACGAGCCATGAATCCCGAAGCCCTGAAACTGCTGGTCACCCGTGAGATGCCCTTTGGCAAGTACAAAGGCCGTCTGCTGGCCGACCTGCCCGGCCATTACCTCAACTGGTTCGCCCGCGAGGGCTTTCCCAAAGGCGAGCTGGGCGCCCTGCTGGCGCTGATGCACGAGATCGACCACAACGGCCTTGGCGCGTTGCTTGATCCCTTGCGCGAGCGCGCACCGCGTCGCCGGTTCGATTAGACCGAGTAGGAGCGGTTTCAGCCGCGAAGTGACCGCCTGTTAACAACAGATGCAGTGAATTTCCTGGCGCTGTCGCGGCTAAAGCCAATAAGGGTCAGTTAGGCCGGGTAGGAGCGGCTTCAGCCGCGAATCGACCGCATGTTCACAGCAGATGCAGTGAATTTCCTCGCGCTTTCGCGGCTAAAGCCGCTCCTACCGAGCCACATGGCGCTTGATCGAAGGGTATTGCCACTGGGCCGAAACAGCTGGGAAACCTGCAAAAGCCCCCGGCACCACCAGGCGGCGCATTCAACCCTGCTGGGCGCGCCACTGGCGAATCTGCTCCAGGGTCGCGGTGGCCCCGCCGCAGACCACCATCAGTACGTTCTCGTAGGCCGCCAGCGCCGGTCCTTCATAGGCCACCGCCAAGGCCGCGCCGCAGGCGGGTTCGACCAGCACGCGATGGTCGAGCAGGAAACGCTCACAAGCGTCCAGGGCCGCACCATCGGAAACCACCAGGCTGTGTACGGGATGTTCCTGCAGCAGCCGTGCGGCCTGCTCGCAGACTTTCTTCGCCCCCAATGACGTGGCCACCGAGGTGATGCGCTCGATCTCCACGGCCTGCCCGGCCAGGCTGGCGGCGTGCAGCGAGGCGGCGCCTTCGGTTTCCACCGCGAGCACCGGTACGTCGTGCCAGCCGTTGCGTTGCAAACCCTGGACCACGCCACACAACAGCCCGCCACCGCCGACCGCCAGCACCACGGCATCGGGCTTGAGCCCGGCCTGCGCCACTTCGTCGACCAGCGTGGCATGGCCCTCCCAGAGCAGCGGGTCGTCGAAGGGATGGATGAAGGCGCTGTCGTCGCGCAACAGCGTCAGAGCCAGTTGATTGGCCTCGTGCCAGGCGCTGCCGTGGACGATCACCTCGGCGCCTTCCAGGGCCAACAGCTCCTTGGCGCGTTCGGTGGTGGTCTGCGGCACCACCACCGTCACCGGTACGCCCAGCTGGCGCCCGGCATAGGCCACCGCCAGCCCGGCGTTACCGCCCGACGACGAGACGAAATGCCGCGCCCCCTGGGCGTACCGCACCTCGCAGGCATGGCCGACGCCACGCAACTTGAACGAGCCGCAGGGCTGCAAGGCATCGAGCTTGAGCCACACCGCCGCCCCGGACAGGGCACCCAGCGGACGGGATTCGATCAGCGGGGTGTGGATGTGCATGGGCATGTTGCGGCTCCGTGGTGAACGCGCTGCCAGGGCTCCGCCGTGGGCGCTAAATGCTTTGGGGTGATGCTGAGGGATGACCCGGGTCACGCCGACTCAGCGTTGCAACCTACAAGCAAAACTGAAAAAAACCAACCGGGACACCAGGCAAAAAAAATCCGGCGCCCTCGCGGGCACCGGATCGTTTTGCACCCAAAATGCGGTCAGTCGAACAACGCCAGCGCCTCGGCCGTAGCCTCCTGAATGCGCCCCCAGTCACCGTTCTTGACCCAGGTGCTGTCGATCATCCAGCTGCCGCCCACGCACATGACGTTGGGCTGGGCGATGTAGTTCTTCAGGTTCTGCGCATTCACCCCGCCGGTGGGGCAGAAGCGCACTTCGTTGAACGGCCCGCCCAGCGCCTTGAGCGCCGCCACGCCACCGGCGACCTCGGCCGGGAACAGCTTGAAGCGTCGGTAGCCCAAGGCATAGCCGATCATGATGTCCGAAGCGCTGCCGACACCCGGCAACAGCGGCACGTCGCTTTCAGCCGAAGCCTGCAGCAGTTCGTGGGTGCTGCCGGGGGTAACGATGAACTGCGCACCCGCCGCTTCGGCCTGCGCCAGGGTATGGCGGTCCAGCACGGTGCCGGCGCCGGTGCACAGTTCCGGGCGCGCCTCGCGCAGCAGGCGAATGGCATCCAGACCGAAAGCCGAGCGCAGGGTGACCTCCAGCACGGTCAGGCCGCCAGCGGCCAGCGCGTCGGCCAGCGGCAGGACGTCCTGCTGACGGGCGATGGTGATTACCGGCAGGATCTTCGCCTGGGCGCAAAGCGCGTCGATGCGGGCAGTCTTGTTCGCCATGCTGTTGAGCGGCTGAAGAGTTTCGTTCTGGGTCATGGCGAGATTTCCTTGGCTCAGGGGCACCAGTAGATTTCCAGTGTCGGGTTGAGAAAGGCACGAATCGGCAGAGCGGCGACATCATCGCCCTTCAGCGCCGTGCGCAGGGTGTCGAGCTTGGACGGGCCGGCGATCGACACAATGGTATGGTTGGCCGAAGCCAGCAGCGAGCGGGTCATGGTCAGGCGCTGGTGCGGCGCGCTGGGCGCCAGCATCGGCAGGCAGCGGCGTGCGTCGCCCAGGTTCAGGGCTTCACGCAGGTTGGGGCTGGCCGGAAACAACGACGCGGTATGCCCGTCGTCGCCCATGCCCAGCACCAGCACATCGATCGGTGGCAGCTCGGCGAGCACCCGGTCGGTCTGTTCGGCCGCCTCTTCCAGGCTCGCTGCAGGGTTGTACAGGTCGACGAAACGCGCCGCCGCAGCCGGTCCTTGCAGAAGGTGGCGCTTGACCAGCGCGGCGTTGCTGTCCGGGTGCTCACTTGGCACCCAACGCTCGTCGGCCAGGGTCACCACCACCTGGGCCCAGTCCAGCGGCTGGTTGGCCAGGCGCTCGAAGAACGCCACCGGGCTACGCCCGCCGGAGACCACCAGCGTCGCGCGGCCCTGGCTGGCAATGGCCTGGCGCAAGCGCTCGGCCACGTGGGCGGCCAGCGCCTCGGCCAGTTGTACGGCGTCGTCGAAGTCGTGGGCGATGATGCCCTCGGGCAGTTGCAGATTACATGTCGCCATACCAGGCCCTCCCGTCGCGAGTGATCAGGGCGATGGAACTCATCGGCCCCCAGGACCCAGCCGCATAGGGCTTGGGCGCGTCACCGGCCTTCTTCCAGCCGGCGATCAACTGGTCGCACCACTGCCAGGCGTATTCGATTTCATCCTTGCGCACGAACAGATTCTGGTTGCCGCGCATCACTTCCAGCAGCAAGCGCTCGTAGGCATCCGGGACCCGGGCGCTGCGGTAGGTGTCGGAGAAGTTCAGTTGCAAGGGACCGCTGCGCAGTTGCATGCCCTTGTCCAGGCCCTGATCCTTGGTCATCACTTGCAGCGAGATGCCTTCGTCGGGTTGCAGACGGATGATCAGGCGGTTGCTGATCTGCAGGCGCTGCTCCGGGGCGAAGATGTAATGCGGCGGCTCTTTGAAATGAATGACGATCTGCGACAGTTTCTGTGGCATGCGCTTGCCGGTGCGCAGGTAGAACGGTGTGCCGGACCAGCGCCAGTTGCGGATGTCGGCGCGCAGCGCCACGAAGGTCTCGGTATCGCTCTCGGTGTTGGAGTTGTCTTCCTCCAGGTAGCCGGGCACCGGCTTGCCTTCGCTGAAGCCGGCGGTGTACTGGCCGCGCACCACCTGGGTGGCCAGGCGCTCCGGGGTAAAGGGCGCCAGGGCCTTGAGCACCTTGACCTTCTCGTCGCGGATGCTGTCGGCGGACAGGTCGCTGGGTGGGTCCATGGCGATCAGGCAGAGCAGCTGCAACAGGTGATTCTGGATCATGTCGCGCAACTGCCCGGCCTGATCGAAATAGCCCCAGCGGCCCTCGATACCGACCTTCTCGGCCACGGTGATTTCCACGTGGGAGATGTGGTTCTGGTTCCACTGGGTTTCGAACAGGCTGTTGGCGAAGCGCAGGGCAATGAGGTTCTGTACCGTGTCCTTGCCCAGGTAGTGGTCGATACGATACACGCGGTTCTCGGGGAAGAACTGCGCCACCGCGTCGTTGACCCGCCGCGACGAGGCCAGGTCGTGGCCGATGGGCTTTTCCAGCACGGCGCGGGTACGCTCGGCCAGGCCGACCGCCGCGAGGTTCTCGCAGATCGCGCCGTACACCGCAGCCGGGGTGGCGAAATAGGCGATCAGGGTTTGCGCGTCGCCGACCTTTTCCGCCAGGGCCGGGTAGCCTTCAGGCTGCACGAAGTCCAGGTGCAGGTAGCTCAGCCGCGCCAGAAAGCGCGACACATGACCGGCTTCCAGCTCCGCGTCGGGAATGAAACGGCGCATGGATTGCTGGATGTAGGCCAGGTGCTTGGCCTCGTCACCCGGCTCGCGAGCCAGGGCGATGATGCGCGTGTCCTGGTGCAGCAAGCCGGCTCGGTCGAGCTGATAAAGCGCCGGGAACAGCTTGCGCACTGCCAGGTCGCCAAGGGCGCCGAACAGGGCCAGCGTGCACGGTTCAACCGTAATCAGGGGCATAATGTTGGTTCTTTTATCAAGATTGACTACAAATACCTTTTTTCAAGGTATACCTCAAGGCCAAATGTAGTAATAACCACAACATCTTATCGTTAGCCTTATATCAGTGGTGATTCACCCGGCCTCTCAGTACGATAGGCCACCTTTGCTACAGGCTAAAGAGCCGCTCGAACCACGGGTGATCAGCCCCCGACAAGGATTCCGTAATGGACCGCACACGCAACCTCCTGGAGCAGATCCAGAGCCGTCTTCCGGAGTTGAACAAGGCCGAACGCAAGGTGGCGGAAGTCATCCTGCTCAATCCGCAGATGGCCACGCGCCTGAGCATCGCCGCCCTGGCCCAGGCGGCCAAGGTCAGCGAGCCGACCGTCAACCGTTTCTGCCGGTCGTTCAGTGTCAGTGGTTACCCGGAACTCAAGCTGCAACTGGCGCAGAGCCTGGCCAGCGGTGCGGCCTATGTCAGCCGTGCGGTAGAGCCGGACGACAACCCGGAAGCCTACACCCAGAAGATCTTCGGCAGCGCCATCGCCTCGCTGGACAGCGCCTGCCAGCAGCTCGACCCAGGGCAGATCAGCCGCGCCGTAGACATGCTGATCCAGGCCCGGCAGATCCACTTCTTCGGGCTGGGCGCCTCGGCACCGGTGGCCCTCGACGCCCAGCACAAGTTCTTCCGTTTCAACCTGGCGGTCAGCGCCCATGCCGACGTGCTGATGCAGCGCATGCTGGCCTCGGTGGCGCACACCGGGGAATTGTTCGTGATCATTTCCTACACCGGGCGTACCCGCGACCTGGTGGAAGTGGCGCGCATCGCGCGGGAGAACGGCGCCTCGGTGCTGGCCCTGACCGCCGCCGACTCGCCACTGGCCAAGGTCGCCTCGGTCAGCCTGCACATCCCACTGCCCGAAGACACCGATATCTACATGCCGATGACCTCACGGATCATCCAGCTCACCGTGCTGGACGTGCTGGCCACCGGCATGACCTTGCGTCGCGGCGTGGACTTCCAGCCCCATCTGCGCAAGATCAAGGAAAGCCTCAACGACAGCCGCTACCCGCTGGACGACCAGGGCTAGGCACAAGACTCTTCGATTAAGCGGCATGTGGCCCGGTGGGAGCGGCTTTAGCCGTAATACTGGTCAGTTAGACCGTGGGCGAGCTTGCTCGCGAAGGCGGCGTCACGTTCACAGCAAATTCAGCGACTTTGCCCGCTTTTCGCGAGCAAGCTCGCTCCCACAAAGTGAACTGCCCCCAAGAAGTTGGAGATTAATCCAACCCTTGGGGGTGTTATGAGTAAGTACACAGAGCCATTCAGGCTCACCGCCGCCAAAGCCTACCTGCAAGGCACAGACGGTTTACGCACGGTCGCTCGACGCTTTGATATCGATGTCAGCCTGCTTCGACGTTGGGTGGCCCATTATCAAGCCCGTTCCAGCCTGGGACCTCGCTCGTGTGGCCGACGCTACAGCGCCGCCTTCAAGCGCCAGGTCGTGGAGTACCGGCGCGAGCACCAGCTTTCCCTGCGCCAAACCGCTGCACATTTCAACCTCGGGCAGTCTTCCCAGATAGGCATCTGGGAGCGACGGTACTACAGTGAGGGTCTTTCTACCCCGAGTGCAGTCCCATCCAGAAGGCCTACAGCCGTGTCCAAGCGAATCAAGCCCCTCAAGCCCACGACCTCCGATGACAGCCAGAAATCGCGCGAGCAGTTGCTGCGTGAGCTCGAGTACATGCGTATGGAGAACGCGATCCTAAAGGAGTTGAAAGCCTTGCGAGAGGAGGAGAAACGAAGGCGCGTCAACGAGCCCTGATCGTGATGCGGCTTAAGATCCGCTTCCCGCTCGCCGCTCTGCTGCAGTGGCTGGGCCTGGCGTCCAGCACTTACTACTACCAACTCGGTTGCCAGAAAAAGCCGGATCGCGATGCCGAACTCAAGGCCTTGGTGAATGAGGTCTATCACCAGCACAAAGGACGTTACGGCTACCGCCGTATAACGTTGGCAATCAAGAAGCAGGGTGTGACAGTGAACAAGAAAGTCGTGGAGCGGTTGATGGCTGCACAAGGATTACGTTCGCGGGTACGAACCAAGAAATACCGGTCTTATCGGGGCACGGAAGGCAAGATTGCCGCGAACACGCTGCAACGTAACTTCCAGGCGCAACGACCGAATCAGAAGTGGGTCACCGACGTGACCGAGTTCAAGGTGGCTCAGCAAAAGCTCTACCTGTCGCCAGTGATGGACCTGTACAACGGCGAGATCGTGGCTTACGAAATGGCCACTCGCCCCAGCTACAGCCTGGTGGGCAAGATGTTGGAGAAGGCGCTGAGCGGCTTGGGCGACAAGCCCAGGTTGTTGATCCATTCGGATCAGGGCTGGCAATACCAACAGGCCCACTACCGTCACGCCTTGCAGCAGTGCGGGGTGAAACAGAGCATGTCGCGCAAGGGCAACTGCCTGGACAACGCGGCGATGGAGAGCTTTTTTGGCACGCTCAAGTCAGAGTTTTTCTACTTGGAGCGGTTCGAGAATATTGATGACCTGAGAGCCGGTCTGGATGAGTACATCCGTTACTACAACCATGACCGTATCAAGCTGAAGCTCAATGGCCTGAGCCCTGTGGAATACAGGGTTCAGGCTGCGAGCTAAAACTCTCCAACTTTTGGGGGGCAGTTCAAAGCCGCACAGCGCTTAAGCGAACAGTATTGGCTTTAGCCGCAATACTGATCTTTTAGACCAAAGCAATCCGATCTGGCGTCGCTTTTGCTTTTCAAGCATCGCCCTCTCAGACGCCGCAAAACGCGACTTCGGTGCAGGCCGAGTGCAGGTGTCATGGAAGGGGGTAAGCCGGCAGGGAAGCCGGCTTAGGCGCACTGGGCCAGGGACGGCCCATTGCGCCGGCCCCCTGGAATGGCGCCGGAAGGAGGGAAGTCTGCCCGCAGGGCAGACCCAAGCCAGGAGCAATGGCTTTTGGTTACTTTTGGCGCGCAGGGCACCTGGAAACCAAAAGTAACCCGTCGTAAAGGCGGAAAGGTGACTAAAGGGCACTAATGCTGCGGCGGGTGTACCCGGTCCAGATAGCCTGCCATTCGCGAGCAAGCTCCAACGGTCTAACTGATCAGTATTGGCTTTAGCCGCGAAAGCGCGAGGAAATTCACTGCATCTGGCGTGAACATGCGCTCGCTTCGCGGCTGAAGCCGCTCCTACCCGGTCTAACTGAGCAAGAGAGGCTTCCCGGCTTCAGATGGTCACCAGGCCGCGCACGCCGTCGGCCTCCATGTCGCTGCCACGCCCCTGCTGGACGATCTCGCCGCGCGACATGACCAGGTACTGGTCGGCCAGTTCGGCGGCGAAGTCGTAGAACTGCTCGACCAGCAGAATCGCCATGTCGCCCTGCGCCGCCAGGCGCTTGATCACCGCGCCAATTTCCTTGATCACCGACGGCTGGATGCCCTCGGTGGGCTCGTCGAGGATCAGCAGGCGCGGGCGGCTGGCCAGGGCACGGCCGATCGCCAGTTGCTGTTGCTGGCCGCCAGACAGGTCGCCGCCACGACGGTGCTTCATCTGCAGCAGCACCGGGAAGAGTTCGTAGATGAATGCGGGCACCTCGCGGGCCTCGGCCGCCGGAAAACGCGACAGGCCCATCAGCAGGTTCTCTTCGACGGTCAGGCGAGCGAAGATCTCCCGGCCCTGGGGCACGTAGGCAATGCCTGCCTGGACCCGCTGGTGCGGCTTGAAGCCATTGATGCCCTGCCCTTCCCATTGCACCGAGCCCTCGCGGGCCGGCAGCAGCCCCATGAGCACCTTGAGCAGGGTGGTCTTGCCGACGCCGTTGCGGCCCAGCAGGCAGGTCACTTCGCCGACCCGGGCCTGGAACGACAGCCCGCGCAGGATGTGGCTGCCGCCGTAGTACTGGTGCAAATCGCTTACGTGAAGCATGTGAACCCCTCGGAAGTGAAGCCTCAAGCCTCGAGCGGCCCGACCCGCACGCGCTCTGAGCTTGCAGCTTGTAACGTGTCGCTTGCAGCGGGCGCTAGCGCCCCAGATAAACCTCGATCACCCGCTCATCGGCCTGCACGTCGGCCAGCGAGCCCTCGGCCAGGACGCTGCCCTGGTGCAGCACGGTGACGTGGTCGGCGATCGCGCCGACGAAGCCCATGTCGTGCTCCACCACCATCAGCGAATGCTTGCCGGCCAGGCCCTTGAACAGCTCGGCGGTGAATTCGGTTTCCGCATCGGTCATGCCCGCCACCGGCTCGTCGAGCAGCAACAGTTGCGGTTCCTGGACCAGCAGCATGCCGATCTCCAGAAACTGCTTCTGGCCGTGCGACAGCAGCCCGGCCGGCCGATTCCGCGAGGGCTCCAGGCGAATGGTCTGCAGCACCTCGTCGATACGCGCCTGCTGGTCGCCGCCAAGCCGCGCGCGCAGGCTGGCCCACACCGACTTGTCGGTCTTGAGCGCCAGTTCGAGGTTTTCGAACACGCTCAGTGCTTCGAACACCGTGGGCTTCTGGAACTTGCGACCGATGCCGGCCTGGGCGATCTGCACCTCGCTCATGCGCGTCAGGTCCAGGGTCTCACCGAACCAGGCCGCGCCTTCGGTGGGCCGGGTCTTGCCGGTGATCACGTCCATCAGGGTGGTCTTGCCGGCACCGTTGGGGCCGATGATGCAGCGCAGCTCTCCGACGCCGATGTACAGGTTCAGGTCGTTGAGCGCCTTGAAGCCATCGAAGCTGACGCTGATGTCTTCCAGGGTCAGGATGGTCCCGTGGCGGGTGTCCAGCCCCTTGCCGGCGCGCCCGCCAAGCCCCAGGGATTCACGGCTGGTGCCGGCGTCGGCGTTCGGCGGCAGCACCGGGTTGGGCATGTAGGCCGGGCTGGGCTGGGTTCTCATGGTTCACTCCTTCTGTGCAGCAGACCGATCACGCCTTTGGGCAGGTACAGAGTCACGACGATGAACAGCGCGCCGAGGAAGAACAGCCAGTACTCGGGAAAGGCCACGGTGAACCAGCTCTTCATGCCGTTGACCACCCCGGCGCCGAGCAACGGGCCGATCAGCGTGCCGCGACCACCCAGGGCGACCCACACGGCGGCCTCGATGGAGTTGGTCGGCGACATCTCGCTGGGGTTGATGATGCCCACCTGCGGCACGTACAGCGCACCGGCCAGGCCGCACAGCACCGCACTGAGCACCCAGACGAACAGCTTGAAGCCGCGCGGGTCGTAGCCGCAGAACATCAGGCGGTTCTCGGCATCACGCAGCGCGGTCAGCACCCGGCCGAACTTGCTGCGCGCCAGGCGCCAGCCCAGGTACAGGCTGGCCACCAACAGCAGTACCGTGGCCAGGAACAGCACCGCCCGGGTGCCTGGCGCGCTGATCGAGAAGCCCAGAATGCTGCGGAAGTTGGTGAAGCCGTTGTTACCGCCGAAGCCGGTCTCGTTACGGAAGAACAGCAACATGCCGGCGAAGGTCAGGGCCTGGGTCATGATCGAGAAATACACGCCCTTGATTCGCGAGCGGAAGGCGAAGAAACCGAACACCAGGGCCAGCAGTCCCGGCGCCAGCACCACCAGGCACAGCGCCCAGAGGAAATGCTCGGTGCCGGCCCAGTACCACGGCAGCTCGGTCCACGACAGGAAGGTCATGAACGCCGGCAGGCCGTCACCGGCGGCTTCGCGCATCAGGTACATGCCCATGGCGTAGCCGCCCAGCGCGAAGAACAGGCCATGGCCCAGCGACAGCAGGCCGGCGTAGCCCCACACCAGGTCCAGCGCCAGGGCGACGATGGCGTAGCAGAGAATCTTGCCCACCAGGGTCAGGGTGTAGGCCGACACCTGCAAGGGGCTGTCGGCAGGCAGCAGCGAGAGCAGCGGCATGGCCAGCAGCACGGCCAGCACCATCGCGCCCACGGCCACGGACAGGCGCGGGCCGGCCTTTTGTACGGCGGTCATCATCAATGGCTGGTTCATCAGTCGATCACCCTACCCTTGAGTGCGAAGAGCCCTTGGGGGCGTTTCTGGATAAACAGAATGATCAGCGCCAGGATCAGGATCTTGCCCAGCACCGCGCCGATCTGTGGTTCGAGTACCTTGTTGGCCACGCCCAGGCCGAACGCCGCCAGGACGCTGCCGGCCAGTTGCCCGACACCGCCGAGCACCACCACCAGGAACGAGTCGATGATGTAGCCCTGGCCCAGGTCCGGGCCGACGTTGCCGATCTGGCTGAGGGCCACACCGCCCAGGCCGGCGATGCCCGAGCCCAGGCCGAAGGCGAGCATGTCGACACGCCCGGTGGGCACGCCGCAGCAGGCGGCCATGTTGCGGTTCTGGGTCACGGCGCGCACGTTCAGGCCCAAGCGCGTGCGGTTGAGCAGCAGCCAGGTCAGTGCCACCACGAACAGCGCGAAGCCGATGATCACGATGCGGTTGTACGGCAGCACCAGGTTCGGCAGCACCTGCACGCCCCCGGACAGCCAGCCGGGGTTGGCGACCTCGACGTTCTGCGCACCGAAGATCAGGCGCACCGCCTGGATCAGCATCAGGCTGATGCCCCAGGTGGCCAGCAGGGTTTCCAGTGGCCGGCCATACAGGTGGCGGATCACCGTGCGCTCCAGGGCCATGCCTATCAGCGCGGTGGTCAGGAAAGCCAGCGGCAGCGCGGCCAGCGGGTAGAACTCCAGGGCACCCGGTGCATAGCGCTGGAACATCAACTGCACCACGTAAGTGGTGTAGGCGCCGAGCATGAGCATCTCGCCGTGGGCCATGTTGATGACCCCCAGCAGACCGAAGGTGATGGCCAGGCCCAGGGCGGCGAGCAGCAGGATCGAACCCAGCGACAGGCCAGAGAACGCCTGGCCGAGCAGGTCGCCGATCAGCAGCTTGCGCTTGACCTGCGCCAGGCTGGTCTGCGCGGCGATGCGCACCGTGGCATCGGGCTCCACGCCCGGCTCCAGCAGCGTCTCCAGGCGTGTGCGGGCCAGCGGGTCACCGGTTTCACCGAGCAGGCGCACGGCGGCCAGGCGCACGCTCGGGCTGCCGTCGGTCAACTGCAGGTTGGCCTGCGCCAGCCGCAGAGCGTCGCGCACCTGGCTGTCCTGTTCGCTGGCGACCTGATGGCTGATCACGCCCAGCAGCGCCGGGCGCGCAGTGCGTTGCAGCAGCTGCGCGGCGGCCAGGCGTAGGCTGGCATCGGCGGCAGTAAGCTGATGAGTGGCCAGCGCGGTGTCCACCAGGCCGCGCAGGCGGTTGTTCAAGCGCAATTTGCGCGGCTCATCCGTGGCAGCGGCCGACGCATCGGCCTCCACGGCGACGTAGCGTTCGCCACTTTCGATATAGGCCCGCTTGCTGTCGTCGACCGCGACACGGCCATCGCGCAAGGCCTCGAGCAGGGGCAGGCGCTCGGCCACCGGGTTGGCGGCCCAGTTTTCCAGCAGGTCGGCCTGCTGCGTGGAATTGCCGGCGACGAAATCACCGGCATCGCTGGCCCGCGCCAGCGCAGGCAGCAGCAAGGCCAGGATCAGGAGCAGACGCAATAGGGAATTGGGCATGGCAATGACCTGAGCCGTGAAAGCGAGCACGCTCGCTCCCACAGCCATAAGGGTAAAAAAGGAAACGGCCTCAGTTGCTCTTCACCGGATGGTCCGGCTTCTTGTCGTTACCCGGGATGTACGGGCTCCACGGCTGGGCGCGGATCGGTTCCTTGGTCTGCCAGACCACGTTGAACTGGCCGTTGTCCTCGACCTCGCCGATCATCACCGGCTTGTGCAGGTGGTGGTTGGTCTTGTCCATGGTCAGGGTGAAGCCCGACGGCGCAGCGAAGGTCTGCCCGGCCATGGCCTCGCGGACCTTGTCGACATCGGTGGACTTGGCCTTCTCCACCGCCTGGGCCCACATGTGGATGCCCACGTAGGTGGCTTCCATCGGGTCGTTGGTCACTGCCTTGTCGGCGCCCGGCAGGTTTTTCTTCTTGGCGTAGGCTTTCCAGTCGGCCACGAATTTCTTGTTGACCGGGTTATCCACCGACTGGAAGTAGTTCCAGGCGGCCAGGTGACCGACCAGCGGCTTGGTGTCGATGCCGCGCAGTTCTTCCTCACCCACCGAGAAGGCCACCACCGGTACGTCGGTGGCTTTCAGGCCCTGGTTGGCCAGTTCCTTGTAGAACGGCACGTTGGAATCGCCGTTGACGGTGGAGATCACAGCGGTCTTGCCGCCGGCGGAGAACTTCTTGATGTTGGCAACGATGGTCTGGTAGTCGCTGTGGCCGAACGGCGTGTAGACCTCTTCGATGTCGCTGTCCTTCACGCCTTTGCTGTGCAGGAAGGCGCGCAGAATCTTGTTGGTGGTGCGCGGGTACACGTAATCGGTACCCAGCAGGAAGAAGCGCTTGGCCGCGCCGCCGTCCTCGCTCATCAGGTATTCCACCGCCGGAATCGCCTGCTGGTTCGGCGCCGCGCCGGTGTAGAACACGTTCGGCGACATCTCTTCACCTTCGTACTGCACCGGGTAGAACAGCAGGCCATTGAGTTCCTCGAACACCGGCAGCACCGACTTGCGCGACACCGAGGTCCAGCAGCCGAACACCACGGCGACCTTGTCCTGGGTCAGCAGCTGCCGGCCCTTTTCCGCGAACAGCGGCCAGTTGGAAGCCGGGTCGACCACCACCGGCTCCAGCTGCTTGCCGTTGACGCCACCCTTGGCGTTGATTTCGTCGATGGTCATCAGCGCCATGTCCTTGAGCGAGGTCTCGGAGATGGCCATGGTGCCGGACAGCGAGTGCAGGATACCGACCTTGATGGTGTCGGCGGCCTGGATGGTCCAGCTCATGCCCATGGCGGCGATGGAAGCGGACAGGGTGAAGGCCTTGATCAGGCTACGACGGCGCATAGGAACTCTCCATTGACAGATTCGATTGTTAACGCGTGACGGTTGGGCGGCAGCATCGAAACAGTCCTCCCCTTCAGCCCTGCCCGGCCAGCGCCCGTTGCCGGGCGTTGTGCAGCATGTGCAGGGTGACCTTGCGGACTTCGGCCTTGCTGACCTCTATGTGGGCCTTCAATAACGACTGGGCTTGCTCACAGCGCCGACGCAGGATCGCCTCCAGAATTCGCGCATGCTCCTCGTAGGTGAGTTCGATGCGCGGCTGGCGGGTGAAATCCAGGCGCCGGATGATGCGGATCTTTTCACTGACCTCGGCGTGCAGGCGGGCCATCTCGCGATTACCCGCCGCCTCCAGCAGCTGGCAATGGAAGCGTTCGTCCAGCCGCGACACCTCGGCACCGTCCTGCAGGCGCGCCGCGGGCGCCACCTGCCAGGTCTGCACCAGTTGCTGCAGGGCCTCGGGCCAACAGGTGTCGGGCCATTCGCAGAGGCGCTTGACCGCTTCCATCTCCAGCACCACACGCACGTCGTACAGCTCTTCGAAGTGCTGGAAATCGAACGGCCGTACCTGCCAGCCACTGCGGAAATACACCTCCAGGTAGCCTTCGCGCTCCAAGCGATACAGCGCCAGACGCACCGGGGTGCGGCTGGCCGACATGCGCACGGCGATCTCGCTTTCGGAGAAGCGGTCGCCCGGCAACAGGCGAAACTCGAAGATGTCATCCTTGAGCTGCGCATAGATGCGCTCGGCAAGGCTTTCAGGGCGCTCCTTGCCACGCGGCGCCGGGCCGAGCAGTTGCATCTCAGGCGGCCTCTTCCGGGTCGAGCAGCAACAGGGCATCGCCCGGCGTCACCGCCTTGCCGGGCTGGCAACGCACCGACTTGACCACCCCGGCCACCGGGGCGACGACCGACAGTTCCATCTTCATCGCCTCGACCACCAGCAGCGGCGTCCCGGCCTCGACGCGCTGGCCAGGCTCGACCAGCACCTTCCACACGCTGCCGCACATCTCGGCGCTGACCAGGTGGCCTTCCAGGTCGGCGGCGTCTTCCTGCGCAGCAGCGGCCTTGGGTGCCTCGGGCTCGTCGTCCTGCCACAGCTGCACTTCGCTGTCGAACGCCGCCTTCTGGCGCGCCTGAAAGGCCGCGATGCTTTCGGCGTTGTCAGCCAGAAACGCCTGGTAGGCGGCGAAATCGAACTCGGAGTGCTCGATGCGCACTTCGGCACGCCCTTCGCGGAACGCCTCGCGGAACGCGTCCAGCTCGGCCTCGCTGACCGGGTAGAAGCGCACCTGGTCGAAGAAGTGCAGCAGCCAGGGCTGGCCATTGGCGAACTGCGGGTTCTTCACGTACTTGTTCCAGATCGGCAGGGTGCGACCGACCAGCTGGTAACCACCGGGCGAGTCCATGCCGTAGATACACATGTACATGCCGCCGATGCCCACCGTACCTTCGGCGGTGTAGGTGCGCGCCGGGTTGTACTTGGAGCTGAGCAGGCGATGACGCGGGTCCACCGGCACCGCGCAGGGTGCATCGAGGTAGACGTCACCCAGGCCGAGGATCAGGTAGCTGGCATCGAAGAGGATCTGGCGTACCTGTTCGCGGTCGTCGAGGCCGTTGATGCGCTGCAGGAAGTCCACGTTGTTCGGCAGCCATGGCGCTTCGCTGCGCACCGTCTCGCGGTAACGCTGCACCGCGCCGAGGGTGGCGCTGTCTTCGAAGGCCATCGGCAGATGAATGATGCGCGTGGGAATCTTCAGCCCGGCGACATCGCCCAGGCGCGACTCCAACGCCAGCAGGTGCTCGACCAGCGCCTGCTGATGCAGCACGCGGCTGTCGTAGCGCAGTTGCAGGGAACGCACGCCCGGCGCCAATTCTTCGAGGCCGCGAAGCGGCTCGGCCTTCAGCGCCTCCATCAGCAGGTGCACGCGCAGGCGCAGGGCCAGGTCGAGCACGTTGTCGCCGTATTCGAGAAGGATGTAGGCATCGCCGGCCTGGCGATAGACCACCCGTGGGCGGCTGCCTGCGGCCGGCAGCTCGGCCAGGATGGTTGCCGACGCGGTGCCGGCAGGCGCCAGAGCCGGGGCCGGCAGCGGCAGCGCGCTGATCGGCGCCAGGCTTTCGATGCAGCCCAGCTGCGCCTGCTCCAGACTCTGCGCCTGCTGGAAGCTGATCGGGTGAAAGCGCAGGCGGTCGCCCGGCTTGACCTGGCCGACCTTCCACAGCTCGGCCTTGGCGATGGTCACCGGGCAGACGAAACCGCCCAGGCTCGGGCCGTCCTTGGTGAGGATGACCGGAAAGTCGCCGGTGAAGTTGATCGCACCGATGGCGTATTCGCAGTCGTGCACGTTGGACGGATGCAGACCGGCCTCACCACCGTCGGCACGGGTCCAGCTCGGCTTGGGGCCGGACAGCCGCACACCCAGGCGGTTGGAGTTGTAATGCACCTCCCATTCGGCAGCGAAGAACTGCTCGATGGCTTCGCTGGTGAAGAAATCCGGAGCTCCGTGCGGGCCGTAGAGCACGCCGATGTCCCAGGTGGTGCCGTAGCGGGGGATCAGCTCTGGGTGCACCGCCTGCGGCACGCTGACTGGCGCGGGTGTGGTGCAGGCCGGCAACGCCGGTTGCGACACCGCGAGCATGTCGGAGGTACGCAGGATGCGCCCGGCATGCCCGCCGAACTGGCCGAGGGCAAAGGTCGAACGGCTGCCCAGATACAGCGGCACGTCCAGGCCATTGCGCACCGCCAGGTAGGTACGGCAGCCACTGCGCGCACGGCCCAGGCGCAGCACCTGGCCGGCGCGTACCGCCACCGGCTGCCAGTAGTCGATGGCCTGGCCATCCAGCTCGGCCGGGCAATCGGCACCGGTCAGGGCGATCAGTGCATCACAGTGAAAGCGCAGGCTCGGGCCCTGCAGGGTGAACTCCAGGCCGGCGGCACTGGCATGGTTACCGACGATGCGGTTGGCCAGGCGGAAAGCATATTCGTCCATCGGCCCGGACGGCGGCACACCGATGTCCCAGTAGCCGAGGCGGCCCGGTGCGTCCTGCACGCTGGAATAGGTGCCCGGCTCCAGCACCTCGATGACGCTGGCCTGGAAGGCGAAGTCATCGAGCAGCCGGGTCCACACCTGGCCACGGGCGAAGCGCTCGTCGGCCACCACCTGGCGCAGGTAGTCGAGGTTGCTGGTGATGCCGTGCAGGCGCGTGGCGGCCAGGGCAGCGCGCATACGCTCGATGGCCTCGGCGCGGTCGCGGCCATGCACGATCAGCTTGGCGATCATCGGGTCGTAGAAGGCCGACACTTCGCTGCCGGTGCTGACCCAACCATCCACGCGTACGTCGTCAGGGAAATACACATCGGTGAGTACACCGGGGCTGGGCAGGAAGTTCTTCAGCGGGTCTTCGGCGTACAGGCGTACTTCGATGGCCGCGCCCCGCGGCGCGCGCTCCAGGGCCAGCCAGTCCGGCGTCACACCGGCTGCCACCTGCAGCATGCATTCGATCAGGTCCAGGCCGGTGACCATCTCGGTGACCGGGTGCTCGACCTGCAGGCGGGTATTCACTTCGAGGAAGTAGAAATCGTCACGCGCGGCGTCGTAGATGAACTCCACGGTGCCGGCGCTGCGGTAGCTCACCGACTGGCCCAGTTGCACCGCTGCGGCATGCAGGCGTTCGCGGGTGGCCTGCGGCAGGTTCGGCGCCGGAGTTTCCTCGACCACTTTCTGGTTGCGCCGCTGCAACGAGCAGTCGCGCTCGCCCAGTGCCACGACACGGCCCTGGCCGTCGCCGAAGATCTGCACTTCGACATGGCGCGCCTGGTCGACGAAACGTTCGAGAAACACCCCGGCGTCGCTGAAGAACTGCTCGCCCATGCGCTTGACGCTTTCATAGGCGCTGCGCAGCGATGGCTCGTCGGCGCAGCGGGTCAGGCCGATACCGCCACCACCGGCGGTGGTCTTGAGCATGACCGGGTAGCCGATGGCGGCCGCCGCCTCGACGGCTTCTTCCAGGCTCTGCAACAGGCCAGTGCCGGGGGCCATGGGCACCCCCGCCTCGGCGGCCAGCTCACGAGCACGGTGCTTGAGGCCGAACTCACGGATCTGTCCTGGGGTCGGGCCGACGAAGGCGATACCGGCCTGTTCGCAGGCCTCCGCGAACTCGGCGCTCTCGGACAGGAAGCCATAGCCCGGATAGATCGCCAGGGCACCGGTTTCCCGAGCGGCAGCCAGGATCTTGTCGGTGCGCAGGTAGCTGTCGGCCGGCTTGTCACCGCCCAGGGCGATGGCCACATCGGCATCGCGCACATGCTGGGCATTGCGGTCGGCGTCGGAGTACACCGCGACGCTGCGTACGCCCAGGCGCTTGAGCGTGCGAATGGCGCGTACGGCGATTTCACCGCGGTTGGCGATCAGAACGGTATCGAACATGACAGGCTCCTTAGGCGCGTTGCGGGGCGTTGGCCGATTGGCTGGCGATGAACGCGCGCCAGCCGCCGAAAGCGGTGATGTCACGGGCACCCTGGATCGCCAGCGGCTCGCAGATGAAGCCCTTGACCCAGCGGCCGTCGGCCAGCTGCAGGTTGCCGATGCCCAGCGGTGGCGGGATTTCCGCGACGAATTCGCCGAAGCGCGCCAGCGGGATGTCCCACAGTTCGACGATGATCGCGCTGCCCTCCTGGCTGCGCGCCAGGCCCGGCTTGGGCGGCACGGTGCCGGGCAGTGCGTAGAGGCGGTAGTCGCTGGCGGTGAGGGTCTGCTCCACCAGCACCGCATCGCGGCTGGTGAGCTGGAAGTTCAGCGGCATGCCGGTCAGGTGCGCACCAACCACCGCCACCCGCACGCTGCCCGGCGCCTGCACCACAGGTGCCGGAGTCGGCAGGCGGCGCCCGGTGGCGCCCAGGGTCAGGTCCAGGGATTGCTGCCAGCGCTTGCCCAGGCTGGCCAGGGCCAGGTCGTGCCAGGCCGGCGCGAGGAAGGTGATGCCGGCCGGCAGGCCGTCGCCACGCAGGCCGGCCGGTACGGCCAGGGCCGAGAGGTCGGCCAGGTTGGTGAAGTTGGTGTAGGTGCCGAACTGGCTGTTGAACAGCACCGGTTCCTGGGCCATTTCACTGATGCGCCGGATGGTCGGCGAGGTCGGCACCACCAGGGCATCGAAGCCGGCCAGGCTGTCGTTGATCTGGCGCGACAGCTCGGCGCGCAGGTATTCGGCCTTGTAGGCATCGCAGGCGCTGTAGCGCTTGCCGCCCTCGACGATGCCACGCACCACCGGGTCCATGGTCTCGGGGTCGACGCCCTCGACCGCCACGGTACGCTCGGCCACCCAGGGGCCTTGGTAAAGCTGCTCGGCCAGGGTGCGGAACGGGCTGAAGTCGATGGTTTCCAGCTGCGCACCCAGGGCCTGCAGGTCCTTGAGGGCCTGTTCGAAGACCGCCTGGGTCTGCTCATCGGCGCAGAACTCCAGGCGGTCGGGCACCGCCAGGCGCGGTGCGGCGCCAATGGCCACTGGCGCGCGGTACGGGTTCTGGCGGCTGTAGGGGTCGGCGGCGTCATAGCCGCCGGCGAGCTTGGCCACCACTTCGGCGTCGTCGACGCTCAGGGCGAACACCGAGATGCAGTCCACCGAGCGGCAGGCCGGCACCAGGCCGGTGTTGGGCAGCCAGCCCTTGGTCGGCTTGAGGCCGACGATGTTGTTGAAGCCGGCCGGCACGCGCCCGGAGCCGGCGGTGTCGGTGCCCAGTGAAAACGGCACCAGGCCGCGCGCTACGACGCTGGCCGAACCCGAGCTGGAGCCGCCGCTGACGTAGTCGGGATTGAAGCTGTTGGGCACGGCACCGAACGGCGAACGGGTGCCGACCAGGCCAGTGGCGAACTGGTCGAGGTTGGTCTTGCCGATCAGCACCGCACCGGCGGCGCGCAGGCGCTGCACCACGGTGGCATCGGCTTCGGCCACGTAGGCGAAGGCCTCGCAGGCCGCAGTGGTCGGCCAGCCGGCGGCGTCGATGTTGTCCTTGATGGCGAACGGCACGCCGTACAGCGGCAGGCTGTCCAGGTTGCCACCCGCCGCGTCCAGGCGTGCCTGCAAGGCATCGAGCTGGGCCTCCAGCAGCGCCGGGCTGGCCAGGGTGATCCAGGCGGCATCGTCCTGGCTCAGGCTGCCCAGCAGGGCATGGAGCAGCTCGCGGGGCTGTTGAGCGTTACGGTAGAAACCTTGCCAGTCAGCAAGGGTGCAGGCGACGGGTGCTGGGGACATACACTGAGATTCCATCTTGTATCCAAGTTTGGAATCGTCAGAGCAAGGGCAATGCCAGAATTCATTTACCTAATAAATTCATATATTTAGCGAATTTTCGCGGGCTTTTCGCCCCCTTGTCGCGGCCTCGATGGCGCACGCTTTTCGCGCAGCACGCCTGAATGCGGTGCAACAGCCGCCCTGGCCTGACCCGATGGAAACCTGTGCGCGGCTGAAGCCGCGCCTACCGGTTGAACGCGATTTAGTAGAGGCACGCGGTGCCGGGCAGTGGCCGGTGGGACCGGCTTCAGCCGGGAAGCTTTTCGCGGCTGAAGCCGCTTCTGCCGGGTGAACACAATTTCGCAGAGGCACGCGGTGCCGGGCAGTGGCCGGTGGGACCGGCTTCAGCCGGAAAGCTTTTCGCGGCGGAAGCCGCTTCTGCCGGACAAAGTACGGTCCGCTTATAACGGGCTCAGGCCAGGCTGGCCTGCAGGCTCAAGCGAGCCTGTTCGCCCGGTTGCAGACCTTGCCGCAGACCGTGGCTGCCGGCCGCTTCGACGCGTACGAAGCCTTGCACCTCGTTGCCGCCCAGGCCCAGCAACGGCCGCTTGCCAGGGTGCCACACGGCCGTTTTGGGGCTGTCGTCGACATCGATGTTCAGCCCGCGCTGCCAGCCCGGGTCCTGCAGGCGCACGCGACCTTCGTGCTCGAAGACCTGCTCGCAGGCACCCTGAACGCGCAGTTCGCCGCTCTGCCGGCAGGTCTGGCGACGCAACTGGTCATAACCGGGCGCGCCATCCAGGCCCTGCAGGGCCACTTCGTTGACATCGCTGATGCGCCAATAGGCATGCAAGGCCTGGCTGAAATGACACGGCTCGCTGTCCTGGTGCCGGGTGCTCAGGTCCAGACGCAGGGTATCGCCCAGCTCGGCGTGCAGATCCGCCTGCCAGTCCCACAGTTGCAGGCGCCAGTGCAGGCGTACGCCGTGCTCCTCGGTCTGGCTGTCGAGCAGCTTCCAGTTCAGCAGCCGGGCCCAGCCATGCGCCGGCCAGCCGCTCTCCTCCGGGTGCCGCCCATGCCACGGCCAGCACACTGGCACGCCACCACGAATCGCCCCCACCGCCGGCCAGTGCGTGGCGCACCACAACCAGGGCTTCTGATCGCGGGGCTGGAAATGCACCAATTGCGCGCCCTGGCGGCTGAACGCCGCCTGGCAACGCGGGTGATCGATCAGCAGCACCTCATGGGCCTGGTAGCGCTCCCACTCGAACGTCGCACGCGGCCGGCGTGCGCTGAAGAATCGCTGCAAAGGATGTTCGTCCATCGCCCTGTCCCGATCGGTTCACCGCGAGCGCCGGCCATGGGCCGTCACCCGCACAAAAAAAGCGGGCAGCCAGGCTGCCCGCAAGCACACACGAACGCGTTTAGAACTTGGACTGGATCTTCAGGCCCGCGACCAGCGCATCGTCCACCTTGTCCACACCGCCAGGATGGCGGATGTACTGCAGGTTGGGACGCACGGTCAGCCAGTTGGTGACATGGAAGCCGTAGTAGATCTCGGAGTTGTACTCGGTGTCCTGCACCGGCAGGAAGCCAGGGTTGTCGTAGTCGCTGATGCCGCTGAGCTGGTTGACCAGACGGCGGCGATCCTGGGCGTCATCGTTGACGTGGATGCGCGCCACGCCGATGCCGATGTCATCCTTGGGCCGCGAGTCGAACGGGCCTTTGTAGACTAGGCCGAGGTTCTGGAAGTTGTCGATGTAGTTGGTGTCCTTGTCGTGGATGGTGACCGTGGCGAACACGCTCAGGCCCCGCGACGCATCGCCGTTGTGGGTGGTCAGCTGTTGCTGGCCTGCGACCCAGAAGCCGTGCTTGCTGCCATGGGTCTTGAAGTCGCCGCCCGACACCGGCTGCGGACGGCCATCGGCGCCCTCGTAGACATCGTCAGCCTTCGGCGTGCTGTAGTAGTAACCGACACGGTATTCACCGGGCAGCGCATTGACCTTGGGCGTCCACACCAGCTCGACCGGAATCAGTGCACCCTTGGTGCCGCTGCCGCTGAGCTTGAAGCCGTTGCCGATTTCCAGGTTGGAGGGGTTCTGCTCGAACACGCCGACCTGTGCATAGACCTCAGGGGTCAGGTTGTATTTGACCCGACCGCCCCACTGGCTTACTGGCCAGTTGTACCAGGTGTTCACGTAGTTGGCGGTCTGTGCGCCGCACAGGGTCAGGTTCTGGAAGTCGCAAGGGAAGGAGGCAAAGTCTTCACCCGGTCCGTAGCGACCGAATTTGAGGTCCAGGGCACCGTCGAAATACTTCTGCTTGATCCACATCTGGGTCAGGCGCCAGGTCTGGCCACGGCCCCAGACTTCCTGCGAGGAGCTGAGCGTACCGGCACGCGGGTCGCCGATGCGGTCGTTGGAAATGTTGCGCCCGCTGCGCTCGGTGATCGCCAGCTTGAACTCGGCGTCGTGCCAGCCGAAGGCTTTCTGCAGGTCGACCTTCAGGCCGAAGGCGAACTGGTCGCTGTAGCGTGCCGTGGTGTTGTCGTTGTAGCCGCCATCGAGGTTGCTCGCCGCTTCGCCAACGTACTCCAGGGAGAAGTCATAGCCTTTGTCCAGCAGCTCGGTGCGCGTCCCACCCCAGTCACCGGTCATCCAGGGCGAATCGGCACTGAAGGCGTCGGCCGCCTGGGCGCTGCCGGCCAGGGCCATGGCCCCGACCATCGACAGCTTGTGCGCCCAGTTCAGGCGTGGACGCGATTGCGCTTTGCTGTTGCTCATTGTTCTGGTCCTCGATTTATTGTTATTGCTTTGGGTCTTGCGACTTCCTTTGGTTGCAACCACGGCTGGCTGCTGGCAGCCCGGCCAGCCGCGGAGGATCACTTGCGGCTCAACTGTGTGACGTTGCCGCCGCGCTCGGCCCCGGCGGCACGGCCCAGCACGCCGAGGCGCTCACCGGTGGCCGCATCGAACAGCAGCACCCGGGCCGGATCGAACTGCAGGGTTAGGCTTTCGCCCACCTGCGGTGCCTGGTCCGGCGCCAGGCGGCAGCAGACCTTGGTCTGGTTGAGGTTGACGAACACCAGGGTGTCCGGCCCGGTGGGCTCCACCACCTGCACCTCGGCGCGCACACTGGGCAGGCCCTGGCTCTGGCTCTCACCGCTGGCCAGGCCGATCTGCTCGGGGCGAATGCCCAGGATCACGTCACGGTCTTCCAGCCCCGCATCGTTCATCCCCAACGGCAGCTCGCAGCGCGCCTGGCCGCTGTCGAGCAGCGCCAGCAGGCGGCCATCGCGACGTTGCAGGCGCAGGGGAATGAAGTTCATCGGCGGCGAACCGATGAAGCTGGCGACGAACTGGTTGGCCGGGTCGTTGTAGATCTCCCGCGGCGTACCGAACTGCTGGACGATGCCGTCCTTCATCACCGCCACCTTGTCGCCCAGGGTCATGGCCTCGATCTGGTCGTGGGTGACGTACACCGTGGTGGTCTTCAGGCGCTGGTGCATCAGTTTCATTTCGGTGCGCATCTCGACGCGCAGCTTGGCGTCGAGGTTCGACAGCGGTTCGTCGAACAGGTAGATCTTCGGCCGCCGCGCCAGCGCCCGGCCCATCGCCACACGCTGTTGCTGGCCACCGGACAGCTGCGCCGGCTTGCGTTCGAGCAGGTGCTCGATCTGCAGCAGCCGCGCCACCCGCGCCACTTCCTCGTCGATCTCGGCCTTGGGCAGCTTGCGGATCTTCAGGCCGAACTCGATGTTCTCGCGCACGCTCATGGTCGGGTACAGCGCGTAGGACTGGAACACCATGGCGATGTCACGATCCTTGGGGCTGGTGCTGCTGACGTCCTGGCCGTCGATGAGGATCGCCCCGCCGGTGATGCTTTCCAGGCCGGCGATGCAGTTCATCAGGGTCGACTTACCGCAGCCCGAAGGCCCGACCAGAATGAGGAACTCGCCGTCCTTGATCTTCAGTTCGATGTTTTTCAGGGTATCCGGCAAGCCGCTGCCGTAGCTCTTGTTTACGTTTCGCAGTTCGAGAGTCGCCATGCTTAAACCTTTTCAGTCAGCCCTTGACCGCGCCAGCGGTGAGGCCGCGCAGGAAGTACTTGCCAGCCAGGATGTAGACCAGCAGGGTCGGCAGCCCGGCAATCATCGCCGCCGCCATGTCTACGTTGTATTCCTTGACCCCGGTACTGGTGTTGACCAGGTTGTTCAGGGCTACGGTGATCGGTTGCGAGTCGCCGCTGGAGAACACCACGCCGAACAGGAAGTCGTTCCAGATCTGGGTGAACTGCCAGATCAGGCAGACCATGATGATCGGCGTCGACATCGGCAGCACGATGCGCCAGAAGATGGTGAAGAATCCCGCGCCATCCAGCCGCGCCGCACGCACCAGGGCGTCGGGGATGGTCACGTAGAAGTTGCGGAAGAACAGCGTGGTGAACGCCAGGCCGTACACCACATGAACCAGCACCAGGCCGGGGGTGGTGCTGGCCAGGCCCAGCTTGCCGAGGGTGAAGGACGCCGGCAGCAGCACGGTCTGGAACGGCAGGAAGCAGCCGAACAGCAGCAGCCCGAAGAACAGCTGCGAACCCCGGAAGCGCCACATCGACAGCACGTAGCCGTTCAGCGCACCGATAGCGGTGGAGATGATCACCGCCGGGAAGGTGATGCGGATCGAGTTCCAGAAGTAGCCATCGACGATGTCCCAGGCCTTGACCCAGCCGATGGTGGTGACCACCGCCGGCCAGCTCAGCAGGTTGCCACTGCCGATGTCCTCGGGGGTCTTGAAGCTGGTCAGCAGCATCACCACCAGCGGCACCAGGTACAGCACGCAAGCCAGCAGCAGCACGGCGTGGATCAGCAGCCGGTTGAACGAGAAGGTGTTATGCATGGCGCTTGCTCCGCAGTTCCGAGTACAGGTAAGGCACCAGGATGGCGAGGATCGCGCCGAGCATCAGAATCGCACTGGCCGAGCCCATGCCCATCTGCCCGCGGCTGAAGGTGAAGGCGTACATGAACATCGCCGGCAGGTCCGAGGAGTAGCCAGGGCCACCGGCGGTCATTGCCGCGACCAGGTCGAAGCTCTTGATGGCGATGTGCGCGAGGATCATCACCGCACTGAAGAACACCGGGCGCAGGCTCGGCAGCACCACGCGCCAGTAGATCAGCGGCAAGCTGGCGCCATCCATTTGCGCGGCACGGATGATCGACTGGTCGACGCTGCGCAGCCCGGCCAGGAACAGCGCCATCACGAAGCCGGAGGCTTGCCACACCGCAGCGATCACCAGGCAGTAGACCACGCGGTCGGGATCGACCAGCCAGTCGAGGCGAAAGCCTTCCCAGCCCCAGTCGCGCAGCAGCTTGTCCAGGCCCAGACCAGGGTTGAGCAGCCATTTCCAGGCCGTGCCGGTGACGATCATCGACAGCGCCATGGGGTACAGGTAGATGGTGCGGATCGCACCTTCACGGCGAATGCGCTGATCCAGCAGGACGGCGAGGATCACCCCCACCACCAGGCTGATACCGATGAACAGGCCGCCGAACAGCAGCAGGTTCTTGCTCGCCACCCACCAGCGGTCGTTGTCCATCAGCCGCGCGTACTGCGCCAGCCCCGCCCACTTGTAGGACGGCAGGAAGGTCGAGTTGGTGAACGACAGCACCAGGGTCCACAGGATGTAGCCATAGAAGCCCACCAGCACGATGACCATGCTCGGCGCCAGTACCAGCTTGGGCAGCCAGCGCTGCAGCGCATCGAGCGGTGAAGCCTTGTTGAACACAGCGACAGAACTCATCGTAAACATCCGGTCGGGTCGATTTCAGGCAGCAGCTGGCCGCAGCGCCCCACAGGAGGTGCTGGCGTCACTGACTGCATGGAGAACTGCATTGCGCAGGAGCGGCCTGGCCGCTCCTGCATCAGGCACTCAGCGGGCGGCCTTGATCGCCGCGGCGAGCTTCTTGGCCGCCTGCGCCGGGTCGGCCTTCGGATCGTTGATGTAGTTGGTCACCACATCGAAGATCGCACCCTGCACGGCCAGCGAGGTGGCCATGTTGTGCGCCATGCTCGGCTGCAGGCCACCGTTGCCGGCATCGGCCAGGAAGTCCTTGGCCGAGGCCTGGGCGCAACTGTCGAAGTCGTATTTGGTCATGTTGGCCAGCATGTCCTTGCGCACCGGGATCGAACCCTTGTTGATGCTGAAGACCTTCTGGAAGTCTTCGCCCAGGGCGACGCGGGCGAGGTCCTGCTGGGCGGCGATGTCGCCTTTGCGATCGGCGTTGAGCTTGAAGATCGCCAGGGAATCGACGTTATAGGTGAAAGCCTTGTCAGTGCCAGGGAAGGCTACGCACTGGTAGTCCTTGCCGGCGATCTTCTTGGCGGCAGTCCACTCGCTCTTGGCCCAGTCGCCCATGATCTGCATGCCGGCCTTGCCGTTGATCACGTCGGCGGCGGCGATGTTCCAGTCACGACCGGCGCGGTTGGGGTCCATGTAGGTGGCGATCTTCTTCAGCTCGGTGAAGGACTTGACCATTTCCGGGCCGGTCAGAGCCTTGTCGTCCAGCTCGACCAGCGCCTGGTGGTAGCCCTTGGCGCCCATTACCGAAAGCACCACGTTCTCGAACACGGTGCTGTCCTGCCACGGCTGCCCGCCATGGGCCAGCGGGATGAAGCCCGCCGCCTTGAGTTTTTCGGCGGCGGCGTAGAATTCGTCGAGGGTGGTCGGCGCCTTGTCCACACCGGCCTTCTTCATGACTGCCGGATTGATCCACAGCCAGTTGACGCGGTGGATGTTGACCGGCACGGCGACGTATTCGCCGTCGTACTTGACGGTATCGGAGACGGTCTTGTCGAGCAGCTCGTCCCATTTTTCCTGCTTGGCAACCTCGGTCAGGGTGTCGGTGGACAGCAGGCCCATGGCGCCCCACTCCTGAATGTCCGGCCCCTTGATCTGCGCCACGCCAGGCGGGTTACCCGCCACGGTACGACTCTTGAGCACGGTCATCGCAGTGGCACCGCCACCGCCGGCCACGGCGCCGTCTTTCCAGGTGAAACCGTCTTTTTCGACTTGTGCGCGCAGGACGTCGACAGCGGCCTTTTCACCGCCGGACGTCCACCAATGCACGACTTCCACCGAACCTTTGGGGTCGGCGGCCATGGCGGTGAGAGGAAACAGGGATGCGAGGGCGACAGCAGCAGCGAGCTGGGACAGAGAATTCATCGGTTCAACCTTTTTGTTGTTATGCGGGTGCAGATCTTTGCCTGCGCGTGAAGGCAGTCTAGCCAAGCGGATATTCCTCTTTGGTAACGAAGGGATGCGCGATGGTCACCGAATTGTGACATTTGATAGCGTTTGAATATCTCGACAGAAGCGGCCGCAGCCGCAAAGGCGCCTAGTCGATGCGCGGCAGGCACAGGGTGACGCGCAGGCCGCCGTCGCGAATGTTCTGCAAGCTCACCTCGCCGCCATGGCTGTGGGCGATGTTGCGTGCAATGCCCAGGCCCAGGCCGTAACCGGGCTGGTTGGAGGCCAGCCGCACGCTGGGCTCGAACACCTGTTCCAGGCGCTGCTCCGGCACGCCGGGGCCTTCGTCGTCGACATGCAGGACGAAGGCCTCGTCGCTGTCCTCGATGCGCAGATGCGCGCGATGGCCGTACTTGAGGGCGTTGTCGATGAGATTGCCGATGCAGCGGCGCAGCGCCAGGGGCTTGCCAGCATACGGCGCCTGCGCAGTGCCGTAGACAATCACCCGCCCCTCCCCACCGGGCAGCAGATACGGCTCGACCAGACAGTCGAGCAGATGGTTGAGGTCCACCGGCTCGATGTTCTCGTGGATGTCGGTGTCCTTGACGCACTGCAGGGCCCCTTTGACCAGCAGCTCCAGTTCGTCGAGGTCGCGTTCGAAACGCGCTTGCAAGGCCGGGTCGTCGAGCAGTTCGACGCGCAGGCGCAGCCGCGTGATGGGCGTGCGCAGGTCATGGGAAATGGCGCTGAACAATTGCCCACGCTCGGTCAGGTAGCGGCTGATGCGGTTGCGCATGGTGTGGAAGGCGCGGCTGACCTCCTGCACTTCGCTGCCGCCGCCTTCGATCTGCGGCGCGCTGTCGACATCCAGGGACAGGTCGCGGGCCGCGCGCGCCAGGCGCTTGAGCGGCCGACTCTGCCAGTGCACCAGCAGGCCGATGAACAGCAGCAGGAAGGCGCTGGTCAGGGCGATGGACCAGACCTGCTGCACCGGTGGCTGGGGATCTTCCAGCAGGGTGTAGGGCTCGGGCAGCAGCGAAGCGATGTACAGCCACTCACCGGGGGCCATTTCGATCTGGGTGACCAGCACCGGCGGATTGACCGGCTCCAGGGTCAGCGCGTAGTGGGCCCAGGAGCGCGGCAGTTCATCAAGCTTCAGGCCGCTGTTGAACAGCCGCAGGTCGTCCGGGCCGACGAACCACACGGCGATGCGCAACTGCCGCCCCAGCGACTGACGCAACACGTCGTCGACGGTCTGGATCACCGCGTCCTTGCGCGGCGTGGCGGGCAACTGCTGCATGTCCAGCGGGTGTTCGTTGAGCGAGACCACGAAGCGCGTACCGCCCATGCTGCGCAACTGGTCCAGCACCAGGGGGCGGTAGCTGACCGGCAGGGAGCGGAAGTAACTGACACTGGCAGCCATCGAATAGGCCAGGCTGCGCGCGCTGTTGAGCAGCCCTTCCATTTGCGTGGCCCGCAGCTGCGACAGCCAGATGACGCTGGACAGCGCCTGGCCGAGCAGCACCGCCAGCAAGGTGAGCAACAGCATGCGCCCGAGCAGCGAGCGCGGCAGCGGCAGGCGCCGCCCGCCGAACAGCTTAATGGCCGTGGCCCGGCTGGACGGTGGCGGCCAGCAGGTAGCCACTGCCGCGCACCGTGCGGATCAGGCGCGGTGGTTTTTCCGTATCACGCAGGCGCTGGCGCAGGCGGCTGACCGCCATGTCGACGATGCGCTCCAGCGGCATCGGCTCGCGGCCACGGGTGGCGTTGCCGATGGTGTCGCGGTCGAGGATCTGTTGCGGGTGGTCGAGAAACAGCTTGAGCAGCGCGAAGTCGGCGCCGGAGAGAATCACTTCTTCGCCATCGTTGTGGAACAGCCGGTGGCTGACCATGTCCAGGCGCCAGTCGTCGAAGACCAGGATCTCGCCAGCCGGGCGCTCCTGGCCGAACTGCGCACGACGCAGCAGCGCCTTGACCCTGGCCAGCAGCTCGCGGGGGCTGAAGGGTTTGCCCAGGTAATCGTCGGCGCCCAGCTCCAGGCCGATGACGCGATCGGCCTCGTCGGAGCTGGCGGTGAGCATGATGATCGGCACATGGGGCTGGCGCGGATGCTGGCGCACCCAGCGGCACAGGCTGAAGCCGTCTTCGTCGGGCAGCATCACATCGAGGATCAGCAGGTCACCCGGCGCCTCGTCGAAGGCCTGGCGAAACTGCGCGCCATTGGCCGTAGCGCGCACCAGAAACCCGGCGCGGCTCAGGTAGGCTTCGAGCAGCTCACGGATCTCCTGGTCATCGTCGACCAGGAGAATGGTCTTGTTGGCAGCACTCAAGAGAGTCGTCCCTGTTAACCATGGTTTTTGTTATGGGGCACTCTGGGCCTTACGCCTGGCCAGGCAGGTCCGCCGCCTCGGCGGGCCGCTCGATGGCATCGCTGTCGCCAAAGGCCTGTTGCAGGGCCACGCCCGCGCCCGTCAGCCCCGGATATTCAGCGGTGGCCAGCCATACCGGCAAGCCCTTGCAATAGTCGCTCATCACGCCCTTCTCGCCCATGGCGCGCTGAAAGCCGCTGTTGCGGAAGAATTCAGTGAAGCGCGGCACCATGCCCCCGGCAATATACACCCCGCCCAGGGCGCCGAGGGTCAGCACGTTGTTGCCCACCACCCGGCCGAGAAACACGCAGAACTGCTCCAGCACCGCCGCCGCCACCGCGTCGCCCTCCAGGGCCGCCTTGGTGATCGCCGCCGGCGACTTGAGCTGCGCCTCGATAGCGTCCAGCTCGCAACTGGCACGGTAGAGGTTCAGCAGGCCGGCGCCGCTGAGCACGGTCTCGGCGCTGACATGCTCGTGGGTCGCCATCAGGCGCGTCCACAACAGGGCTTCGCGGGCCGTGCCGATCGGCAGGTTGACGTGCCCGCCCTCGCCGGGCAGTGCCATCCAGCGACCGCTGCCGGTCTTGAGCAGGGTGCCGACGCCCAGGCCGGTACCGGGGCCGATCACCACGAAGGGCCGCTCCGGCTTGCCCTTGCCATGGCAGATGGTCAGGTACTCGTCGTCGCCCAGGCGGGTCATGCCCAGCGCCATGGCGGTGAAATCGTTGACCAGCAGCAGCTGTTCGATGTTCAGGTGCGAACAGAAGCCGGCACGGCTGAAGTGCCAGGCGCTGTTGGTGAACTGGAACTCGTCGCCGTCCACCGGCCCGGCGACCGCCAGGCAGGCATGGCTGACATCGCCGCGCTGCAGGTCGAGGTCCTGCAGGTACACCTCTACGGCCTGTTCCGGGCCGGGATAATCGGCGGTGGCGAATACCCGCACCGAGTGCAGCCGGTCATCCTCCCAGATGGCGAAACGCGCATTGGTCCCGCCAATGTCTCCTACCAGAGCCAGCTTCACTTGAGTCCCTCCAGGCTTGCGGTGAAGGCGCTGGCCCCCTGCTCCGCAGAGCTGAAGGCCTGGCGCATGAAACCGAACAACTCACGGCCACAACCCACGCTGCTGTCGATCTGCGCGGTGGCCGGTGTCCTGGCGGCCCATTCTCCCGGTTCGAGCAGAACTTGCAATGTTCCCTTGACCCCATCCACGCGGATCAGGTCGCCGTCGCGCACCAGGGCCAGCGGGCCGCCGTCGTAGGCCTCGGGGCATACATGGATGGCCGCCGGAATCTTGCCCGAGGCACCAGACATCCGCCCGTCGGTGACCAACGCCACCTTGAAGCCGCGGTCCTGCAGCACGCCAAGGAAGGGCGTCATCTTGTGCAGCTCGGGCATACCGTTGCAGCGCGGCCCCTGGAAGCGCATCACGGCGACGAAATCACGCTCCAGTTCGCCGGCCTTGAAGGCATCGGCCAGCGCCTGCTGGTCCTCGAAGACCCGCGCCGGCGCCTCGACCACCTGATGCTCGGGTGCCACCGCCGAAACCTTCATCACCCCGCGGCCCAGGTTGCCTTCCATCACCCGCAGGCCGCCTTCCGGCGAGAATGGCCGCGCCACCGGGCGCAGGATGTTCTCGTCGAGGCTGTGCAGCGGACCTTCGCGCCACACCAGCTGGCCGTCTTCGAGAAACGGCTCCTGGGTGTAGCGACGCAGCCCGTGGCCGGCCACGGTGTTGACGTCTTCGTGCAGCAGGCCGGCATCGAGCAGTTCGCGAATCAGGAACGACATGCCGCCAGCGGCCTGGAAGTGATTGATGTCGGCCTTGCCGTTGGGATAGACGTGGCTGAGGGTCGGCACCACGTCGGAGAGTTCGGCCATGTCCTGCCAGGTCAGCAGGATGCCCGCCGCGCGGGCGATGGCCGGCATATGCAGGGTGTGGTTGGTGGAACCGCCGGTGGCGTGCAGGGCGACGATGGAGTTGATGATGGCCTTCTCGTCGACGATCTCGCCCAGTGGCATGTAGTTGCCGCTCTGCCGGGTCATGCGCGTGACCTGCTGCGCGGCCTCGACGGTCAGCGCATCGCGCAACGGCGTGTAGGGGTTGACGAACGACGCGCCGGGCAGGTGCAGGCCCATCACTTCCATGACCAGCTGGTTGGTGTTGGCGGTGCCGTAGAAGGTGCAGGTGCCCGGCCCATGGTAGGACTTCATTTCCGAGTCCAGCAGTTCCTCGCGGCTGGCCTTGCCCTCGGCGTAGCGCTGGCGCACGTCGGCCTTTTCCTTGTTGGACAGCCCCGAAACCATCGGCCCGCCTGGCACCAGCAGGGTCGGCAGGTGGCCGAAACGCAGCGCGCCCATCATCAGACCCGGCACGATCTTGTCGCAGATGCCGAGCATCAGCGCGGCGTCGAACATGTTGTGCGACAGCGCCACGGCGGTGGACATGGCGATGGTCTCGCGGCTGGCGATGGCCAGCTCCATGCCCGGCTCGCCCTGGGTCACGCCATCGCACATGGCCGGCACACCGCCGGCGAACTGGCCGACCGAGCCGACCTCGCGCAGTGCCTGCTTGATGCGCTCCGGGAAGTGTTCATAGGGCTGGTGGGCGGAAAGCATGTCGTTGTAGGCCGAGACGATGGCCACGTTGGCGGCGTTCATCAGTCGCAGGGTCTGCTTGTCGTCGGCCCCGCAACCCGCCACGCCGTGGGCGAAGTTGGCGCATTGCAGCCGCGCGCGCATGGGCTCGTCGCTGGCCGCGTCACGGATCAGTTGCAGGTAGCGCTGGCGGGTCGGGCGGCTGCGTTCGATCAGCCGTTGGGTGACCTCTAGAATGCGGGGATGCATGTGATGAACTCCAGGCTCGGGTCTATGGTTACCCGTAAAGGATGCGGACATTCACCGGTCTGCGGCAGGACGGAAAGCGGCACGACCAGGGACATGACAGTGGACCTTACAGGTTTGTATTTGTAGGTTTATGAAAATATTGCCACCAAAAAGGCTTGTTTTCTATTTTCATGAGAATAATCTTGTAATTCAAACAACAAATCGACTGAGGACGACTTCATGGCTCTTCGCATTGCAATCAACGGTTTTGGCCGCATCGGTCGTAACGTCCTGCGCGCACTCTATACCCAAGGTTATAGGCAAGACCTGCAGGTCGTCGCCATCAACGACCTGGGCAACAGCGAGATGAACGCCCACCTGCTGCGTTTCGACACCGTCCATGGCGCCTTTGCCGGCACCGTCGAATGCGACAGCGAAAGCCTGACCGTCAACGGTGACCGTATTGCGGTCAGCGCCATCCGCAACCCTGCCGAACTGCCGTGGAAGGCCCAGCAGGTCGATGTGGTGTTCGAGTGCACCGGGCTGTTCACCAGCCGCGAAAAGGCCGCCGCGCACATCGCCGCTGGCGCCCGCAAGGTGATCATCTCCGCACCGGCCCAGGGTGCCGATGCCACCGTGGTCTACGGCGTCAACCATGACGTGCTGCGCCAGTCGCACCAGATCATTTCCAACGCCTCCTGCACCACCAACTGCCTGGCCCCGGTGGCCCAGGTACTGCATCGTGAGCTGGGCATCGAAAGCGGCCTGATGACCACCGTGCATGCCTACACCAACGACCAGAACCTGATCGACGTCTACCACACCGATCCTTACCGTGCCCGTTCCGCCACCCAGTCGATGATCCCCAGCAAGACCGGCGCCGCCGAAGCCGTGGGCCTGGTGCTGCCGGAGCTGGCCGGCAAGCTCACCGGCATGGCGGTGCGCGTACCGGTCATCAACGTTTCGCTGGTCGACCTCACCGTGCAACTGCAGCGCGACACCACTGCCGATGAAGTCAATGCGCTGATGAAAGAAGCCAGTCAACACTCCCGCGTGCTGGGCTACAACAACCTGCCGCTGGTGTCCCACGACTTCAATCACAACCCGCTGTCGTCGATCTTCGACGCCAACCACACCAAGGTCAGCGGACGCCTGCTGAAGGTGCTGGCCTGGTACGACAACGAATGGGCGTTCTCCAACCGCATGCTCGACAACTGCCTGGCGCTGCACAACGCTTCCTGAGCGGCAAGCTGCAAGCAAGAGTGAGTCGCCGCCTGTGCGAAGCACTTGAACTTGCAGCTTGAAACTTACGCTATTGATAAGCATTATCATCGGCTCGTTTTCAGTGCGAGCCTTCCCGTGCCCCACTCTCGCTTCAACGCTGTGTTTCAGTCCCAACGCGACGTGCTGCTGAAAATCCTGCAGCGGATGGTCGGCAGCCGCAGCACCGCCGAAGACCTGCTGCAGGAAACCTGGCTGCGCGTCACCCGTGCCTTGAACGAGCGCGGTGTCGAGCACCTCGAACCTTTCGTCTACCAGACCGCCCGCAACCTGGCCCTAGACCACCTGCGCGCCCGGCGCGTCCGTCAGCGCACCCTGGTGGAGGACGTGTCGCCCCAAGAGCTGGAGAGCGTCGCGGCGCAGCTGGGCTCGCCCGAGGACTGCGCACATGCCCGGCGCCTGCTCGACAGCCTGGGCGCGCGCCTCGGCCAGCTCAGCCCACGCCAACAGCGGATCTTCGTGCTCAGCCGCCTGCACGGTTGCAGCTACCAGGAAATCGCCGATGCGCTGAATGTCTCGCCCAGCACCGTGCAGAAGGAGCTGAAGCTGATCATGGCGATCTGCATCGGCGTCATCGCCAGGCTTGACCCCGCCTGAGCGCTCACCAAAACTGCCCTCCATTCAAGCTTCTCCGAGGATGACCGTGGCCGTACCCCCTCATCGCCCGCAAGGACCTGCCGCCCGGGCAGCGGACCAGCGCGCAATGGATCAGGCCCTGGACTGGCTGATCGAACTGGAAAGCGCCGATTCCGCCCAGCAGGCGCGCTTCCAGGCCTGGCTGCGCGCCGACCCGGCGCATGCCGAAGCCTTCGCCCAGGCCGAGGCGATCTGGAACGGCCAGGTGATACGCGACACGGCCAATGCCCTGGGCGCCCGCACCTCACGCCGGCAGCGCCTGCGCGCCTGGATTCGGCCGATGGTCGCGGCTGCCGTGCTACTGGGCATCGGCTACGGCATCGACCTGCCGCTACGCCTGCAGGCCGACCACCTCACCGTGGCCGGCGAGCGCCAGCGCCTGCAACTGGCCGACGGCTCCAGCGTGCTGCTCAATACCCGCTCGGCATTCTCCAGCCAGATCGACAGCCAGCATCGCGAAGCACGCCTGTACGAGGGCGAAGCCTTCCTCGACGTTCCCGAAGCCCGGGGCCTGCCCCTGGAAATCGCCGCCGGGCCGCTACGCGTCAGCACCCAGGGTTCGGCGCTGTCGCTGCGTTATCTGGATGGCCAGGCCAGGGTGCAGGTACAACGCGGGGCGGCGGATATCCATGCCGCCTCGGGGGGCGCGCGCCTGCGCCTGGCAGCCGGTGACAGTGTCAGCCTCGGGCCGGACGGGCTCGGCCAGCGCCAGCGCCTGGACCCGGCTCGCGACCTGGCCTGGGTGCAGGGACGCCTGGTGTTCGACAACTGCCCGCTGGGCCAGGTCCTCGACGAGCTGCGCCGCTACTACCCCGGCCTGATCGTCACGGCCAGCCCGACCCTGGCGAAGGTCAACGTCACCGGCAACTACCGCCTCGATGACCCGCTGGATGTGGTGCGTTCACTGGCGCAGGTCACCTCGGCGAGCCTTCACGAGCTGCCCAGGCTGCTGATCCTCAACTGAAATCCCGCTGCGGCGCACTCCCCAATCGAAATCTTTTTACGTGGTTTGCGGCGGTCGTTCGTCTAGTCATGGCCAATGCAACTGATTCGCATTACAAGCCATCAGCCATGACTCAAAAAAGATGCACGACAGGGAGCCCTTTCCGATGCCATCCGCCGTTTCATCCTCTGCTCATCCTTGCGCCAGGTTCGCTCCATCGTTGCTCGGCCTGGCCCTGCTGGCCGCAGGATTGCCAGTGTTTCCGGCGTTCGCCGCGGAAGCCGCGCCGGTCGCACAGCACAGCGCCGGCCAGTATCGTTTCAACATCGCTCAACAGCCGCTGGCCACCGCCCTCAACGAATTCAGTCGGGTCACCGGCTGGCAGGTGGGCGCCACTTCGGACCTGACCCGCAACACCACCTCGCCCGGCGCAGAAGGCCAGCTTTCCGCCGAACAGGCACTGGAGCGGCTGCTGGCCGGCACCAGCCTGAGCTATCGCCGCGCCGGCACGCAGAACGTCATCCTGCAGCGCCGTGCGGCGAACGGCACGCTGGAACTGCAGCAGACCACCATCAGCGCCACCCGCCAGGCCCAGGACATCACGGCGGTCAGCAGCACCGTCAGCGTGCAGGGCCGCGAGCAGCTCGACCGCGACAACGTGAACAGCATCCGCGACCTGGTGCGCTACGAACCGGGGGTTTCGGTAGGCGGCGCCGGCCAGCGTGCCGGTACCAGCGGCTACAACATCCGCGGTATCGACGGCGACCGCATCCTCACCCAGGTCGACGGCGTCGAGGTGCCCGACCGCTTCTTCAGCGGCCCTTACGCTCAGACCCAGCGCAATTACGTCGACCCGGAAATCGTCAAGCGCGTGGAAATCCTCCGTGGCCCGGCTTCGGCCCTGTATGGCAGCAGCGCCATCGGCGGCGTGGTCAGCTACTACACCCTGGACCCCTACGACATCATCAAGGCGGGCCGGGACTCCGGCGCGCGGCTCAAGGCCGGCTACAGCTCCGCCGACGACAGCTGGCTGACCTCGGCGACCCTGGCCGGTCGCCACGATGACGTCGACGCCCTGCTGCACCTCAGCCAACGCAATGGTCACGAGACCGAATCGCACGGCGGCCGCGGTGGCGACGGCCTGACGCGCACCCAGGCCAACCCGCAGGACGTGCGCAGCACCAACGTGCTGGCCAAGCTGGGTTGGAACTACGCCGACGACGACCGTCTGGGCCTGACCTACGAGCGCTACAAGGATGACCGCGACACCAACCTGCGCAGCGCGGTCGGTGGCCCCTTCAACGCCGGCAGTGGCCTGGGCATGTATCAGTCACGGCTGGGCAACGACACCATCAGCCGCGAACGTTTCGGCATCGACCAACGCCTGGCCCTGGACAGCCGGCTGGCCGACCAGTTGAAGTGGAGCCTCAACTACCAGAATGCCAAGACCGACCAGTCCACCGACGAGCGCTATTTCCCGTTCTCCCGGGATGTCTATCGCACCCGCGAGACCACTTACCGGGAACGCCAGTGGATCTTCGACCTCCAGGCCGACAAGGCCTTCAGCCTGGGCGCTACCGAACATCAGCTAACCTACGGCGCCACCCTCAAGCAGCAGAAGGTCACCGGGCTGCGCAGCGGCTCCGGCACCTGCGCACGGGTGTTCGGTTCCTGCCGCGCGGTGGGCGCCGACAGCCCCGGCGATCGCCTGCTGCCGACCAGCGACTTCCCGGACCCGACCCTCACCAGCCGTGCGCTGTTCATCCAGGACCAGATCGCCTGGAACGCCTGGACCTTCACCCCCGGCCTGCGTTACGACCACACGCGCCTGGAACCGAAGCTGACCCCGGAATTTCTCAATTCGCTGAGCGCCGAAGACCGCAGCCAGGTCCGGGAAAGCGAGCGGACCTGGCACCGGGTATCGCCCAAGTTCGGCGTGACCTACGCCTTCAATGAGCACTACACCGGCTACGGGCAATACGCCGAAGGCTTCCGCACGCCGTCGGCCAAGGCACTGTATGGTCGCTTCGACAACCCCAGCCTGGGCTACTCGGTCGCGCCCAACCCCAACCTCGACCCGGAAAAGAGCAGAAGCCTGGAAACCGGCCTGCGGGGCCGCTTCGACACAGCCTCGTTCGATGTCGCGGTGTTCTATAGCAAGTACCGCGACTTCATCAACGAGGACGCCCTGAGCCCGGGCTACAACCAGGTGACCTTCCAGTCCAGCAACATCCGCCACGCCACCATCAAGGGCGTGGAACTCAAGGGCCGCCTGGAACTGGCAGGCCTTGGCGCACCACAAGGCCTGTATACCCAGGCGGCGCTGACCTACCTGCATGGCCGCAACGATGACAGCGGCCAGCCGCTCAACAGCATCAACCCGCTGACAGGAGTATTCGGCCTGGGCTACGAGCAGGACACCTACGGCGGGCTGCTGAGCTGGACGCTGGTCAAGCGCAAGACCCGCGTGGACGACAGCACTTTCCACACCCCCGATGGCGTCTCCAGCCAGTTCAAGACGCCAGGCTTCGGCGTGCTGGACCTCAGCGGCTACTACAAGCTCAGCCAGGACCTGACCCTCAGCGCCGGCCTGTACAACCTGACCGACAAGAAATACTGGCTATGGGATGACGTGCGCGGCTACGACGGCGTAGGCGAAGCCGGGGTGACCGCTCCGGCCAATCTGGATCGCCTGACCCAGCCTGGGCGCAACTTCAGCGTCAACCTGGTGTGGGACATCTGAGCACGCCACAGCGGGTCGCGCAGCTGGCGCGACCCGCGCTTTTTTTACGCGCCAGCCGGCGCCCATTCGTCTAGTCAACAGCCCACCTGCCCCCCCCACAAGGATGATTCAATGAGCAGCACCGAACTTCGCTCGCAACGCCTGAACCAGATCACCCACGAACCGCATGCGCGCCTCGACCAGCTGGTCAAGGCCCAAGCGCCCTTCGCCAGCCTGCCCGGCTATACGCGCTTCGTGAAGGCCCAGTACCTGTTCCAGACCGAACTGCAGGCCCTTTATCGCGACCCGCAACTGGCCATCCTGATAGGCGACCTGCCACAACGCTGTCGCGCCACCCAGGCCGCCGCCGACCTGGCAGACCTCAACGCGGCGCTGCCGGCCGGCTTGCCAGGCGCCGTACAGCAGCCGAGCCAGGCCGAGGCGCTGGGCTGGCTGTTCGTGTCCGAGGGTTCCAAACTCGGCGCAGCCTTTCTGATCAAGCGTGCCGAGGCCCTGGGCCTGAGCCAAAGCTTCGGCGCCCGTCACCTGGGCGAACCCGAAGGCGGCCGCGCAGCCGGCTGGAAAAGCTTCACGCGTATGCTCGACACCCTGCCGCTGACGGCCGAGCAGGAGGCCGAGCTGGACCGGGGCGCCCTGGCGGCCTTCGAACGCTTTACCGTTCTGCTGGAGCATGCCTATGCCGACGCGCCACAGGCCGAGACGGTCCAGGCATGACATTGGCGACCAGCCTGTTAAGCTTGCCGGGCTTTCAAGTCCACCGATCATGACCATGACCTACAGACCACCCGGCTCACGACTCTCGCGCCTGCTCTTCGGCATCCTCGCCTATACCAGCCTCGGTATAGGCATCATCGGCATTTTCGTGCCCGGCCTGCCCACCACCGAGTTCGTGCTTCTGGCGGCCTGGGCAGCCACGCGCAGCTCGCCGCGGCTCAATGCCTGGCTGGAGAACCACCGGCTGTTCGGGCCGATGCTGCGCAACTGGCGCAATGGCCGCCTGGTCTCGCGGGCCAGCAAGATCAGCGCCACGATCAGCATGCTGGCCTGCGCCATCCTCATGCTGTGCCTGCTCAAGCATGTCTGGTGGCTGTACCTGGCGATCGCCGGCATGGCCATGGGCAACCTGTGGATCTGGTCGCGGCCAGAGCCCCCCAGGCAGCCGCAACTGACCGACGACAATCGCTGAACCCGCCCGGCAGGGTAGTGTCTACCCCGACACATACACCTGCCTGCGTGGGAGCCCGTCCATGTTCGAGCCTGGCCATCTGCATATCGTCCACAGCGCACTGCAAAAGACCGATCACAGCTTCGACATTCATCTGCGCTACCAGAAAGTCGAGGATCCCGCCGAAGGCACCTGCATGAGCTTCGACATGCAGGGCGAGATCGACGGCAAGGCGTTCAACGAGACCTTCGTGCTGCCCCGCGACCTGGCCTTCAACTTCGCCCACGAAGCCAGCCGCATCGCCATCCGCCATGGCCTGCCCAATCCCGCCGGGCTGCCCATTGCCCAGCACGCGGATTACGACCGGATGTTCGAAGACATTCGCGCCCAATTGCATGCCAGGTCCGGCGAACCGGTGAAGCCCGAGCACCTGGAGCGCTGATCCGCACGGACCGGTCGACAAGTCGTCACCACGCGATAACCAGACAGCATCGGTACAGGACTTGCCCGTCGCGCCAAGGCATACTGGCGTCCTCTTCGGCTGCCCTCTTTAGCCCGCCATGCGCATCCATGTCTGTTTCATCGACCGTGTCGGAATAACCCAGGAAGTGCTGGCCATCCTTGGCAGCCGCAACTTGAACCTCGATGCAGTGGAGATGGTGCCGCCGAACGTGTACATCGATGCACCGACGCTCAGCCACAAGATGCTCGAAGAACTCAAGGACGCGCTGTTTCGTGTGCGGGGCGTCGAGGCCATCACGGTGGTCGACATCCTCCCCGGCCAGCGCCGCCATCTGCAGCTCGATGCCTTGCTGGCCGCCATGACCGACCCGGTGCTGGCCCTGGACAGCGCCGGCCAGGTGCTGCTGGCCAACCCGGCGCTGGTGGCGCTGATCGGCCGCGAGCCGGCCGGCGAATCGCTGGGTACGCTGCTCGACGACCCCGACCTGCAGGCCGCCTTGCTGGACAACGGTTTCCGCCTGCCGATGCGCGAGATCACCCTGGCCGGCCAGGCGTTGTTGCTGGAAGCCACGCCCATCACCGAAGCCGGTGGGCTGGTGACCCTCTACCCGCCCAGCCGCATCGGCGAACGCTTGTCGGCGCTGCATCATGACCATGCCGAAGGCTTCGACGCCCTGCTCGGCGAGTCGGCGGCGATCCGCACCCTCAAGGCCCGCGCCCAACGGGTGGCGGCCCTCGATGCGCCGCTGCTGATCGGCGGCGAGACCGGCACCGGCAAGGAGCTGGTGGCGCGGGCCTGCCACGCTGGCAGCGCCCGGCATGGCGAACCTTTCCTGGCGCTGAACTGCGCCGCGCTGCCGGAAAACCTCGCCGAGAGCGAGCTGTTCGGCTACGCACCAGGGGCGTTCACTGGTGCGCAGCGCGGCGGCAAGCCGGGCCTGATGGAGCTGGCCAACCGTGGCACGGTGTTTCTCGATGAGATCGGCGAGATGTCGCCGTATCTGCAAGCCAAGCTGCTGCGCTTTCTGAACGACGGCAGTTTCCGCCGGGTAGGCGGTGACCGCGAAGTGAAGGTCGACGTGCGCATCATCAGCGCCACCCACCGCGACCTGGAAAAGATGGTGGCCGAGGGCAGCTTCCGCGAAGACCTGTTCTACCGCCTGAACGTACTCAACCTGCAGGTGCCACCCTTGTATGAACGTGGCCAGGACGTCCTGCTGCTGGCGCGCTTCTTCATGCAGCAGGCCTGCACGCAGATCCAGCGCCCGCTGTGCCACCTGGCCGCCGACGCCCAGGCCGCCCTGCTCGGCCACCGCTGGCCGGGCAACGTGCGCCAGTTGCAGAACGTGATCTTCCGCGCTGCGGCGGTGTGCGACGGCAACCAGATCGGTCTGGCCGACCTGGATATCGCGGCGGGCGTGGCGGCCAGACAACCGTCCGAGACGGTCGACAGCCTGGAGCATGCCGTGGAGCGCTTCGAGAAAGACCTGCTCAGCCGCCTGTACAGCGACTATCCCTCGACCCGCCAGCTGGCCGCACGCCTGGGCACCTCGCATACGGCCATCGCCCACCGGCTGCGCAAATACGGTATCGGCGCCCGGGCCTGACGCGCTGCACACTAAACGGAATGAATTCGATACACCGTATCGAATTCATTCCATTGCAGGCTGCCTCACGTCGATCAAGGCGTTGATACTCCAGCCATTTCCCCGCGCCTGGCGATCCGTATCGATTTCGTTACAGAGACTCGCGCCTCGGCCACTACAGAATCAGCTCAAACCATTGATAAATAAGGAATAAAAGGTTCTGGCCGCAAATTTGCTTAATCAGACTCATAACGCATGCCCATGCAGCATGCACCTGCCCCCTAGGAGTCTTTATGAGCGAGTTGCGATTCACCGTAGAACACGAATGGCTGAGGGCCGAAACCGATGGCAGCATCACGGTCGGCATCACTCCTTATGCCCAGAATTCCCTCGGTGATGTGGTCTTCGTACAGCTCCCCGAATTGCAGGCCTACACTCAACACGCCGAAGTCTCGGTGGTCGAGTCGGTAAAGGCCGCCAGCAGCATCTACATGCCCCTCGACGGTGAAGTGGTCGCGGTCAACGACGCGTTGTCCGACACCCCCGAGCTGGTCAACGAGGATGCCCTGGGCGCAGGCTGGTTCTTCCGCTTCGTGCCTGCCGACGCCGATGCCATCCACACCTTGCTCGATCAGGACGCTTATGACCGCCTGATCCAAGCCAACGCGCAAGCCTGAGGAGCACGTCATGAGTGATCGTTTCGAGCTGGACACTGCCAACGAATTCATCGCCCGCCACATTGGGCCACGGGCGGCAGACGAGCAGGCCATGCTCCAGACCCTGGGCTTCGATTCGCTGGAGGCCCTGAGCGCCAGCGTGATCCCCGACAGCATCAAGGGCACCAGCGTACTGGACCTGCCGGCCGGACAGAGCGAAGCCGACGCCCTGGCCTCGCTCAAGGCCATCGCCGGCCGCAACCAGCTGTTTACCCATTACATCGGCCAGGGTTACTACAACACCCACACGCCGGCGCCGATCCTGCGCAACCTGCTGGAGAATCCGGCCTGGTACACCGCCTACACCCCGTACCAGCCAGAGATCTCCCAGGGCCGCCTGGAAGCCCTGCTGAACTTCCAGACCCTGATCAGCGACCTGACCGGCCTGCCCATCGCCAATGCCTCGCTGCTCGATGAAGCCACCGCTGCCGCCGAAGCCATGACCTTCTGCAAGCGCCTGAGCAAGAACAAGGGCAGCCAGCATTTCTTCGCCTCCAGCCATTGCCATCCACAGACCCTCGACGTGCTGCGCACCCGTGCCGAGCCACTGGGCATTACCGTGGTGGTCGCCGACGAGAACGAGCTGGGCGATGTCAGCGACTACTTCGGCGCCCTGCTGCAGTACCCGGCCAGCAACGGCGACGTGTTCGACTACCGCGAACTGATCGAACGCTTCCACGGCAGCAACGCCCTGGTCGCGGTCGCCGCCGACCTGCTGGCGCTGACCCTGCTGACCCCGCCCGGCGAATTCGGCGCCGACGTGGCCATCGGCACGGCACAGCGCTTCGGTGTGCCGCTGGGCTTCGGTGGACCGCACGCCGCGTATTTCTCGACCCGTGATGCCTTCAAGCGCGACATGCCAGGCCGTCTGGTCGGCGTTTCCGTCGACCGCCACGGCGAGCAGGCACTGCGCCTGGCCATGCAGACCCGCGAGCAGCACATCCGCCGTGAGAAGGCCACCAGCAACATCTGCACCGCTCAGGTGCTGCTGGCCAACATTGCCAGCATGTACGCCGTCTACCACGGCCCCCAGGGACTGACCCGCATCGCCAACCGCGTGCACCGCCTGACCGCGATCTTCGCTGCCGGCGTCGCCCAGGTGGGCCTTGAGGTGGAACAGGCGTTCTTCTTCGACACCCTGACCCTGGCCAGCGGCCCACGCACCGCCGACCTGCATGCCCGCGCCCAGGCCCAGCAGATCAACCTGCGGGTGATCGACAGCCAGCGCCTGGGTCTGTCGTTCGACGAAACCACCACCGTCGAAGCCGTCAAGGCCCTGTGGGCGCTGTTCGCCGACGACGGCCAGACGCTGCCGGACTTCGACGCCCTGGCCGCCAGCACCCACTCGCGCCTGCCGCATAGCCTGCTGCGTGAGTCGGCGATCCTCGAACACCCGGTATTCAATCGCTACCACTCGGAAACCGAGCTGATGCGCTACCTGCGCAAACTGGCCGACAAGGACCTGGCGCTGGACCGCAGCATGATCCCGCTGGGTTCCTGCACCATGAAGCTCAACGCCGCCAGCGAAATGATCCCGGTCACCTGGGCCGAGTTCGGCAGCCTGCACCCGTTCGCCCCCGCGTCGCAGAGCACCGGCTACAAGGCCATGACCGACGAGCTGCAGGCCATGCTCTGCGCCGCCACTGGCTATGACGCCGTGTCGCTGCAGCCCAACGCCGGCTCCCAAGGCGAGTACGCCGGCCTGCTGGCGATCCGCGCCTATCACCAGAGCCGTGGCGACAACGACCGCGACGTATGCCTGATCCCCTCCTCGGCGCACGGCACCAACCCGGCCACCGCCCAGATGGCCGGCATGCGCGTGGTGGTGACCGCCTGCGACGCCCGCGGCAACGTGGACATCGAAGACCTGCGCGCCAAGGCCGAAGAACACCGTGACCGCCTCGCCGCGCTGATGATCACCTACCCTTCGACCCACGGCGTGTTCGAAGAAGGCATTCGCGAGATCTGCGCCATCGTGCATGACAACGGCGGCCAGGTGTACATCGACGGCGCCAACATGAACGCCATGGTTGGCCTGTGCGCCCCCGGCAAGTTCGGTGGCGACGTCTCGCACCTCAACCTGCACAAGACCTTCTGCATTCCTCACGGCGGTGGCGGCCCAGGCGTTGGCCCGATCGGCGTCAAGGCGCACCTGGCGCCGTTCCTGCCCGGCCATGCGCACATGGAGCGCCAGGAAGGCGCGGTATGCGCCGCGCCGTTCGGCAGCGCGAGCATTTTGCCGATCACCTGGATGTACATCCGCATGATGGGTGGCGAAGGCCTCAAGCGTGCCTCGCAGATGGCCATTCTCAATGCCAACTACATCGCCCGCCGCCTGGAAGAGCACTACCCGGTGCTGTACACCGGCAGCAACGGCCTGGTCGCCCACGAGTGCATCCTCGACCTGCGCCCGCTCAAGGACAGCAGCGGCATCACCGTGGACGACGTGGCCAAGCGCCTGATCGACTTCGGCTTCCACGCGCCGACCATGTCCTTCCCGGTGGCCGGCACACTGATGATCGAGCCGACCGAGAGCGAGTCGAAGGAAGAACTCGACCGCTTCTGCACCGCGATGATCGCCATCCGCGAAGAGATCCGCGCGGTGGAAAACGGCACCCTGGACAAGGAAGACAACCCGCTGAAGAACGCACCGCACACCGCGGCCGAACTGGTCGGCCAGTGGAACCATCCGTACAGCCGCGAACAGGCGGTGTATCCGGTGGCCTCGCTGGTGGACGGCAAGTACTGGCCACCGGTCGGTCGTGTCGACAACGTCTATGGCGACCGCAACCTGGTCTGCGCCTGCCCGTCCATCGAGAGCTACCAGCAAGCCTGACCTCTCGCCCTCACGCCAGCCTGCCCGCCCTGCGCGGGCAGGCCCTGCGAATCTCTTGTGGAGTCGATCATGTCCGAGCAATCCCTGCGGGTGACCCCGCTGCACGCTCTGCACCGTGAACTGGGCGCGAAGATGGTGCCCTTCGCCGGCTACGAAATGCCGGTGCAATACCCCCTTGGCGTCATGAAGGAACACCTGCACACCCGCGAACAGGCCGGCCTGTTCGACGTGTCGCACATGGGCCAGATCCTGCTCGGCGGCGCCGAGGCCGCCAGCGCCCTGGAAAACCTGGTGCCGGTGGATATCGTCGATCTGCCGGTAGGCCTACAGCGCTATGCACTGTTCACCAATGAAGCCGGCGGCATTCTCGACGACCTGATGGTCGCGCGCCTGGCCGACGACCAGTTGCTGCTGGTGGTCAACGCGGCGTGCAAGGAACAGGACCTGGCGCACTTGCGCCAGCACCTGTCAGGCCGCTGCCAGATCGAAGAACTGTTCGAGAGCCGCGCCCTGCTCGCCCTGCAAGGCCCGGCAGCGGTTACCGTGCTGGCGCGCCTGGCACCCGAGGTGGCCGGCATGACGTTCATGCAGTTCGCCCGCCGGAACATTCTCGGCAGCGACTGCTACGTCAGCCGCTCGGGCTACACCGGTGAAGACGGTTTCGAAATTTCCGTGCCCGCCGCCGAAGCCGAAGCATTCGCCCGCCGCCTGCTGGCCGAGCCGGAAGTCGAGGCCATCGGCCTGGGCGCCCGTGACTCGCTGCGCCTGGAAGCAGGCCTGTGCCTGTATGGCCACGACATGAACGCTGCGACTTCTCCCGTAGAGGCCAGCCTGCTCTGGGCGATTTCCAAGGCGCGGCGCAGCGATGGCCCTCGAGCCGGCGGCTTCCCGGGCGCGGCGACGATCTTTGCCCAACAGCAGGACGGCGTGGCGCGCAAGCGCGTCGGCCTGCTGCCTCAGGAACGCGTTCCGGTGCGCGAAGGCGCGCAGATCGTCGACGAGCAGGACCGTCCTATCGGCGAGGTGAGCAGCGGCGGCTTCGGTCCGACCCTGGGCGCACCAGTGGCAATGGGCTATTTGGACAGCGATCACAGCGCGCTGGCGACCACTGTCTGGGCGATGGTGCGCGGCAAGAAAGTGCCGATGAAAGTGACAAAAATGCCTTTCGTGACACCACGTTATTTCAGGGGCTGATAAAGGCGTCAATAAAACAGCTCGAGGAAGAAAATCGTCACGGTTCTGTCGATGTTCTTTCATCACGATGCAACAGTTCTGTCGGCCTGATTCATGCACCGTGAAAGTGCAGGAATCAGACCAGGCATGAGCCGTGCCCCAAGGCGGTGTGCATTCCGTGTGCCTTGCCTCAGCCCTTTGAAATACGGGGTTTCGCGGGGCTTGTTTTTGTAACGAGAGTTGGCGTAGAGTTCCCTGACTGTGTTTGCAAAGGTCGCTGAATCGGGACCTGGGCAGTAGCTCAAAGACTTGCTACATCCCGTTCTACGTTTCTTACTTCCTGCAACCAGCTCCAGTACTCTTGCGGCTCCAATGCCGTAAAAGGCTGTCATTAAATTCAAGCGTCAAGGAAATAAGAAAATGTCTCAACGTCAGAGCGGCACCGTCAAGTGGTTCAACGACGAAAAAGGTTTTGGTTTTATCACTCCTGAGAGCGGTCCGGATCTGTTCGTGCATTTCCGCGCGATTCAGGGCAGCGGCTTCAAGAGCCTGAAAGAAGGCCAGAAAGTGACTTTCATCGCCGTGCAAGGCCAGAAAGGCATGCAAGCTGACGAAGTCATCGCAGAAGCCTAAGCAGCTGCGTGATCGCCAAAAGCCCCTGGTATTGACGTACCAGGGGCTTTTTGATTTCTGTCTCCCGGTACCATGGCACTTCCCACTGCCCAGCCAGCGAGACCTCGATATGCCCTCCCGCCCGCTACAACCCCAAGGCCACTTCGCACCCGCGCACCTGCTGCGCCGCCTGGCAGCCATCGCCTACGACCTGCTGCTGTGCCTGGCCGTGCAGATCGTCACCGCCTTCGTCTACAAGCTCATCTGGATGGCATTCGTGGGTGAGGCCCGTCTGCGCGAGCTGAGCGATGCCGGCGCCACGGACGGCGACCCGCTGCTGTCATCGCTGCTGCTTCTGGTGACCTTCGGGTTCTTCGCCAAGTTCTGGACCCATGGCGGGCAGACGCTGGGCATGCAGGTATGGGGTGTGCGGGTGCAGAATGCCGACGGCAGCGCGATCAGCCTCACCCAGGCGCTGCTGCGCTTCATGGTGGCCATCGCTTCGGCGTTGTGCCTGGGGCTGGGCTTTCTCTGGTGCCTGTACGACAAGCAAGGGCGTACCTGGCACGACATCTATTCCAATAGCCAGTTGGTCAGGTTGCCACGGCGTACGGCAGCCTGATCAGCCCACGGAGCCTTGGACCAGGCCCCGTGGATACGCAAGCCTCAGCCCGCGCGGCGCAGCAGCCAGACACCCGCCAGGGCGCAGATACTGGCCGGCACCAACACCGCGAACAGCGGCGAGAAGCCGAACACCAGGCTGGAAGGCCCCAGCAGGTCCTGGAAGATGCGGAAGGTGAAACCCACCAGCACACCGGTGAACACTCGCTGGCCGAGGGTCACCGATCGCAACGGGCCGAAGATGAACGAAATGGCCATCAGCACCAGGGCCACGGTAACCGCCGGCTGCAGCACCTTGGTCCAGAACGCCAGCCAGTAGCGACCATTGTTCAGGCCCTGGTCGGCCAGGTAGTGGGAATAGCTCCACAGGCCGCTGATCGACAGCGATTCGGGTGGCATGATCACGGTGCTGAGCAACTGCGGGCTGAGGGAAACGTCCCAGCGCTCGCTCGGCTCCTGGATGACCTCGGTGTGATCCTTGCGAAAATGCGTGGTGCTGATGTCGGTCAGCTCCCAGTAGTTTTCGTGATACTTGGCCTGGCGCGCGAAACTGGCGCTCAGCATGTGGCGCTGCTCGTCGAAACGGTAGCGGGTCACGCCGTACATCAGGCCGTTGGGCTGCACGCTGTTGATATGGATGAACTCGTCACCCTGACGGTGCCACATGCCGTGCTTGGCGCTTTGCGCATCGCCCGTGCCCTGGGCCAGGGAGCGGTCGGCCTGGGCCTTGCTCTCGGCAGCGGGGGCAACGTATTCGCCGACCAGTATGCCCACCAGCATCAGCGCCAGCATGGGCTTCATCACCGCCCAGGCGATGCGCGCGATGGACACCCCGGCCGCGCGCATGATGGTCAGCTCGCTGCTGCTGGCCAGGGTGCCGAGGCCGATCAGGCAGCCGATCAGTGCGGCCATGGGCAGCATGTCGTAAACCCGTCGCGGGGCCGTGAACAGCACGAAGGAGCCGGCGTCGAGCAGGGTGTAGCTGTCGCTCAGGTCGCCCATCTCATCGATGAAGGCGAACAGCGAAGCCAGCCCGAGGATGATGCCCAGCACCGCCAGAATGGCCATGAAGACACTCTTGCCGATGTAGCGGTCGAGTTTAACCACGGCTCACCTCCACACCTGCGCGACGCCCCGCCAGCCGCAGCCTTAGCGGCTCCCAATAGATAAGCCCCAGGCCGATCAGCAGGAACAGGGCGTGGACCCACCACATGCCCAGAGCCATGGGCAGCTTGCCCTTTTCCAGCGCGCCACGAACGGCGATCAGAATCGTCAGGTAGGCCATGTACAGGAGGATCGCAGGCAGAAGTTTCAGGTAGCGGCCCTGGCGCGGATTGACGCGGGCCAGGGGCACGGCCATCAGGGTCACGATGAACACCAGGATCGGCAGCGAGATACGCCAGTGCAGCTCGGCCTGGTAACGCGGGTTGTCGTTGCCGAACAGCTCGCGGGTCGGGATCGCATCGCGCTCGGTCACTTCCTCGCTGATTTCCGGCTTGGGCAGCAGCGCACCATAGGTGTCGTACTGGATGGCGCGGTAGTCGGCCTGGCCGGGATTGCCGTCGTAGCGGTAGCCGTTCTCCAGAACCAGGAAGCGGCTGCCATCGGGGCGCACTTCCTGGCGCCCCTTCTCGGCGACCAGCACGGTGATGCTGCCGTCATTCTTTTTATCGGCGCCAAGGCGCTTCTCGGAAATGAACACACCGCCCAGCTGGGTGCGGTCTTCGGACAGCTCCTGGGTGTAGGTGATTCGCGTGCCGTCGCGCAGCGCCTGGAAGCGCCCCGGCACCAGGGTGTCGAACTCGGTCAGGGCGTCCTGCTTGTTGATCAGCAGGCCGAACTGCGCGGCGCCCTGCGGGGCCAGGCTGAAACTCAGCCAGGCCACCAGCAGCGCCACCACCAGCGCCGGGCCCATGGTGAAGGCCAGCAGACGCTGCTGGCTCATGCCGGTGGCGGCCAGTACGGTCATTTCGCTTTCCAGGTACAGCCGGCCGTAGGCCAGCAGGATGCCCAGGAACAGCCCCAGCGGCAGGATCAGTTGCAGGAAGCCGGGCAGGCGGAAGCCCATGATCATGAACAGTACGCCAGGGTCCAGGGCCCCGGACGCCGCCTGCGCGAGGTACTTGATGAAGCGCCCGCTCATGATGATGACCAGCAGCACGGCGCTGACGGCGCTCAGTGTAACCAGCACTTCCCGGGACAGATAACGAAAGACGATCAAACCAGACACTCCAGATTTGCCAGGCAGCGGCTGCCGGACAAGGAAAAAGACGAGCCACGGTAAAGGAGGCGGCAGAGGGACTGCGCGCTCCGGCAAAAATATGCGGCATTATCCTGTGATTGACTGCTTCTGTCACTTCGCGTCGGGGATAGTTCGGTCATCCATGTCCTACGAACGTCCCGTGGGGTTGTCAGCGGTCGCCCGGCAGGGTCAAACTGCGGGTCCGCTCATACGCCAGGCCCGCAGACGGGCCTCGCCGCACAGATTTCTTTTCGCAAAGCTCAGTCATTCGGGGACCCGACATGGAATTGGTTGTCAAAAGCGTCAATCCAGAAACCTTGAAAACCGCCACCCTGGTCGTCGCCGTGAGCGAAGGCCGGGTTCTGGGCACGGCGGCCAAGAGCCTCGACGCCCTGAGCGGCGGCGCCCTGAGCGCCGTGCTCAAGCGCGGCGACCTGGCCGGCAAAGTCGGCCAGAGCCTGGTGCTGCACAACCTGCCCAACCTCAAGGCCGAGCGCGTTCTGCTGGTCAGTGTCGGCAAGGATGAAGCGCTGTCCGACCGCCAGCTGCGCAAGGTCATCGCCGGCGTGCTCTCGACCCTCAAGAGCCTGGGCGGCAGCGATGCAGCCCTGGCGCTGGACGACGTCAAGGTCAAGCACCGCGAAACCTATGGCAAGACCCGCCTGGTGGCCGAAAGCCTGCTCGACGGCGAATACGTGTTCGACCGTTTCAAGAGCCAGAAGGCCGAAGCCCGCCCCCTGAAGAAAATCACCCTGCTGACCGCCAAGGCCAGCGTCGCCGAAGTCGAAAGCGCCGTCAGCCACGCCCACGGCATCGCCACCGGCATGGCCCTGACCCGCGACCTGGGCAACCTGCCACCGAACATCTGCCACCCGACCTACCTGGGCGAACAGGCCAAGGCACTGGGCAAGGCGCACAAAAACCTCAAGGTCGAAGTGTTCGACGAGAAGAAAATCAAGGAGCTGGGCATGGGCTCGTTCCTGGCCGTGGGCCAGGGCAGCGCCCAGCCACCGCGCCTGATCGTCATGCAGTACCAGGGTGGCAAGAAGAGCGACAAGCCCTACGTGCTGGTCGGCAAGGGCATCACCTTCGACACCGGCGGTATCAGCATCAAGCCGGCGGCCAACATGGACGAGATGAAGTTCGACATGTGTGGCGCCGCCAGCGTGTTCGGCACCGTACGCGCGGTGCTGGAGCTGAACCTGCCGATCAACCTGGTGGGCATCGTCGCCGCCGCCGAGAACATGCCCAGCGGCACCGCCACCCGGCCAGGTGACATCGTCACCACCATGAGCGGCCAGACCGTGGAAATCCTCAACACCGACGCCGAAGGCCGCCTGGTGCTGTGCGATGCCCTGACCTATGCCGAGCGCTTCAAGCCGCAGGCGGTCATCGACATCGCCACTCTGACCGGCGCCTGCGTAGTCGCCCTGGGCGCCCATACCTCGGGCCTGCTGGGCAACAACGACGCGCTGATGAACCAGCTGCTGGACGCCGGCAAGCTGGCCGACGACCGTGCCTGGCAATTGCCGCTGTTCGACGAGTACCAAGAACAGCTGGACAGCCCGTTCGCCGACATCGCCAACATCGGCGGGCCGAAAGCCGGCACCATCACCGCCGCCTGCTTCCTGTCGCGCTTCACCAAGGCCTACGACTGGGCGCACCTGGACATTGCCGGCACCGCCTGGCTGAGCGGCGGCAAGGACAAGGGCGCCACGGGCCGCCCGGTACCGCTGCTGACCCAGTACCTGCTGGATCGCGCCGGCGTCTGATCCCTACCCCATGCCCCGCATATCGCGGGGCATGGCCGCCAGCGGAACGTACATGACCCAAGTCGATTTCTACATTCTGCCCAGCCCCGCCACCGAAGCGCGGCTGGACTTCGCCTGCAAGCTGGCCGACAAAGCCTGGCGCCTCGGGCACCGGGTCTACCTGCATTGCAGCGACGCCGCCCAGCGCGACGACCTGGACGAACGGCTGTGGCGTTTCAAGGGCGAAAGCTTCGTGCCGCACGGCGATGCCGAAAGCGACACGGTGGCGCCCGTGGTGCTCGGCCTGGGCGACGACCCTGGCGCCCACCAGGACCTGCTGATTAACCTCGACCTGTGCATCCCGGCCTTCTTCAAGCGCTTCGCGCGGGTGGCCGAACTGGTCATCGAAGACCCGGCGGTACGCCAGAGCGCCCGCGACAACTTCCGCCGCTATCGTGAACAGGGCTATGCTCCGCAAGACCACCGACTACAGCGCTTTTGAGTGAACGATGGATACTTCGAAAAAAGCCGAATCCGCGCACCTGCTGGATGACCTGGAGTCGATCCGCAAGCTGCTCGAAGAAGAAAACCTGCAGCCGCCGCTGCTGACCGAAACGGTCCACCGCGAGGAGCAGATCCCACTGCTGTTCGACGTGGTCGACAGCCAGCCGCCTTCGCAAGCCGCCAGCGTCGAAGCGCTGCCGCCACCGACACCCGACGCACCGCCCGCAGCGGCCGGCGCGCCACCGAGCGTCGACACCCTGCTGCACTTGGACGCCGACCTGCGCTCTGCCGCGCAGTTGATCATGCAGGACGTGATCAACGACTTCGCCCCGCACATCGAGAACGAGATCAAGCGCCGCCTGGAAGCCAGGCTGGAACGCCTGATCGCCGCCGCTGGCGGCAAGGGCTGAGCCCATTCCCGGAAGGGCGAAGTCCCGCTGACCAGCGCCCTTCCCCCGCCCGCTCGCAGCTTGTGGCCTGCTGATCCCCGGCGAGGGTATACTTGCCGGTTTCCGAATCAAGGCCACAGGTTCCCGCCGCGCATGGACAAGACTTACCAGCCGCACGCCATCGAAACTTCCTGGTACCAGACCTGGGAGTCCGAGAACTATTTCGCTCCGCAGGGCGCGGGTGACTCCTACACCATCATGATCCCGCCGCCGAACGTGACCGGCAGCCTGCACATGGGCCACGGCTTCAACAACGCGATCATGGACGCCCTGATCCGTTTCCGCCGCATGCAAGGCCGCAACACCCTGTGGCAGCCGGGCACCGACCACGCCGGCATCGCCACCCAGATGCTGGTCGAGCGTCGCCTCGAAGGCCAGGGCCTGAACCGTCACGAGCTGGGCCGCGAGAAATTCCTCGACAAGATCTGGGAGTGGAAAGCCGAGTCGGGTGGCAACATCAGCCGGCAGATCCGCCGCCTGGGCTCCTCGGTGGACTGGACCCGCGAGCGTTTCACCATGGACGACGGCCTGTCCGAAGCGGTCAAGGAAGCCTTCGTGCGTCTCTATGAAGACGGCCTGATCTACCGTGGCAAGCGTCTGGTCAACTGGGATACCAAGCTGCACACGGCGATCTCCGATCTGGAAGTGGAAAACCACGACGAGAAAGGTCACCTGTGGAACCTGCGCTACCCGCTGGCCGACGGCGTCAGGACCGCTGAAGGCAAGGACCACCTGGTGGTCGCCACCACCCGTCCGGAAACCATGCTCGGCGACGCCGCCGTGGCCGTTCACCCCGAAGACGAGCGCTACAAGGCACTGATCGGCCAGTTCGTCGAACTGCCACTGATCGGCCGCCGCATTCCGATCGTCGCCGACGAATACTGCGACCCCGAGTTCGGCACCGGCTGCGTGAAGATCACCCCGGCCCACGACTTCAACGACTACGAAGTCGGCAAGCGCCACAACCTGCCGCTGATCAACATCTTCGACAAGAACGCCAGCGTTCTGGGCAGCGCCCAGGTGTTCAACCTCGACGGCAGCCTGAACGACAGCGTCGATACCACCCTGCCTGCCGAATACGCCGGCCTGGACCGCTTCGAAGCGCGCAAGCGCATCGTCGCAGCCTTCGAGACCGCCGGCCTGCTGGTCAGCATCGACGACCACGCCCTGAAAGTACCGAAGGGCGACCGCTCCGGCACCGTCATCGAGCCGTGGCTGACCGACCAGTGGTACGTGTCCACCAAGCCTCTGGCAGAACCGGCCATCGCCGCCGTGGAAGACGGTCGCATCCAGTTCGTGCCCAAGCAGTACGAGAACATGTACTTCTCCTGGATGCGCGATATCCAGGACTGGTGCATCAGCCGCCAGCTGTGGTGGGGCCACCGCATCCCGGCCTGGTACGACCAGTCCGGCAAGGTCTACGTCGGCCGTGATGAAGCCGAAGTGCGTGCCAAGCACGGCCTGGCTGCCGATGTGGTGCTGAGCCAGGACAACGACGTGCTCGACACCTGGTTCAGCTCGGGCCTGTGGACCTTCTCCACCCTGGGCTGGCCGGAGAAGACCGAGGCGCTGAAGACCTTCCACTCCACCGACGTTCTGGTCACCGGCTTCGACATCATCTTCTTCTGGGTCGCGCGGATGATCATGCTCACCATGCACCTGGTGAAGAACGAAGATGGCACGCCGCAAGTGCCGTTCAAGACCGTCTATGTGCATGGCCTGGTGCGCGACGGCCAGGGCCAGAAGATGTCCAAGTCCAAGGGCAACGTTCTTGACCCGCTGGATATCGTCGACGGCATCACCCTCGACGCCCTGCTGGAAAAGCGCACCAACGGCCTGATGCAACCCAAGCTGGCCGACAAGATCGCCAAGCAGACCAAGGCCGAATTCCCGGAAGGCATCGCCAGCTACGGCACCGATGCCCTGCGCTTCACTTTCTGCTCGCTGGCCTCCACCGGTCGCGACATCAAGTTCGACATGGGCCGCGTCGAGGGCTACCGCAACTTCTGCAACAAGATCTGGAACGCCGCCCGCTACGTGCTGGACAAGGGCGAAGACTGTGGCCAGAACGGCGAAGCCTATGAGCTGTCGCTGCCGGACCGCTGGATCATCTCGCAGCTGCAGCGCACCGAGGCCGAGGTCACTCGCCAGCTCGACCAGTTCCGCTTCGACCTGGCTGCCCAGGCGCTGTACGAGTTCATCTGGAACCAGTACTGCGACTGGTACCTGGAACTGTCCAAGCCGGTGCTGTGGGACGAAAACGCGCCCATCGAGCGCCAGCGCGGCACCCGCCGTACCCTGGTGCGCGTGCTGGAAGTGGCACTGCGCCTGGCACATCCGTTCATGCCGTTCATCACCGAGGAAATCTGGCAGCGCCTGGCACCGCTGGCCGGCATCCAGGGCAAGACCATCATGCTGCAGCCGTGGCCGGTGGCCAACGAAACGCGCATCGACGAAGCCGCCGAAGGCGATATCGAATGGCTCAAGGGCCTGATGCTCGCGGTGCGCAACATCCGTGGCGAGATGAACATAGGCCCGGGCAAGCCGCTGCAACTGTTCCTCGGCAACACCACCGCCGAAGACGTGCGCCGCCTGCACGACAACGAGCACCTGCTCAAGAAGCTGGCCAAGCTGGAGTCCATCACCGTTCTGCAGCCGGGCGCCGAAGCACCGCTGTCGGCCACTGGCTTGGTAGGTGAGATGCAGGTACTGGTGCCGATGGCCGGCCTGATCGACAAGGGTGCCGAGCTGGCGCGCCTGGACAAGGAAATCCAGCGCCTGCAAGGTGAAGTGCAGCGGGTGGGCGGCAAGCTGTCCAACGCGGCCTTCGTCGACAAGGCCCCGGCGGACGTCATCGCCAAGGAACGCGCCAAACTGGCCGAGGCCGAACAGGCGCTGGGCAAACTGGCCGAGCAGCACGCCCGCATCAGCAGCCTCTGAAGCCGCCTGACGCAAACAGCCAGCCCCTTCGCGGGCTGGCTTTTTTATTGCCGCGACCCCACCCTGTCGCCGTAGGCGCAAGCCTGCTTGCGAACCGCAGGACCTGCACATGACCGACACAGCAAAACCACCGCGCAAAAAAGCCACGCCCGGCAAACCGGCTGCCGCGGCCGCCAAGGCCACCCTGCACCCACGCAACCGACACCAGGGTCGTTACGACTTCCCGGCGCTGATCAAGAGCAGCCCGGAGCTGGCCGAATTCGTCATCCTCAACCCTTATGGCAAGCAAAGCATCGACTTCGCCAACCCGCAGGCGGTGAGGACCTTCAACCGTGCCCTGCTCAAGGCCCAATACCGCATCGCGCACTGGGACATCCCGGCCGACTACCTGTGCCCGCCGATTCCTGGCCGCGCCGACTACCTGCATTTTCTCGCCGACCTGCTGGCACGCGGCAATGCCGGAGCCATTCCGCGCGGAGCGGCGGTCAAGGTGCTGGACGTGGGTACCGGCGCCAACTGCATCTACCCGCTGCTGGGGCATGCCGACTATGGCTGGCAGTTCGTCGGTTCGGAGATCGACGCCACGGCGATTGCCGCAGCGCGCACCATCGTCAAGGCCAACCGCCTGGACAAGGCCATCGAGATCCGCCAGCAAGCAGACCGCCAGAAGATCCTCAGCGGCCTTGTGGCGGCTCAGGAACGCTTCGACCTGACGCTGTGCAACCCACCCTTCCATGCCTCCCTGGAAGAGGCCACACGGGGCAGCCAGCGCAAATGGAAGAACCTTGGCAAGCTCGACCCGCGTCGCAAGCTGCCGGTACTGAACTTCGGCGGCCAGGCCCAGGAGCTGTGGTGCGAGGGCGGCGAGATTGCCTTCGTGCTGCGGCTGATCGAGGAGAGCGCGCAGATCCCCGAACAGGTGCTGTGGTTCAGCACCCTGGTGTCCAAGGCCGCCAACCTGCCCGAGATCCGCCAACGCCTGAACAGGATCGGTGCCTTCGACGTGCAGGTGGTCGAAATGGGCCAGGGTCAGAAGCAAAGCCGCTTCGTCGCCTGGACCTTCCAGGACCATACCGAACAGCAAGCCTGGCGCGCCGCACATTGGCGTTGAGGCCGCTGGCCACCCGCTGCCGCCTTGACCCTGCAGGACCGACTTCAGCCGCAATACTGGTCAGTTAGGCCGGGTAGGAGCGGCTTCAGCCGCGAAGCGACCGCCTGCTCACAACAGATGCAGTGAATTTCCTGGCGCTTTCGCGGCTAAAGCCGCTGCCACCGGGCCACATGCCGCTTAAGCGAACAGTAATGGCTTCAGCCGGGAAGCCTTTCGCGGCGCAAGCCGCTCCTGGCAAAAACACCCGCCCACGAAAAAGCCGCGCCTGGTGGTCCAGAGCGCGGCTTTTCGCAGCAAGCGGATGCTTACTTGTTGATCGCGTCGTTCAGCACTTTGGCTGGTACGAACTTGACCACTTTCTTGGCAGCGATTTCGATGGCGGCGCCAGTCGACGGGTTACGGCCGGTACGAGCCGGGCGCTCGCTGACTTTCAGCTTGCCAATGCCTGGCAGAGTGATTTCAGCACCGTTTTCCAGCTGATCAGCAACGATCTGGCCCAACTGCTCGAGAGCGTTACGCGCGGTAGTCTTTGGCGCGTCGATAGCGTCTGCGATATCGGCGATCAACTGGTCTTTGGTAAGAGCCATGTGGTGTTCCTTCCCTATAAAATTCATATGGATTGCAGAGTGCAACGTCGGCCATTGGCAGCCACGATCAATCGCGAAATGTAGATACTGAAACCATGAATTGGTTCGGCCAGCACGTGCACAAACTGCATGCCTGGCGCGCTGGAGTGCGCAGGACGGCGCAAAACTAGCACAGAGCCGGGCAAATATCCGCCTCCGCCGAGCCTTTTGGTCCGGTTTTGCGGGCTCTGCGGCGAAAAAAACCGTAAAAAATTCTTTACCGCTCGAAAAATCACCAGGTCACCTCATTTATCCCGGCCCTGCGGTACACTTGCCGACTGCATTGCTTTTCACCCTTTTCAGCCGAGACCTCCATGCCGATCCGTCATTGCATCGTCCATTTGATCGACAAGAAACCCGACGGCACCCCTGCTGTGCTGCACGCCCGTGACAGCGAACTGGCCGAGTCCGCGGCCATCGAAAACCTGCTGGCGGACCTGAACGAAAGCTACAACGCCAAGCAAGGCAAAGCCTGGGGCCTGTTCCACGGTGAATCCGGTGCCTACCCCTTCAGCGGCTGGCTGAAGGAGTATCTGGATGGCGGCAAGGACTTCACGGCGTTCTCGCGCATCGCGGTCGAGCACCTGCAGAAGCTGATGGAAGAATCCAACCTGTCCACCGGCGGCCATGTGCTGTTCGCCCATTACCAGCAGGGCATGACCGAATACCTGGCCATCGCCCTGCTGCACCACAGCGAAGGCGTGGCGGTCAACGATTCGCTGGATGTGACCCCCTCGCGGCACCTGGACCTCAGCCAGCTGCACCTGGCCGCGCGCATCAACCTCTCCGAGTGGCAGAACAACAAGCAGTCCAAGCAGTACATCTCGTTCATCAAGGGCAAGAACGGCAAGAAGGTTTCGGAGTACTTCCGCGACTTCATCGGCTGCCAGGAAGGCGTCGACGGCCCTGGCGAGACCCGTACCCTGCTCAAGGCCTTCAGCGACTACGTCGAGAGCGAAGACCTGCCCGAAGAGGCCACCCGTGAAAAGACCAAGGCCCTGGTCGACTACGCCAGCAGCCAGAGCAAGCTGGGCGAGCCCATCGGCCTGGAAGAACTTTCCGAGCTGATCGACGAAGAACGCCCCAAGGCCTTCTACGATCACATCCGCAACAAGGATTACGGGCTGTCGCCGGAGATTCCGGCCGACAAACGCACCCTCAACCAGTTCCGCCGCTTCACCGGCCGCGCCGAAGGCCTGTCGATCAGCTTCGAGGCGCACCTGCTGGGTGAGCGCATCGAGTATGACGAGGAGGCCGGCACCCTGATCATCCGTGGCCTGCCCACCCAGCTTACCGACCAGTTGAAGCGCCGCTGAACGCATGCTGCAGCGAACCCTGAAAAAGGTCGCCCTGATCCTGCTGGTGGTGGTGACCTATCAGAACTGGGGACGCATCGAGCACCTCATCGACCCGCCCGATGAGGCCGATGCGCAGCGCTACAGCCAGGCCCGGGTGGTGATGTATTCCACGTCCTGGTGCGGCTACTGCAAGCAGACCCGGCGCTGGCTCGACAGCAAGGGCATCGCCTACCGCGACTACGACATCGAAACCTCCCAGGAAGGCCGTCAGGCCTACGAAGCCCTGGGAGGGCGCGGCATTCCGCTACTCGACGTCAATGGCAGGCTGCTGCGCGATTTCAGCCCGGAGCAGGTCGAGAACGCGCTGCGCTGAAGGGGGCCAGGAGCAGGCTCGGGCCAGCCTGCCCGCCCGGCGTCGGCTCAGCCGCGCTTTTCGATACGGAAGCCCAGGCGCGGGAAATGCACGTGCACGGTGCCGGCCCGCGGGTCTTCGCGGCGCAGAATCAATTCTTCGGTGCCGGCGAAGACCAGCTCCCCTTCCACGGCATCGACACCATAGTCGATAGCGCCAATCGCCACCCGGTCGCCCACGGCGAAGCCGTTAGGGTCAGTGAAGGTTTCCACAGGCACAGCCACTGGGGTGGTATTACGAGCCACTTCGATAGCCTCGGCACTGCTCATCGGCGTCAAGGCCCCGTGGCCGAAGCCTTCGACCCGCTTCAGCCAGGCGGCCACGTTCGGGTAGTCATCCACGGCCGGCGCGGTATGCGGCGTCTGACGCAGGAACCACAGCGAATGGGCGGCAGCAAAGTCGGCGACGGACGGCTCGCCAAACAGAAAATCGCCATTACGCTGCAACTGCTGGTCCAGGCGCGACATGAACACCGGCCATTGGTGCCTGGCCTGCTCCAGCGGCAGGCGTGTAGCGGTGCCGCCACTGAACAGCCCGGCGCGATCGACCTTGAAGGCCTCGACCGCTTCGGGCGGCAGTTTGGCGAAACGCGCGGCCAGCACTTCGGGCTGGAATATGTGGCTCACCGCATGCTGGAACAACGTGGCATCGGCCCAGGCTGCCAAGCCCGCAACAGCGAATTCCTGACCCTGGGGAAACAGCGCCGGAATGGCCTTCTCCTGTTCCAGACGGCGGGCGATCAACGCGGTGTCGCAATAGATATCCGCGCCCACCTGCAAGACGGGCGTCTTGCGGTAGCCACCGGTCAGGGCCATCAGATCGGGCTTGGGCATCACCGGCGGGATGAACACCGAACGCCACGACAGGCCCTTGTAACCGAGCATCAGGCGGGCTTTTTCAGCAAAGGGCGAAGCGGGGTAATGGTGCAGAATCAGTTCGGACATCGGTCACCTCTTGAAGAATGGGCAAACTCACAGAGTAGCCGCCCGCCCTTGACTCAGGCGGGTAGCGCGACGCTCGCCTGCCAGTCGGAACGGGCCAGGGCTTCCTTGGCACTCTTGCGCAGCTTCTTGATCATCCGCTCGTGGCGCAGCGCCTCGCCCTTGCTGGGCCAGGACTCCACGTAGGCCAGGGCCACCGCCGGGCTGGCGCGGAAGAATCGCGCGCCCTTGCCGCTCTGGTGCGCGGCGAAACGCCGCTGCGGATCATCGCTGATACCGCAATACAACGAACCGTTGGCCGCCCGCACCAGATACACGAACCAGGGCTTGCCATCGGCCGTGGCCAGGCTTTCAGGCATTGCGTTGCCCGGAGAAGGCCTTCAGACCCTTTTGCGCCTGGGCACGGATGGCGTTCTGCACCAGTGGCGTCCAGCCCAGCAGCAGCCCCTTGGTACCCAAGGCCTGGCGCGACCAGCGCCACAGGTCGAAGTGGTCGTGGTGCTCGACGATCTTGCCGTCACGCAACACGAAACGCGCCTGGATGTCGTTGACCACGGTGTTGCCGGTCTGGCTGAACAGGTAGGTCGCCACCCAGTGCGCCGAACCCGTATGTGCGTCGGCCTGCACCTGGTCGAAACGCACGGAGAATTCCTTGGCCCGAGACGTGAGCATGCGCCACATGTCCTTGGCCTGTGCGCCGCGCAATTCACCGAATACCGGGTCGCTGAACAGCACGTCGTCGCTGTAGCAGGCGCACATGGCTTCGGCATCCAGGCGCGCGAAGGCCTGGTAGAAAGCGGTGATGAGGTCGGCGTTGGCCTGGCTTTGCGGATCGTCGCTCATGGAATGACTCGCGGGAATGGGATCCGAGCACGATAAGCAGTAGGCCAGCATTTGTCATGGGGCATATCAGACCTTTTCACAGCTGACCTGTACCTGGCGCGCCCTGCCCGCGCCCAGCGCGGCGATCATCGAACCACAGCCCAGAAAGGCGAAGATCCAGCCGATGGCCTGCCAACTGCCGGTCAGGTCATGCACCACCCCCACGGCGAAAGGCCCCATGGACGCCAACGTATAGCCCACACCCTGAGCCATGCTCGACAGGTTGGCGGCGACTTGCGAATTGCCCGCGCGCAGCACGATCAGCGCCAAGGCCAGGCTGAATGCCGCGCCCTGCCCCAGGCCCAGCAGAATGGCCCAGCCCCACAGCCCCTGCAGCGGCGCATACAGGCAGCCGAACAGGCCCGCCAGGGTCAGCAGCATGGCCAGGATGATCGCCAGCCGCTGGTCCTTGCCTCGGGTGGCCAGCCAAGGTGCGCTCAACGCACTGACCAGTTGCACGAGGATCGAACCGGACAGCAACAGGCCGGCTTGCGCCGGGGCCAGTCCGCGATCGATGAGTACCGAGGGCAGCCAGCCGAACACGATATAGGCCAGCGATGACTGCAGCCCCATGTACAGAGTGACCTGCCAGGCCAGGCGGTCACGCCACAAACCGATGACCCGGTAGCGGTCCTGCTGCAGGGCATGGGCGCTGCGCGCCTGCGGCCACCAGACCATTGCAGCCAGTACAGCCGGGACGACCCAGAAGCCCAGGCCGACCGTCCACAGGTCGCCGAACGCCTGACTCAACGGCACGCTGCTGGCCGCCGCCGTGGCCGCGCCCAGGCACAAAGCCATGGTGTAGACACCGGTCATGGTGCCGGCCTGGTGAGGGAAATCGCGCTTGACGATGCCCGGCAACAGCACGCCGATGATGCCGATGCAGGCGCCTGCCACCAGGCTTCCGGCGAACAGCCCGAACGCCCCCAGGTTACTGCGCAGCAGCACGCCGCTGGCCAACAACAGCAGCACCCAGAGCACCACCCGCTCGCTGCCGAAACGTCTCGCCAACAGCGGCGCCAGCGGTGCGAACAGCCCCAGGCACAGCACGGGCAGCGTGGTCAGCAAGCCCGCCTCGGCGGCCGACAGGCCCAGGGCGGCGGAAACATCGTTGAGCAGCGGCGCGATGCTCGACAACGCCGGCCGCAAGTTGAGCGCCACCAGCACCAGGCCCAGCAGCAACAACCCGCTGCGCCGCGCGCTGACGCCGGGTTTGGCCGGGTCGGATGTCTGGCTTGCGTCCGGGCTGGACGGGTGATCGGGCTGGCGGGGAAGCTGGGCAGTCATTGAATCCTCAGGAACAGTCAGGCCCCTCGGGCAGTAAGGGGGGCAGCTATCCTGTTGGAGAAGGCGGCGGCTGACAAGGTTCAGCGCAATTGCCTGGCCCCGGCGTACACCCGAGGCCCCTGCGCCAGGCATAAAAAAACCGGGCGCCAGGCCCGGTTCTTCTACGCTGCAGGTTCGGCCGATCAGTGGATGATCTGGCTGAGGAACAGCCTGGTGCGGTCGCTCTGCGGGTTGTCGAAGAAGTCGTCAGGCGCGGCCTGTTCGACGATTTCGCCACGGTCCATGAAGATCACGCGGTTGGCCACGGTGCGGGCGAAGCCCATCTCGTGAGTCACGCAGAGCATGGTCATGCCTTCTTCGGCCAGGCTGACCATGGTGTCCAGTACTTCCTTGACCATTTCCGGATCGAGTGCCGAGGTCGGCTCGTCGAACAGCATGATCTTGGGCTTCATGCACAGGGCGCGGGCGATCGCCACACGCTGCTGCTGGCCACCGGACAGCTGGCCTGGATACTTGTTGGCCTGCTCCGGAATACGCACGCGCTGCAGGTAGTGCATGGCGATCTCTTCGGCCTGCTTCTTCGGCATCTTGCGCACCCACATCGGAGCCAGGGTGCAGTTCTGCAGAATGGTCAGGTGCGGGAACAGGTTGAAATGCTGGAACACCATGCCCACCTCGCGGCGGATGGTCTCGATCTGCCGCAGGTCGGAGGTCAGCTCCGTCCCGTCGACGATGATCCGACCCTGCTGGTGCTCTTCCAGGCGGTTGATGCAGCGAATGGTGGTCGACTTGCCCGAGCCGGACGGCCCGCACAACACGATACGCTCGCCCTGACGGACGTTCAGGTTGATGTCCTTGAGCACATGGAACTGGCCGTACCACTTGTGGACACCTTCCAGGCGAATCATGCCTTCAGGGCCCAGAGGCTTTTTGACTGCTTCACTCATCACGAAACTCCTAACGCTTGTGGCCAGTGTCCAGCTTGCGCTCCAGATGCATGGAGTAGCGGGACATACCGAAACAGAAAATCCAGAACACCAGGGCCGCGAAGACATAGCCTTCGGTGGCCATGCCCAGCCAGGTCGGGTCGGCCGCAGCCTGCTTGACACTGTTGAGCAGGTCGAACAGGCCGATGATGATCACCAGGCTGGTGTCCTTGAACAGGGCGATGAAGGTGTTGACGATGCCGGGAATGACCAGCTTCAGGGCTTGCGGCAGGATCACCAGGCCCATGGCACGCCAGTAGCCCAGGCCCATGGCCGCAGCGGCCTCGTACTGGCCCTTGGGAATGGCCTGCATGCCACCGCGCACCACCTCGGCGATGTACGCCGACTGGAACAGGATCACGCCGATCAGCGCCCGCAGCAGCTTGTCGAAGTTCATGCCCTCAGGCAGGAACAGCGGCAGCATCACCGAAGACATGAACAGTACGGTGATCAGCGGCACGCCACGCCAGAACTCGATGAAGGTCACGCAGACCACCTTCACCGCCGGCATGTTCGAACGCCGCCCCAGCGCCAGCAGAATACCCAGCGGCAAGGCACCGACGATGCCCACGGTGGCGATCACCAGGGTCAGCATCAGGCCGCCCCACTGGCTGGTCGCCACGGGGGTCAGGCCGAACGCGCCGCCACGCAGCAGGTAGAAGGCGATGATCGGATAAGCCACCAGGAACACCAGGCCGTAGGCCAGCTTGCGCGGCATGGCCTTGATGAACAGCGGGGCGACGCCGACGATGGCCAGGATCACGGTCAGGTCGACGCGCCAGCGTTGTTCGCTGGGGAAGTAGCCGTACATGAACTGGCCGAAACGCTGCTCGATGAACACCCAGCAGGCGCCAGCCTTGGTACAGTCGGCGCGGGTGGTGCCGCTCCAGTTCGCATCCAGGATGGCCCAGCTGATCAGTGGCGGTACGATCAGCCACACCAGATACAGCGAGAACAGCGTCAGCAGGGTGTTGAACCAGCTCGAGAACAGGTTCGAGCGCATCCAGCCGACCACGCCGACGGTGGTCTTGGGCGGCGCCAGGTTGGGTTTGAAAATATGTGTGCTCATGCGCGTTTCCTCACCGCTCGATCAGCGCAATGCGCTTGTTGTACCAGTTCATCAGCAGGGAGATGCTGATGCTGATTGCCAGGTACACGCTCATGGTGATGGCAATGACCTCGATGGCCTGACCGGTCTGGTTGAGTACGGTACCGGCGAACAGCGAGACCATCTCGGGGTAGCCGATACCGGCCGCCAGCGAAGAGTTCTTCACCAGGTTCAGGTACTGGCTGGTCAGCGGCGGAATGATCACCCGCAGGGCCTGGGGAATGATCACCTTGCGCAGCGTCGGGCCGGGGCGCAGGCCCAGCGAACGGGCCGCTTCGGTCTGGCCATGGCTGACCGACTTGATACCCGAGCGTACGATCTCGGCGATGAACGCCGCGGTGTAGACGGTGAGAGCCAGGGTCAGGGCCAGCAGCTCGGGAATCAGCACCCAGCCGCCAACGAAGTTGAAGCCACGCAGCTCGGGCATTTCCCAGTGCACGGGAACGCCGAACAGCGCCATGCTCAGGCCGGGAACCACGATCAGGATGGCCAGGCTGGCCCAGAACTTGTGGAACGGTTCGCCGGTGAGTTCGAAGCGTTTGTTGGCCCAGCGGTTCATGAACACAGTGGCGACGATGGCCACCAGTACGCTGACCAAGAAGGGGGTCAGGCCTTCGGCGGCCAGCGCCTTGGGCATGTTCAGGCCGCGGCTGCTGACGTAGAACATGTCGAAGTAGCCATGCGCAGCGCGCGGACCCGGCAGGGTCAGGAACACCGCGAAGTACCAGAACAGGATCTGCAGCAACGGCGGAATGTTACGGAAGACTTCGACATAGACAGTCGCCAGCTTGTTGACCATCCAGTTGGACGACAGACGTGCGATACCGATGATGAAGCCCAGCAGAGTCGCCAGGACGATGCCGATGAAAGACACCAGCAAGGTATTGAGCAGGCCGATCAGGAAGACCCGGGCGTAGCTGTCCGCCTCGGTGTAGTCGATCAGGTGCTGGGCAATACCGAAGCCTGCGCTGCGATCCAGGAAACCGAAGCCGGAAGTGATTCCGCGGTGCTCCAGGTTGTTCTGAGTGTTATCGAACAGGAACCAGCCCAGGGAGACCACCGCCACGACGGTGATGATCTGGAATAGCCAGGCGCGCACTTTGGGGTCGCTCAGGGTGAGCCTTTGCTTGGGTGCGTCGATGTTGTTTTGCATGAAATGCCCCGGAAGAGATGGAACAGTACAGAACGCCCGGCGGCCTGTTCAGGCGGCCGGGCGCAGGGTCATATCAGCGGATTGGTGGAGCGTACTGGATGCCACCCTTGTTCCACAGGGCGTTCAGGCCACGCTTGATCTTCAGAGGGGTGTTCTCGCCCAGGTTGCGCTCGAACACTTCACCGTAGTTACCGACCTGCTTGACGATCTTGACGACCCAGTCCTTCGGCAGCTTCAGGTCCTTGCCGTACTCACCGTCGGCACCCAGCATACGGGCGACGTCAGGGTTCTTGGTGCTCTTGGCTTCGGCTTCGACGTTCTTCGAAGTGATGCCGGCTTCTTCGGCGTTGAGCATGGCGAACAGGGTCCACTTGACGATGGAGAACCACTCTTCGTCGCCTTTACGCACGACCGGGCCCAGAGGCTCCTTGGAGATCACTTCCGGCAGAACGATGTAGGAGTCAGGGCTGGCCAGCTTGCTGCGCTGTGCGTACAGCTGCGACTGGTCGGAGGTCAGTACGTCGCAACGGCCGCTTTCCAGCGACTTGGCGCTTTCATCGGAGGTGTCGAAGGTGATGGGGGTGTACTTCAGGCCGTTGGCGCGGAAGTAGTCGGAGACGTTCAGCTCGGTGGTGGTACCGGCCTGGATGCAGATGGTGGCGCCGTCCAGTTCCTTGGCACTCTTCACGCCCAGCTTGTTGTTCACCAGGAAGCCGATGCCGTCGTAGTAGGTCACGCCAGCGAAGACCAGGCCCATGCCCGAGTCACGCGAGCTGGTCCAGGTGGTGTTGCGCGACAGCACGTCGATCTCGCCGGACTGCAGGGCGGTGAAGCGCTCCTTGGCGTTCAGCTGGCTGAACTTGACCTTGGTGGCGTCGCCGAATACGGCAGCGGCCACGGCGCGGCAGACGTCCGCGTCGATACCGGTGATGGTGCCCTTGGCATCCGGAACGGAGAAACCTGGCAGACCGTCACTGACGCCGCACTGTACGAAGCCCTTCTTCTGTACGGCATCCAGGGTCGCGCCGGCATTGGCCACACCAGTTACGCCCAGTGCGGCTACAGCGGTCACTACAGCCAGGGTGGATTTCAACATCTTCATTCATAACCTCCGGTTTGCTCTTTGTTGTTTGGAGCCTCAGTCACGTCGCACCCTTGTGAGGCATCAATGACCCGTGCTGGCTTTTTTTTGGGTCATGCGACGTTGGGTCTGTCCATGAGGGGCTCAGGATATCCCTGGCACCCGCCTGTAACCGTTACCCTCAGTCCCGCGGACCGAAGCTCCCTGATTGTTCCGCAGCCTGAGTTGCGGACTGAATCGTACGGGTATCCTGTAGCTGGGATTCCCGCTTTGCCTTCGACGTCGGTGATAATGGCGCAATAGTGTTACCGGTCGATGTGAGCGCTCTGACTCCGCGTCTTGCATAGCAAACCGCGTACCATACTGGGAGCTGATTCGACAAACCGGCAGGTCAAGTTCAAAACTTGTACCCTTGCGACATCTTCGTTCAGATTTTCTAGCAACTGCGCCGAACACGCACTCATTGAATGCACGCTCGGAAACGCTGCGCACATATATGGAGCACACATGACCACACCCTTGATCCTGGAACCTTCCCGCCCGGCCGACGCCTGTGTGATCTGGCTGCACGGCCTGGGTGCCGACCGCCATGACTTCGAGCCGGTTGCCGAAGCCCTGCAGGAGTCGCTGAGCAGTACACGCTTCGTGTTACCCCAGGCGCCCCATCGCCCCGTTACCATCAACGGCGGCTATCAGATGCCCAGTTGGTACGACATCAAGGCAATGAGTCCGGCACGGGCCATCGACCATGACGAACTGGAGGTGTCGGCACAGACCGTAATGGACCTCATCGAAGCCCAGCGCGACGGCGGCATCGACCCGGCGCGCATCTTCCTGGCCGGTTTTTCCCAGGGCGGCGCTGTGGTGCTGCACACCGCCTATCGCCGCTGGCAGGGTCCGCTGGGCGGAGTCCTGGCGCTATCGACCTATGCGCCGACCTTCACCGACACCATGACCCTCTCGGCCAGCCAGCAGCGCATTCCGGCATATTGCCTGCATGGCTACCACGACGAAGTGGTGCTCAATGCCATGGGCCGCACCGCATATGAATACCTCAAGTCGCTGGGCGTCGATGTGGAGTGGCAGGAGTACCCCATGGGCCACCAAGTGTTACCCCAGGAGATTTCCGACATTCGCACCTGGCTGAGTGACAGGCTGCGGTAACAGCACAGGCTGCCTGGACCGCTTCGCCAGGCAGCCTGTAGCCAGGTTTGCATGCCACTACGCCGAGCCAGCAACTTGCTTTACACTGCTGGGCGTACATTCCTTGACCAATTGACGAGAAGACCGTGCTCAAAGCACTCAAGAAGATGTTCGGAAAAAGCGCCGCCGAGCCATTCGAGCCTGCTCCGACAACATCCGCCGCCGTGATCCGCGAAGACCGCCCTGCCCCGCCAGCCGCCCCTGAAGCGCCAGTGGCGAAGGCCAGCGAGCCCGAACGCCCGCGTGCGCCCAGGGCCGATAAAACGGCCAAGACCGAAAGAACCGAGAAAGCCAGGAGCGACAAACCGGCGCAGCCCCGCCCGCGCCGTGAGCGGGCATCCAAGCCTGTAGACACCTGGAAGCTCGAGGACTTCGTCGTCGAGCCACAGGAAGGCAAGACCCGTTTCCACGACTTCAAGCTCGCCCCCGAGCTGATGCACGCCATCCACGACCTCGGCTTCCCGTATTGCACACCGATCCAGGCCGGCGTACTGGGCTACACCCTCAAGGGCCAGGACGCCATCGGTCGCGCCCAGACCGGCACCGGCAAGACCGCCGCGTTCCTCATCTCCACCATCACCCAGCTGCTGCAGACCCCGCCCCCGGCGGAACGCTACATGGGTGAGCCGCGAGCACTGATCATCGCGCCTACCCGCGAGCTGGTGGTACAGATCGCCAAGGACGCCGAAGCGCTGACCCGCTACACCGGGCTGAATGTCATGACCTTCGTCGGCGGCATGGAGTTCGACAAGCAACTCAAACAGCTCGAAGCCCGCTTCTGCGACATCCTGGTCGCCACGCCAGGCCGCCTGCTGGATTTCAACCAGCGCGGCGAAGTGCACCTGGACATGGTCGAGGTCATGGTGCTGGACGAAGCCGACCGCATGCTCGACATGGGCTTCATCCCGCAGGTGCGCCAGATCATCCGCCAGACCCCTTACAAGGGCGAACGCCAGACCCTGCTGTTCTCTGCCACATTCACCGACGACGTGATGAACCTGGCACGCCAGTGGACCGTCGACCCGGCCATCGTCGAGATCGAAGCCGAAGGCGTGGCCAACAAGAACGTCGAGCAGCATGTATATGCCGTGGCCTCGGCCGACAAGTACAAGCTGCTGTACAACCTGGTCAACGACAATGGCTGGGAGCGGGTCATGGTCTTCGCCAATCGCAAGGACGAAGTGCGGCGCATCGAAGAGCGTCTGGTACGCGACGGCGTGAATGCCGCGCAATTGTCCGGCGACGTGCCGCAGCACAAGCGCATCAAGACCCTGGAAGGCTTCCGGGAAGGCAAGATCCGCGTGCTGGTGGCCACCGACGTGGCCGGTCGCGGCATTCATATCGACGGCATCAGCCATGTGATCAATTTCACCCTGCCCGAAGTGCCCGACGATTACGTGCACCGAATCGGCCGTACCGGCCGTGCGGGCGCCGATGGCGTGTCGATCAGCTTTGCCGGCGAAGACGACTCCTACCAGTTGCCAGCCATCGAAGAGAAGCTGGGGCGCAAGATCAGCTGCGAGATGCCACCCACCGAACTGCTGCGCCCAGTGGTACGCCAGCGCTCCTGAGCGGAATGGAAATGGGCCGGCAGGACCGGCCTGTTCGCGGCTGACGCCGCTTGCCGAGCCACGCAACGTCAGACCGAACGCACGGGCTTCAGCCAGATGCCTGGCGAGGCTATTCCCAGCGTTTGGCGGCCTGCTGGTCGCTGGCGCGGCCGTCGACCCAGCGCGGGCCGGCAGGGGTGTCTTCGCGCTTCCAGAAGGGCGCGCGGGTCTTCAGGTAATCCATGATGAACTCACAGGCCTCGAAGGCAGCGCCGCGATGTGCACTGGTCACGCCGACGAAGACGATAGGCTCGCCAGGCTCCAGCTGGCCGACGCGGTGCAGCACCTCGACCCCCAGCAACGGCCAGCGCTCACGCGCTTGCTCGACGATCAGCCCGAGGGCCTTCTCGGTCATGCCGGGGTAGTGCTCCAGGAACATCCCCGACACCGCATTGCCATCGTTGAAATCCCGCACATAGCCGACGAAGCTGACCACCGCCCCGACGCCACGGTTGGCGGCGTGCAGCGCATTGACCTCGGCACCGGCGTCGAACGGCGCCTGCTGCACCCTCACGACCATGCTCAGCCTCCGGTCACGGGCGGGAAGAATGCCAGCTCGTCGCCGTCCTGCACGGGCTCGGCCAATGAGCACAGCTCCTGGTTACGCGCGCACATCAGGCCGGGCTCGGCCAGCACCTGCCAGGCAGCGCCGCGTGCCAGCAGGTGTTCGCGCACCTCGGCGAGGCTGGCGAAAGAGGCAGCCAGCTCTTCGCTATCGAGTCCCAGCGCTTCACGGTAACGAGCGAAATACTGCACGGTAAGGCTCATGCCTGGGACTCCTGACCGGCGATGAAGTGGCCGCTCTTGCCGCCGAGCTTTTCCAGCAGTTGCACCGCTTCGATGACCATGCCGCGGTCCACCGCCTTGCACATGTCGTAGATCGTCAGGGCCGCGACGCTGGCGGCGGTCAGCGCTTCCATTTCCACACCGGTCTGCCCGGCCAGCTTGCAACGGCTGGTGATCAGCACCGCGTCGTCGCCATCGGCGCGCAGCTCGACCTTGACGCCGGTGAGCATCAGCGGATGACAAAGGGGGATCAGGTCACTGGTTTTCTTCGCCGCCTGGATGCCGGCGATGCGCGCCACGGCGAATACGTCGCCCTTGGGGTGGCCACCGGCGACGATCATCTGCAGGGTGGCGGGCAGCATGCGCACACGCGCCTGGGCGACCGCTTCGCGGAAGGTCACGGCCTTGTCGGTGACGTCGACCATGTTGGCATGGCCTTGGGAATCGAGATGAGTCAGCACAGCCTTCACTCCGGAACAGGAGTGAGGATTGTAGGCAAGCGACGAGCGACAAGCTACCAGCCGCAGGCCGGACGGTAAGGCTCCGGCCTGCGGCTTGCCGCTTACAGGTGGCTCTCGGCGTATTCGGCGAGGATGGAACGTGGCACGCCCTGCAGGGTGATGTGCACGCCGTTGGGGAAGTCCTTGAAGCGCTCCGTCATGTAGGTCAGCCCCGAACTGGTGGCCGACAGGTAGGGGGTGTCGATCTGCGCCAGGTTACCCAGGCACACGACCTTCGAGCCCGCACCGGCGCGGGTGATGATGGTCTTGATCTGGTGCGGCGTGAGGTTTTGGCATTCGTCGATCAGGATCAGGCTCTGCTGGAAGCTGCGCCCGCGGATGTAGTTGAGGGATTTGAACTGCAGCGGCACCTTGCTGAGGATGTAGTCGACGCTGCCGTGGGTGTTTTCGTCCTCCATGTGCAAGGCTTCGAGGTTGTCGGTGATGGCCCCCAGCCAGGGCTCCATCTTCTCCGCCTCGGTACCCGGCAGGAAGCCGATCTCCTGGTCCAGCCCCTGCACGCTGCGGGTGGCGATGATGCGCCGGTAGCGTTTGGTGACCATGGTCTGCTCGATGGCGGCGGCCAGGGCCAGGATGGTCTTGCCGGAGCCGGCGGCACCGGACAGGTTGACCAGGTGGATATCCGGGTCGAGCAACGCGAACAGCGCCAGCGCCTGGTGGATATCACGCGGCTTCAGCCCCCACGCCTCCTGATGCAGCAACGGCTCCTGATGCATGTCGAGAATGATCAGCTCGTCGTTGCGCACGCCCTTGACCCAGCCGACGAAGCCCTGTTCATCGATGATGAACTCGTTGATGTGTACCGAAGGCAGGTTCTCGTTGAGCTGCACCCGGTGCCAGGTACGGCCATGATCCTGGCGGGTGTCGACCTTGTTGACACGCTCCCAGAACGAACCGCTGAGTTCGTGATAACCGCGCGACAGCAGCGATACGTCATCGACCAGCTGGTCGGTGCTGTAGTCTTCGGCGGCGATGCCACAGGCACGCGCCTTCAGGCGCATGTTGATGTCCTTGGTGACCAGCACCACGTCGCGTTCCTTGTTACGCGCATGCAGGTCGATGAGCTGGTTGATGATGATGTTATCGTTGAGGTGTTCAGGCAGCGGGCTGTTGGGTTCGTCGTGACGGCTCATCAGAATCGACAGGTGCCCCTTGAAGATTCCGGTACCGCGGTCGATGGGCACGCCCTTCTCGACATCCTCGGGGCAGGCCTCGCCCAGGGTCTTGTCGATCAGGCGAATGGCCTGGCGGCACTCGGCGGCGACCGAATGCTTGCCATCCTTGAGTTTGTCCAGTTCCTCCAGGACGGTCATGGGAATGGCGACGTGGTGTTCTTCGAAGTTCAGCAGGGCATTTGGATCATGGATCAATACATTGGTATCGAGCACGTAAAGGATTGGCTGGTTATTGGAAGGGCTGCGTCCGTGGTCATCCATACTCGCTCACCTTTGTAGATGCCTGGCGACGCGGGATCGATGCGATCCCGCGCCACGGGAAGGCCGCCGGGTGCTGTCCTTGTGGCAGGACAGCGGGAGCTCAAGATGGGTCTTGTGTGACGCCACCTGTGTTGCAGGTTTCGGCGGTCTGCCTCAGGTAATACCGCAAAACAGATGACAGAAAAAAGCTCTTTGACAGTTTTTTGAAGTTTATTTCACAGGATGACGAAAAGCCCTTGGCGCGCCCTGCCAAGGCGTTTACATTCGCTAATTGACCGTTTCCGATTGCTCCGGTTTTTCCTCACCGGGGCCCTGCTCGGCGCCCTGCATCTGCATCTGGCTGGGCTCCACCCGCTGCACCGGCTGCGCCCCGTCCTGGGCAGGCTGTTCCTCCTCCGGCATCTGCTGCGGCTCTTGCGAGTCGTCCGGCAACTCGTCCTCCGGCACGCTTTCGTCTTCTTCAGGATCCTGCAGCCGCGACAGGTTGCGACAGTCCTCCCAGGTCAACTCGCTCTGCGCACTGTTGGCCAGCAGCAGCGGCAAGGCTGACTGCGCGCGGTAGCCCGAGTCGTGGAACACCACCGTGCCACGCCGCCACAGCAGCATCAGAGTCTGCACCCGGTCGCTGATCTGCGCCGAACTCAGGCGCCCCAGGTTGTCCTGGGCATCGATGGTCCACAGCGAGACGCGCAGGTTGTGGGCACGGAAGAACTCGCCACTGTCCGGTCGACGATGCCCATAGGGCGGCCGAAACAGCGGCACCATGTTGTCCGGCAGCACTCGCTCGACCAGCTCGGCACTGCGCTGTACCGAGCTTTGCCAGTCGCGCCACTGGCTGTGCGAGCGGTACTCCCAGCCCTGGATACCCACGCATTGCTGGCGGTAGAGATTCTGCAGGGCAGCGGGCGAACTGGCGTCGAGGCGCTCCTGCAACAACTTGCCCTGGACGAAGAAGGTGGCGGTCATCTTCTGCTGGCGCATGAAATCGGCCAGCCAGTCGGTATCGCCATTGGCCGCGCTGGGGCCGCCCTCGAAGTTGAGCATGAAGGTCCGGTCGGGCAGCTCGTCGCCACTCATTTCGTCAGAGTTGTAGCGGGCGATCTCGCTGCTGGTCTGCGGAAACAACGCCGCCTTGTACAACAGCTCATCCAGGTAGCGCCGATGGAACAGCGCACTGGGCTCGCTCCAGGCGGCATAGAAGGAGTCGGGGGCGATATTGAACTCTTCGGCACGCTGGCGCAGTTGCTCCATGTCCTGGGCGTACACGCAGAAGTTGGCGTCCTCGGTGCAGCTCTTGCGCGCCTGACGGAAATTCTCGACCAGACGTACCCACAGGCGATGACGCATCAGGTTGATCGACGCCATATTGATGTAGCGCAGCCCCAGGCGCGCCTTCAGCGCCTCTTCGCTCTGCTGCTCGCTGAGCCACAAGGCATGCGCGAAGCCAAGAATTTCCGCGCGCGATGCCACGTCGAACAGCACCGGGCTTTCGAGGCGCTCAGGCCAGATACTGCGATCGACCAAGGCGACATCCGGCACCGCCGCATGCACCTTCAACCCCACCAGACACGCGCAAACAGCCAGAACGATACGCAAACCCAATGCTCCCTCGACATGCTTCCGAATCCGCTCAACGCGGCACTATAGCCGATTCGACGCCCGCTTCATGTGTCAGGAAGGTAGCGTGGCTATGACCTTCATAGCTGGAGTCAGCCATCGTCAGCCCCTAGAATCCCCCGACGATTCCAGGAGAGCCTGCCATGCTGATGGTGATTTCGCCCGCCAAGACCCTCGATTACGAAACCCCGCCGACCACCACGCGCCATACCTTGCCCGAGTACCTGGACCACTCCCAGGAACTGATCGCCCAGCTGCGCGAACTCACGCCCGCACAGATCGGCGAACTGATGCACCTGTCGGACAAACTGGCCGGCCTGAACGCCGCGCGCTTCGGCAGCTGGACGCCGGCCTTCGACCTGGACAACGCCAAGCAGGCGCTGCTGGCCTTCAAGGGTGACGTGTACACCGGCCTGGACGCCGAAACCCTCGACGACGCTGGCCTGGACTACGCGCAGAAGCACCTGCGCATGCTCTCGGGCCTGTACGGACTGCTGCGCCCCCTGGACCTGATGCAGCCCTACCGTCTGGAAATGGGCACCCGCCTGGCCAATGCCCGCGGCAAGGACCTCTACGCCTTCTGGGGCACGCGAATCAGCGAATGGCTGAACCAGGCGCTGGCCGCACAGGGTGACGACCTGCTGCTCAACCTCGCCTCCACCGAATACTTCTCGGCGGTCAAGCGCAGCGCCCTCAAGGCCCGGGTCATCGACACCGAGTTCAAAGACTTCAAGAACGGTCAGTACAAGATCATCAGCTTCTACGCCAAGAAGGCCCGCGGCATGATGGCCCGCTTCGTGATCGACCAGCGCATCGACTCTCCCGAGGCGCTCAAGCGCTTCGACGTGCAGGGCTACTACTACAGTGCCGAACAGTCCTCGCCCGACAAGCTGGTATTCCTGCGCGATACCCCCGACGCCTGATCGTCGGCCGGTGCAGCCCCTCGCTGCGCCGGCCGCTGTCAACTCGCTGTAACGCTTCGCCGTATTTCTGGCGCCATAAACAAGTCAATTCCATCATCAACATGTAACGTTCACCGAGTTCCGCAAAAAAAAACGATTTTTTTACAAGCTGGCATCCTGCCCTACTCCGATGCTGGCAACTAAGCATCCAACTAGCGAAAACCCCCGCCACACAAGGGCGCCTCCCAGATCTGCCATCATTTTGCAACTAGCTCGACGCGCGCCGCGATGTGAAAAATTCCCAAAAAGAGGACGAGCGGCCCGGAACTATTTCGTAACACCCAGGCTCCTACATCGCGTAACAATTCTCGCCCTTCATGTAGGCGATGGCTTACACAAGGAAGAGAAGCTGATGAAGTTATTACCGGACTCGTTCGATGACATTGCAGACTACTAACAAATCGCTGTTGTGCATCGAATAAGGAATCACACCAAAGTTGGTTAATCTGACCATGACGTGTGTCGAAGGAATGCTCCAGACAGGACAAGACAGCAATGCCCGAGGCTCTGAATCAAGGGTTTTCTGATCACATGGGCTGCTGAGCGCCTTCGCAAGGTGATACACAAATCTCAGAGCAAGACCCCCGCCCGCTCGGGCCGGATACTTGCCGTTCGTATTTGATGTCAGTTGAGTGAGCGGCGCCCTATTCGGCAACTCACCTATTAAACATGCCTCCGTTAGTTGCACGGCTTAAATAAGCCGTCGCTGCGTGACGTGTGGCAGCTGCTGGCCAAAGTTTATATCCAGCCAACTTATGGCGTGAACAATCGAGGAGAGTGCGATGCGTATCAGCATTTTTGGTTTGGGTTATGTCGGTGCAGTCTGTGCCGGATGCCTATCTGCACGGGGTCATGATGTAGTGGGCGTGGACATCTCCGCCGACAAGATCGCCCTGATCAACAGCGGCAAGTCCCCCATCGTCGAACCCGGTCTGGGCGAACTTCTGGAACAAGGTATCCGCACCGGCAAACTGCGCGGTACGACCGACTTCTCCGAAGCCATCCGCGACACCGACCTGTCGATGATCTGCGTCGGCACGCCAAGCAAGAAGAACGGCGATCTGGGTCTGGAATACATCGAATCGGTCTGCCGTGAAATCGGTTACGTGCTGCGCGACAAGGCCTCGCGCCACACCGTCGTGGTGCGCAGCACCGTGCTGCCAGGCACCGTCGCCAACGTGGTCATCCCGATCCTGGAAGACTGCTCGGGCAAGAAGGCCGGCGTCGACTTCGGCGTGGCGGTCAACCCGGAATTCCTGCGTGAAAGCACCGCGATCAAGGACTACGACCATCCGCCGATGACCGTCATCGGGGAATTCGACAAGACCTCCGGTGACCTGCTGCAGTCCCTCTACGAAGAACTCGACGCGCCGATCATCCGCAAGGACGTCGCCGTCGCCGAAATGATCAAGTACACCTGCAACGTCTGGCACGCCACCAAGGTGACCTTCGCCAACGAGATCGGCAACATCGCCAAGGCCGTCGGCGTCGATGGTCGTGAAGTGATGGAAGTGGTCTGCCAGGACAAGCAACTGAACCTCTCCAAGTACTACATGCGCCCAGGCTTCGCCTTCGGCGGTTCCTGCCTGCCAAAAGACGTTCGTGCCCTGACCTACCGCGCCAGCAGCCTGGACGTGGAAGCCCCACTGCTCAACTCGCTGATGCGCAGCAACGTTTCCCAGGTACAGAACGCCTTCGACATCGTCGCCAGCCACGACACCCGCAAGGTCGGCCTGCTGGGCTTGAGCTTCAAGGCCGGTACCGACGACCTGCGTGAAAGCCCGCTGGTTGAACTGGCCGAGATGCTGATCGGCAAGGGCTTCGAGCTGAGCATCTACGACAGCAACGTCGAATACGCCCGCGTTCACGGTGCGAACAAGGACTACATCGAATCGAAGATTCCTCACGTGTCGTCCCTGCTCAACGCCGACTTCGACGAAGTCATCAACAACTCCGACGTCATCATCCTCGGTAACGGTGACGAGCGCTTCCGCGCCCTGGCCGACAAGGCGCCAGAAGGCAAGCGTGTCGTCGACCTGGTGGGCTTCATGTCCAAGCCGACCCACGAGCACGGCCGCGCCGAAGGCATCTGCTGGTAAACCCAGCGGCAAGCTGCAAGCGACAAGCTTCAAGTTGTCAGCATCAAGCCCGGGTCCGGAGCCACTGGCTCCCGACTCGCGGCTTGCCGCTTGAACCTTGCAACTCTTCCGAAGGATTCTTTGATGGACAGGCTCAAGAACGGCCTTCTGCAGGCCGCCGGTTGGCTGTTTTACCTGACATTGCTGGGTGCGCTGATCACTGCGCTGCCAACCAGCATCTTCGATTCGCAATCGAAGAACTTCATTTTCCTCATCGGTATCGTCGGCATCTGGCGCTACTCGATGGGTGCCACGCATTTCGTGCGCGGCATGATTTTCCTCTACATCGTCTACCCCCACCTGCGCCGCAAGGTGCGCAAGCTGGGCAAGGACGCCGATCCGTCGCACGTGTTCCTGATGGTCACCAGCTTCCGTATCGATGCCTCGACCACCGCCCAGGTGTACAGCTCGGTCATCAAGGAAGCGATCAACTGCGGCCTGCCGACCACCGTGGTCTGCTCGCTGGTGGAGCTGTCCGACGAACTGCTGGTCAAGAGCCTGTGGGAACGCCTCAATCCGCCAGACCGCGTCACCCTCGACTTCGTGCGCATTCCCGGTACCGGCAAGCGTGACGGCCTGGCCTACGGCTTCCGCGCCATTTCCCGGCACATGCCCGACGAGCGTGCAGTGGTGGCGGTGATCGACGGCGACACCGTGCTCAACGAAGGCGTGGTGACCAAGACGGTGCCATGGTTCCACCTGTTCCCGAACGTCGGTGGCCTGACCACCAACGAATTCTGCGAAGTACTGGGCGGCTACGTCATGAGCGAATGGCACAAGCTGCGCTTCGCCCAGCGGCACATCAACATGTGCTCGATGGCCCTGTCCAAGCGCGTACTGACCATGACCGGGCGCATGTCGATGTTCCGCGCCACCGTGGTCACCGACCCGGAATTCATCGCCGACGTCGAAGCCGACTCGCTGCACCACTGGCGCCTGGGCACCTTCCGCTTCCTGACCGGTGACGACAAGTCCAGCTGGTTCAGCCTGATGCGCCTGGGCTACGACACCTTCTACGTGCCGGACGCCGCGATCAACACCGTGGAGCACCCGCCGGAGAAAAGCTTCTTCAAGGCCAGCCGCAAGCTGATGTACCGCTGGTACGGCAACAACCTGCGGCAGAACTCCCGGGCCCTGGGGCTGGGTATCCGTCGCCTGGGGCTGTTCACCAGCATCGTGCTGTTCGACCAGCGCGTGTCGATGTGGACCTCGATCCTCGGCCTGACCGTGGCCATCATCGCCAGCGTCAAGTACGGCGGCCAGTTCCTGCTGATGTACCTGCTGTGGATCGGCATCACCCGCCTGATCCTGACCCTGTTGCTGTCCTGCTCGGGGCACCGCATCGGCCCGGCCTATCCGGTGATTCTCTATTACAACCAGATCGTCGGCGCGCTGATGAAGATCTATGTGTTCTTCCGCCTCGACCGCCAGTCCTGGACTCGCCAGGACACCAAACTCAGCCGCGACATGGCCAGCTTCCAAGGCTGGTTCAACACCTGGTCGTCCCGAACCATGACCTTTTCAGCCGGCAGCATCTTTGTCGCCGTGCTGCTGACCATGGTCTGACCGGTCCTCTGAATCAATCGATCAATCAGGAAAACTCACCATGAATACAGCCGTGAACGCCAATGTCGTGCATGAATCCGAAGCCCAGCGCCAGCATGCGCGGGTCAAGCTGCCTGCCAAGCTGCGCCTGCTCAACGGTGCGCCAAACGCCCCGGTGGTCAAGGTCGAAGACCTGTCAGCCGGTGGCCTGAGCTTCGTCGCGCCCGACCCGGCGGCGCTGCGCGTCGGCGAGATCGTCAAGGCACGCCTGCAGTTCCTGATCGACAACCTCGGCCTGTCCATGGATGTCGAACTGCAGATCCGCACCATCGACAGCAAGACCGGCCGTGTCGGCACGCAATTCCAGAATCTCGACGCCCAGGACATCTCCACCCTGCGCCACCTGATCACCTCGCACCTGGCCGGCGACCTGGTCAGCATGGGCGAAGTGCTGGCGACCCTGCAGCGTGACAACTTCACCAAGGCGCGCAAGAACAAGGGCGGCGACAGCTCGATGGGCTTCTTCGGCCGCGTGCGTGCCGTGGGCTTCAGCCTGGGGATCTTCGTGGTCGGTATCGGCGCCTTCGGCTTCATCGCCAAGACCGTCTACGACCTGTACTTCGTCAGCCACGCTTCCGCCGGCCTGGTCACCGTACCGAGCATGGACGTGACCATGCCGCGCGAAGGCACCGTGAAGAGCCTCATCCCGGTCAACCAGGTGGCCGAGAAAGGCGCGCCGCTGGCCTCGTTCGATACCAACATGCTGGAACTGCTCAAGGGCGGCCTGACCGGCGACGACCTGCAGCCGACGAAAATCGAAGAGCTGTACGGCAAGCAACTGAGCGGCACCCTGACCAGCCCATGCGATTGCGTCGTGGCCCGCCAGCTGGTCGCCGACGGCCAGTACGCCGCCAAGGGTCAGGTGATCTTCCAGCTGGTGCCCCGCAATACCCCGGCCACCGTCGAAGCACGCTTCACTTACCGCCAGTTCCGCGACGTCAAGCCAGGTACTGCGGTGAGCTTCCAGATCGCTGGCGAAGACCAGGTGCGCACCGGTCGCGTGATCAGCAGCACCAACCTGACCGACAAAGACCTGTCCACCGACATCCGCGTGCAGATCAAGCCTGACGAGTCGCTAAACAGCTCGCTGATCGGCCGCCCAGTGGAAGTGGTCAGCGACCGTGGCCCGTCCATGAACTGGCTGGTCGATAAAGCCGTGGCTGCAGGTCTGTAACCATGAACCGCGCGCTTCGACGCCCGTCGACTCCCACGCTGATGTTCCCCACGCGGTTCACGCCCAAGGTCCTTGGCCTGGCCGTGGCCCTGGGGCTCGGCGGCTGTGCCGGCCTGCCGGACCAGCGCCTGGCCAACGAGGCCCTGCAGAACGGTGACACGGCTCTGGCCGAACGCAACTATCGGCAACTGGCCGAGCTTGGCTACACCGACGCCCAGGTCGGTCTGGCCGATATCCAGGTGGCCAGCGGCGACCCGGCGAAGCTCAAGGAAGCCGAAGCCACCTACCGCGCTGCCGCTGCCACGTCGCCCCGCGCCCAGTCGCGCCTGGGCAAGCTGCTGGCGGTCAAGCCGGACGCCACTGACGCCGAGCGCCGTGAAGCCGAGAGCCTGCTGCAACAAGCCTTCGCCAATGGCGAGTCGGGCAGCCTGCTGGCCCTGGCACTGATGTATCTGCAATATCCGCACACCTTCCCCGAGGTCAACGCGCAGCAGAAAATCAGCCAGTGGCGCAGCCAGGGCTACGCCGAGGCGGGCCTGGCGCAGATCGTTCTGTACCGCACCCAGGGCACCTACGACCAGCACCTGGACGAAGTGGAAACCATCTGCAAGCAGGCGTTGAATACCACCGACATGTGCTATGTCGAGCTGGCCACCGTGTACCAGACCCGCGGCCAGGCCGAGCAGCAGAAGGCCCTGATCGACCAGCTCAAGAGCGCGCATGCCTCCGGCCGTGTCGGCGCCCAGCGCGTCGACAGCGTGGCGCGGGTACTGGGCAACTCGGAGATCGGCACGCCCGACCCGCAGACCGCCCAGCAAATGCTCGAAGAGATCGCACCCGGCTACCCGGCTTCCTGGGTCACCCTGGCCCAGCTGCTCTACGACTTCCCCGAGCAGGGCGATGTCGACAAGCTGATGGAGTACCTGGACAACGGCCGTGCCGCCGACCAACCGCGCGCCGAACTGCTGCTGGGGCGCATCTACTACGAAGGCAAGCTGCTGCCCGCCGATGCCCAGCAGGCCGAGCAACATCTGCTCAAGGCCGCGCCCACCGAGCTGTCCGCGCACTACTACCTGGGCCAGCTGTACCGTCGTGGCTACCTGGGCCAGGTCTACCCGCAGAAAGCCGTGGACGAGCTGCTGTTCGCCGCCCGTGGTGGCCAGGCCAGCGCCGACTTCGCCCTGGCACAGCTGTACTCGGGCGGCCGTGGCATCAAGCCGAACATGGTCAACGCGTGGGTCTTCAGCCAGCTGGCACAGAGCCACAACCCGACACCGCAGTCCGGCGAACTGGCTCAGCAGATCGCCCAACAGCTGCCACCCGAACAACTCGCCACTGCCCAACAGTTGCTGCAACGCGAACAACAGGCCCGGGGTACTTCAGCCAGCCAGACCGCGCTGGTGATCCAGACCCTGGAAAAAGATGACGGTGAGGAAGCACTATGAAGTTGAAACCCTTGATGGCCGCCGGCATGGGCCTTGGCTTCACCCTGCTTTGGGCATGCCCGACTCTGGCCGCACTGACCGAGCAGCAGAATTTCGGCCTGGAAGTGAAGATCACCGGGCAAAGCGAAGACGACCGCGACCTGGGCACCCGCTCCGGTGGCGACGTCAACGGTCTCGGCCTTGACCTGCGTCCCTGGGTGTACGGCGAGCGCGGCAACTGGAGCGGCTACGCGATGGGCCAGGTGGTGACCGCCACCGACACCATTCAGACCGACCCGCTGGACGAGACCACCACCGACAGCGATGGCCAGATCGGCAGCCGCACCTCGCGCGGCAACGCCAGCGAGCGCAAGGTCGACAAGACCTACGCCGCCCTGCGTGAGTTCTGGATCGGCTACAGCGGCTTCACGCCCTACCCCGGTGAGATCCTCAAGGTCGGTCGCCAGCGTCTGCGCAACGACGACGGCCAGTGGCATGACACCAACATCGAGGCCGTCAACTGGAGCTTCGACACCACCCTGCTGCGTGCCGAACTGGGCGCCGCCCAGCGCTTCAGCGAGTACCGCACCGACCTGACCGAGCTGGACCCCAAAGACGAAGACCGCCAGCACCTGTTCGGCTCTGCGGCCTATCAGTGGACCCCTGGTCACTGGGCCGGCATTCGTGCCCACCACAGCCACGACGACGGCAAGTTGAAGAACGCCGGCGAACGGCTCGATGACCTGGACAAGACCGCCAATGGCGACCTGACCTGGATCGGCCTGAACGTCGACAGCGATGCCTACAACCATCGCAACACCCATACCGTCAACTACTGGGGCAGCCTGACCTGGCTGACCGGTGACCGTGACCGCATCGGTGCCAACTACGACAGCGCCACCGACCAGTACCTGGCCGGGCAGAAAGTTGGCCAGAACGTCAATGGCTGGGCCACCGACCTGGGCGTGCGCCTGCGTCTGGACCCGCAATGGCAGATCGGTGCCGCCTATGCGCGCGCCAGCAAGGACTACGAACAGAACGGCCTGGAGAGCAACCGCTCGAACTGGACCGGCACCCGCTCGCGCATCCATCGCTTCGGTGAAGCCTTCCAGGGCGAGATGGCCAACGTGGAAACCGCCTCGCTGTTTGCCTCCTGGCAGTTCAACGAGGAGTACGACGCCTCGCTGATCTACCACAAGTTCCGTCGCGTGGACGGCAACTCGGGCATCGGCAACGCCGGCATCAACCCGACCCGCGAAGTGGTCGACGCCGATGGCGTACCGACCAACACCTTCAGTTCCCTGCCGCTGGAAGACGGCCGCAAGGACCTGGGTCAGGAGATGGACCTGGTGGTCACCAAGTACTTCAAGCAGGGCCTGCTGCCTGCCGCTCTCAGCCAGTCGGTGGATGAGCCTTCGGCGCTGATCCGTCTGCGTGCGGGTGTGTTCAAGCCCGGCGACGCCTACCACGACCAGGTCGACAGCTACATGCACCGAGCCATGGTCGACGTCATCTGGCGCTTCTGAGGCAGCCGCGAAAGGAGTGCGATGAGATGAATCGTCAGATCAATAATCCCCGCGGGCGCACCTGGCCGCACACCCTGCTGGAAAGCGCGGTATTCGGTGGTGCCCTGCTGATGGCCAGTGTTGCGCTGGCCAATACGCCAGCGGTGTCCGAAGCGGCCAAGATCGTGGTCAAGGACCTGCAGGAAACCAACAGCTACAACATCACCAGCCCGGCCGTCGAGCCGCTGGCGATGGAAAAGCCCAAGCTGCCGGACCTCTCGGGCTACACCCTGGAAGCGGCGCTGAAGAAGATCGACCGCAGCAAGCCCGGCAAGGTGCGGGTGTCGCGGATGATGGAAGAAACCGGCCTGAAGGAATTCATCGGCGGTGACAACAAGATGGCCGAATGGGTCGCGCGCCAACGCGGAATCCCGGACGCGATCATCATCCAGGACGGCTATGTGAGCCTGCAGGACGTCGCCCGCCAGGTGCCCAAGCAGTTCCTCAGCGAAGTCTCGCCCGGCGTCTACGTGGCGCGCCTGCCGATCCTGGTCAAGGACAGCGGCATTCTGGAAATCGACAAGCGCACTCGCGAGCTGCGCCTGTCCCAGGAAAAGGGCTCGTTCCTGGTCAGCGAAGGCAAGCTGCTGATCACCCAGAGCCAGCTCAACGGCTGGAGCGAAAGCCGCAACGGCCCGGCCACCTTCCGCAAGCCGAGCGAGTTCCGTCCGTTCCTGCTGACCTGGGGCGGCTCGGAAACCTGGATCGCCAACACCAAGATGGCCAGCCTCGGCTACGACCAGAGCAAGTCCTATGGCGTGAGTATTTCCCAGTACACGCCGAACACCGCGAAGGTCCTCAACCGTCCCGAGCCGACCGGCTGGATCATCGACTCGGAGTTCTCCGACCTGTGGTACGGCTTCTACTGCTATGAAACCCGCGACTTCGTGATCAAGGGCAACACCTACCGGGACAACATCGTCTACGGCATCGACCCGCACGACCGTTCGCACGGGCTGATCATTGCCGAGAACACAGTGCACGGCACGAAGAAGAAGCACGGCATCATCATCTCCCGTGAGGTGGACCGCAGCTTCATCTTCCGCAACAAGAGCTACGACAACAAACTGTCTGGCGTGGTCCTGGACCGTAACAGCGTGGGCAACATCGTCGCCTACAACGACATCTACCAGAACCACACCGACGGCATCACCCTGTACGAGAGCGGTGACAACCTGCTGTGGGGCAACCGCGTGGTCGCCAACCGTCGGCATGGCATCCGCGTGCGTAACAGCACCAACATCAAGCTCTACGAGAACTTTGCCATGGCCAACGGTCTGATGGGCATCTATGGCCACATCAAGGACCTCACCGACACCGACCGCGACATCGAGCTCGACCCCTTCGACGCCGAAGTCTCGCTGATCGTGGTAGGCGGCGAACTGGCAGGCAACAAGTCCGGCCCGCTGTCGATCGACTCGCCGCTGAGCGTGGAACTCTACGACGTGTCCATGCTGGCTCCGACCAAGAGCAGCGGCATCAGCTTCAACGGCGTACTGGGCGAGCACCAGAGCCAGATCCTCGATCTGCTGGTGCGCCAGAAGAAAGCCGTACTGATCGACCCGGTTGAAAGCCAGAGCGAGCTGCGCCAATGAGCCGAGGAATTTCCATGCATACACACCTGTTCAAGATCCTGGGCTTGTCCGGCCTGACCCTGGGCCTGATGGCCGCAGCCGGAGCGGCCCGTGCCGACCAGGCCGCACCGCCGAGCTTCACCGCCGAGCCATGCTGCCAGCTGTGCCCGGCCGCGCACGACGCGAGCAACTACACCACCCGCTACCAGCAGAACTTCACCACGCTGATCCAGGCCGAAGGTGACTGGCTGTTCCGGACCCGCGAAGACCTGCGTACCGAGTTCGACACCACGCCAGCGGGCTACAAGCGTCTGCAGGAACTGCAACGGGCGTTCAAGCGCAAGGGCATCGACCTGGTCGTGGTCTACCAGCCGACCCGCGGCATGGTCGACCGTAACAAGCTGTTCGCTGCCGACAAGGCCGGTTTCGACTACGACAAGGCCATGAAGAACTATCAGGCCATGCTCGGTCGCTTCAGCAAGATGGGCTACTGGGTACCGGACCTGTCGCCGCTGACCAACGAGAACGAAGCCCACGACTTCTACTTCCGCGGTGACCAGCACTGGACCCCTTACGGCGCCGAACGCACCGCCAAGGTGGTGGCCGAGACGGTGAAGAAGATCCCGGGGTTCAGCGACATTCCCAAGCGTGAGTTCGAGACCCACAAGATCGGCCGCATGGGCAAGACCGGCACCCTGCACAACATGGCCGGTCAGCTGTGCGGTACCAGCTACGCGATCCAGTACATGGACCAGTTCGCCACCGAGCCCAAGGGTGAAGCCGGCGACGGTGATCTGTTCGGCGACTCTGGCAACCCGCAGATCACCCTGGTGGGTACCAGTCACAGTGGCAAGAACTACAACTTCAGCGGCTTCCTGCAGCAGTACATCGGCGCCGACGTGCTCAACGTGGCCTTCCCCGGTGGCGGCCTGGAAGGTTCGATGATCGAGTACCTGGCCAGCGACGAATTCAAGAACAACCCGCCCAAGATCATCATCTGGGAATTCTCGCCGCTGTACCGCCTCGACCAGGAAAGCATCTGGCGCCAGATGTTCGCCCTGCTCGACGAGGGTTGCGATGACAAGCAAGTGGTGCTCAGCGGCGAAGCCACCGTCAAGCCAGGCGGCACCACCGAAGTACTGGTCAACGGCAAGAACGGCATCAAGGACATCCGCAACAGTGCCAACCGCGTGGATATCCAGTTCGAAGACACCTCGGTGAAAACCCTCAAGGCACGCCTCTGGTACATGAACGGTCGTCACGAAGACCTCAAGCTGGAGAAGCCGGAAACCACCGACACCAATGGACGCTTCGCCTTCGATTTGCGTGAAGACGAAGACTGGGCCAGCCAGCAGTTGCTGGCCGTGGAAATCGAAGGACCCGAAGCAGGTAGCGAACCACAGAAAGTCAAAGCTCAGGTGTGCAGACGCAATGCACTGCCTGGTTCCGCGCAGCACACTGCGCAAGCCGGACAATGAGGTGACCCATGCAGACTCGCAAACCCATGCGCCCTGCCCTGCTGTCGCTGGCCATCGTGGCCACGCTGGCATGGGGCGGCACGGCTTCGGCGGCCGCACCGCTGATTCCGCCCCAGGGCTACTCGGCGCCCATCGAGAAAATGAAGACGGGTGACAACGACTTCCGCTGCGGCCCGGTCCCGCAGCCCTATACCGGTTCGCTGGTATTCCGCAGCAAGTACGAAGGCTCGGACAAGGCCCGTGCCACGCTCAACCTGCGTGCCGAAGAGGCCTTCCGCGACTCCACCAAGGACATCACCGACCTGGAGCGCGGCGTGAGCAAGGTGGTCATGCAGTACATGCGTGATGGTCGTCCTGAACAGCTCGATTGCGCGCTGAACATGATGACCACCTGGGCCAAGGCCGACGCCCTGGAGTCCCAGGACTACAACCACACCGGCAAATCGATGCGCAAATGGGCGCTGGGCAGTCTGTCTTCGGCCTACCTGCGGCTGAAGTTCTCCGACTCGCGGCCACTGGCCAACCACCAGGAACAGGCCCGGGAAATCGAAGCCTGGTTCAGCAAGCTGGCCGACCAGGTGATCGTCGACTGGAGCAACCTGCCGCTGGAAAAGATCAACAACCACTCCTACTGGGCGGCCTGGTCGGTGATGTCCACCGCCGTGGCCACCAATCGTCGTGACCTGTTCGACTGGGCGGTGAAGGAGTTCAAGGTCGCCGCCAATCAGGTCGACCCGCAGGGCTTCCTGCCTAACGAGGTCAAGCGTCGCCAGCGTGCCCTGGCCTACCACAACTACGCCTTGCCACCCCTGGCGATGATCGCCAGCTTCGCCCAGGCCAACGGTGTGGACCTGCGTCAGGAAAACAACGGCGCCCTCAAGCGCCTCGCCGACCGGGTGCTCGAAGGCGTGCGTGACCCTGACGAATTCGCTGCCAAAGGCGGCGAGAAGCAGGACATGACCGACCTCAAGAAAGATCCGAAATTCGCCTGGCTGGAGCCTTACTGCAGCCTCTACAACTGCGATCAGCAGGTGCTGGAGGAGAAGCACGAGAAACAGCCATTCAAGACCTTCCGTCTTGGCGGCGACCTGACCCGGGTCTATGACCCGAGTCACGACAAGGATCACAACAAGTAACGTTCGTAACACCGTAGGAGCGGCTGCGGCCGCTTCTGCAACCTCCCACATGGATGGGGGGTTTGGGGGGGCTTTGGCCCTTATCGCTGGACTGACGGAGTAAAGAAGGATGGTGTTCTCATCCAACGTGTTCCTGTTCCTGTTCCTGCCGATCTTCCTCGGCTTGTACTACGTGAGCGGGCAACGCTATCGCAACCTGCTGCTGCTGATCGCCAGCTACATTTTCTACGCCTGGTGGCGTGTGGACTTCCTCAGCCTGTTCATCGCCGTCACGGTGTGGAACTACTGGATCGGCCTGCGTGTAGGGGCCGCCGGGGTGAGGACCAAGAAGGCGCAGCGCTGGCTGCTGCTGGGTGTTGCAGTCGACCTGTGCATCCTGGGCTACTTCAAGTACGCCAACTTCGGTGTCGACAGCCTCAACGCGATCATGACCTCGATGGGCCTGGAGCCTTTCATCCTGACCCACGTGCTGTTGCCGATCGGTATCTCGTTCTACATCTTCGAGTCCATCAGCTACATCATCGACGTCTACCGTGGCGATACCCCGGCGACCCGCAACCTGATCGACTTCGCGGCGTTCGTGGCGATCTTCCCGCACCTGATCGCAGGCCCCGTGCTGCGTTTCCGTGACCTGGTCGACCAGTTCAACAACCGTACCCACACCCTGGACAAGTTCTCCGAAGGCTGCACGCGCTTCATGCAGGGCTTCATCAAGAAAGTGTTCATCGCCGACACCCTGGCGGTGGTCGCCGACCACTGCTTCGCCCTGGAGAACCCCACCACCGGCGACGCCTGGCTGGGTGCGCTGGCCTATACCGCACAGCTGTATTTCGACTTCTCCGGCTACAGCGACATGGCCATCGGCCTGGGCCTGATGATGGGCTTCCGCTTCATGGAGAACTTCAAGCAGCCGTACATCAGCCAGTCGATCACCGAGTTCTGGCGGCGCTGGCACATCAGCCTGTCGACCTGGCTGCGTGACTACCTGTACATCACCCTGGGCGGCAACCGCGGCGGCAAGGTCGCCACCTACCGCAACCTGTTCCTGACCATGCTGCTCGGTGGCCTGTGGCACGGTGCGAACATCACCTACGTGATCTGGGGCGCCTGGCACGGCATGTGGCTGGCCATCGAAAAAGCCGTGGGCATCAACACCAAGCCACACAGCTTCAACATCATCCGCTGGGCCCTGACCTTCCTGCTGGTGGTCATCGGCTGGGTGATCTTCCGTGCCGAGAACCTGCACGTGGCCACCCGCATGTACGGCGCCATGTTCAGCTTCGGCGACTGGCAGCTGTCGGAACTGACCCGCGCCAACCTGACCGGCCTGCAGATCGCCGCCCTGGTCGTGGCCTACGCCACCCTGGCCTTCTTCGGCCTGCGCGACTTCTACACCGATCGCCCGGCCAACCAGGGCAAGGCCCGTGCCGACGGCCCGGCCACCGAGCAGCCCGGCACCATCAAGGCCGTGCCTGGCGATGCGCCTGGCAGCATCCATCAGCCCGGCTACATCATGGGCCAGGAGGCCCAGGTACAGGCGGCCACCTGGCAGGCCGACTGGCCACGCTACGCCATGCGCGTGCTGATCCTGCTGCTGTTCGTGGCATCGATCCTGAAACTGTCGGCGCAGAGCTTCTCGCCGTTCCTGTACTTCCAGTTCTGAGGAGCCTGACATGACCCGTTCATTACGCATCCTCTACGTCGTGACTTTCATGGGCCTGCTGCTGGTGCTGGGCATCTGGTCGCTGCGCAGCTTTTCCAGCTACACCAAGACCCCGGAGCAGACCGTGCTCAACGGGCGCTGGACCAAGGCGGTGGAAACCCACTACGACGATGAGTTTCCCATCAAGCGCCTGGGCACCAACCTCTGGGCCGCGCTGGACTACAAGCTGTTCAACGAAGGTCGCCCTGGCGTGGTACTGGGCAAGGACCAGTGGCTGTATACCGATGAAGAGTTCGACGCCATCGCCCACGGCGAGCAGAACATGGCCGACAACCTGGCCCTGGTGCGCGGTGTGAAGGAGACCCTGAACAAACAGGGTACCCGCTTGGTGCTGGCGATCATTCCGGCCAAGACCCGCCTGTACCCGGAGCACATCGGCGAGCAGACCCCGGCGCGCCTGCACCAGGACCTGTACCAGCGCTTCCACGAGCAAGCGGCCCAGGCCGGCATCCTGGCCCCTGACCTGCTGCAACCGCTGCGCGAGGCCAAGCAACGTGGCCAGGTGTTCCTGCGCACCGACACCCACTGGACGCCGATGGGTGCCGAGGTGGCTGCACAGCAGCTGGGCCAGACCATCGCCAGCCAGGCACCGCTGGAAGCCGAGCCGCAGACCTTCGTCACCGCCGACAAGGGCACCGAGCCCTACAAGGGCGACCTGACCAACTTCCTGCCGCTCGACCCGCTGTTCAGCAACCTGCTGCCCAAGCCGGACGCCCTGGACAAGCGCACCACCGAAGCGGCCGGCGGCACTGGCGAGGGTGAGGACGCGCTGTTCGCCGACAGCGACATTCCGGTCGGCCTGGTCGGCACCAGCTACAGCGCCAACCCCAACTGGAACTTCGTCGGCGCGCTCAAGCAGGCCCTGCGCAGCGACGTGGTGAACTACGCCGAAGACGGCCATGGTCCGATCCTGCCGATGCTCAAGTACCTGCAGACTGACGACTTCAAGAACAACCCGCCGCAAGTGGTGATCTGGGAATTCCCCGAGCGCTACCTGCCGGCCCACAACGACCTGCGTGAATTCGATGCCAATTGGATCGCTCAGCTGAAGAAAACCCCTGGCAGCCAGGACAACCTGGCCCTGAACACCCAACCATCCGAGTCGCCCGAGCGGGCGCAAAACTGAGAGGACTGTCCTTATGACCTTGAAGAACACTGCCAATCGTTCGGCCAAAAACACCCTGATCAAGCGCTGCGCCCTGGCCATGGGCCTGAGCCTCGGTCTGGGCATGGTTTCCCTGCCGACCTATGCCGCCGGTGACGCCGCGCTGTACGGCCCGACCGCGCCGAAAGGCTCGACCTTCATCCGCGTGTACAACGCCAGCAACAGCGAAGTCAGCGCCACCGTCGGCAACACCAACCTCAACGACGTCGCGCCCCTGGGCAGCACCGCGTTCAGCTTCATGCCTGGCGGCGACTACACCGCCAAGGTGGGCACCCAGAGCATGCCGGTGAAGCTGGCTGGCGACCACTACTACACCTTGGTCAACCCTGCCAGCGGCAAGCCGCTGCTGGTCGAGGAAGCACCGTTCAAGAACAAGCAGAAGTCCCTGGTACGCCTGCAGAACCTCAGCGACCAGTCGCTGACCCTGAAGACCGCCGATGGCAAGACCGACGTGGTCCAGGCCGTCTCCGCCAAGGGCACCGGCCAGCGTGAAATCAACCCGGTGAAGGTCAGCCTGGCCCTGTACAGCGGCGACAAGAAAGTCGCTGACGTCAAGCCGGTCGCCCTGGAGCGCGGCGAAGCCGCCGTGCTGTACGTCACCGGCAGCGGCAGCAACCTGTCGCCAGTCTGGGTCAAGCCACCGGTCGAAACCCGCTAAGTGATGCGTGTGCCCGGTCGGCTCGACCACCGGGCACCGGGGAACTGCATGGCAGGCCGGCGGGAAATGCCGGCGCCGTGCAGGACCCAGGAAACAATGACAAGACGCAAATGGCAGTAACCCGTACAGCCCCTTTTTGAACGTTTTCGGAGAGACACAAAATGATTCCAGTCATCCTGTCAGGCGGTAGCGGTTCTCGACTCTGGCCACTGTCGCGCAAGCAATTCCCCAAGCAGTTCCTGGCCCTGACCGGTGAACACACCCTGTTCCAGCAGACCCTCGAGCGCCTGGTGTTCGAAGGCATGGAACTGCCCATCGTGGTGTGCAACAAGGAGCACCGGTTCATCGTCAACGAGCAGCTGGCGGCAGTGAACCTCGAGACCCAGGCAGTGATCATGGAGCCCTTCGGCCGCAACACAGCGCCGGCCGTGGCCCTGACCGCGATGATGATGGTCAACGAAGGCAAAGACGATCTGATGCTGGTCCTGCCGGCCGACCACGTGATCGAAGACCAGAAGGCCCTGCAGCGCGCCCTGGCCCTGGCCACCGTGGCCGCCGAGCGTGGCGAGATGGTGCTGTTCGGCGTGCCGGCCACCAAGCCGGAAACCGGCTACGGCTACATCAAGTCCACGGGCGACTCGCTGCTGCCTGAAGGCGTGCGCCGCGTGCAGAGCTTCGTCGAGAAGCCTGACGAAAAACGTGCCCAGGAATTCGTCGAGGCCGGCGGCTACTACTGGAACAGCGGCATGTTCCTGTTCCGCGCCAGCCGCTTCCTCGAAGAGCTGAAAAAGCATGATCCGGACATCTACGAAACCTGCGTGCTGACCCTTGAGCGCAGCAAGCATGAAGACGGCGGCATCGAGATCGACGAAGCCACCTTCGCCTGCTGCCCGGACAACTCCATCGACTACGCGGTGATGGAAAAGACCCAGCGCGCCTGCGTGGTGCCGCTGACTGCCGGCTGGAGCGACGTGGGCTGCTGGTCGTCGCTGTGGGACGTTCACCAGAAAGACGAGAACGGCAACGTCACCAAGGGCGACGTGGTCATCCAGGACAGCCGCAACTGCATGATCCACGGCAACGGCAAGCTGGTGTCGGTGATCGGCCTGGACAACATCGTGGTCGTGGAAACCAAGGACGCGATGATGATCGCCCACAAGGACAAGGTCCAGGGCGTCAAGCAGATGGTCAACACCCTCAACGAGCAGGGCCGTAGCGAGACCCAGAGCCATCTGGAAGTCTACCGTCCGTGGGGTTCCTACGACTCGGTGGACATGGGCGGCCGCTTCCAGGTCAAGCGCATCTCGGTCAAGCCGGGTGCCAGCCTGTCGCTGCAGATGCACCACCACCGCGCCGAACACTGGATCGTGGTGTCCGGCACTGCCCAGGTGACCTGCGACGAGAACGTGTTCCTGCTCACCGAGAACCAGTCGACCTACATCCCGATCGCCTCGGTGCACCGCCTGAAGAACCCAGGCAAGATCCCGCTGGAAATCATCGAAGTGCAGTCGGGCAGCTACCTGGGCGAAGACGACATCGAACGCTTCGAGGACGTCTACGGGCGTACCGATTCGGTCGAGTCGGGTGTGCGTACCCAGACCATCGCTCGCTGATCCCGGCGCAGGCCTGACGGCCCCACCCCTGTCGCGCACTGGCTGCTGCGCGACAGGGGCGGGGCCGTCGTCGTTCATGCCTCTGGCGGCCCGGCGCAACAAGTGACGTATGGCGTGTCCACCGGTCGCCCACTGACAGTTCTGCCAGTGCCGTATGGCCGGGCAGCCGCCTAAAGTGGAAGGGAATCGCCCCTGGGCCTGGCATGAGGCCCGGTATGAGGAGAACGCCGACATGACTGACGACATTGATCTGTACACTGCCGAACCGGATGACTCACTGCCACGGCCGATCCTGGTGGACAGCACCGACCAGCTCATCAACCTCGACGCCGCCTTCCTGCGCGTACAGCTTCCCGCCGTCGACCCGCAAGCGTATGACCGGGTCCGGCTGGTCCTGCTGGCCACACCGGACGCCAGCAGGAGCCTGCAGGCCGAAGCCGACATCGACACCCAGGGCGCACAGGCCGAGTTCTACAAGCATGACCTGCAGGCCATCTTCGACCTGGACGACGAAGTGGTCGCCGTCGCCCTGCTGCACCGCCGAGGCACGCAACGCTGGGTACGCTCGCCGGGTTCGGAAACGGCGATCTTCTGCTGAGCCTGTGCATGGCCAAGTCCCCTCGCCTTTGGGTAGGATGAGCCGCATTGTCATGCGGGAGCACCTCCATGCTGATCGGCGTGCTGTTGATCGTCACCTGGCTCATCCTGTTGCTGCGCTACCCGGCCAAGGCCCTGCCAGTGTCGCTGGTGGCCGCCGTGGCGCTGGGTTTGGTCGCCACCCTGGTGATCTGGCAGGACCACCGTGAAACCCGCCAGCTCGAACGTCTCGACCTGCGCCTGAGTCTGGCTCGACAAAGCTGCCCGGCCGACCGGCCCCTGCAGATCAGGCTGACCAACACCAACAGCGTGCCGCTGGTCGAGCTGCGCTGGCAGGTGGGCGCCTACGCACCGGGCGACACGGTCAACCTGGTCGACAACACCTATACTTCGGCGCGCTACCGCGGCCCGGGTGAACTCCAGGCCGGCGCCGCATGGCAGGAATGCCTGCCCCTCCCCACCCTGCGCAGCGGCTACCGCCCCGACAGCCTCGAATTTCGCGCCGAGCATCTGCAAGGCAGCTTCTCGAACTAGGTTCTGTACGAAAAGTCGCCGAGCGAAGGTCAGGCAAGGAAAAAACAGGCGAGGAAGCGCAGTTTACTGGAGTAAATGAGCATTCCGAGCCGGTATTTAACGAAGCATGGCCGAGCGCAGGCACTTTTCGTACAAAACCTAAGGATTCTTCATGCCCGTAACGCTAATCACCGGTTGCTCCAGCGGTATCGGCCGCGCCCTGGCCGATGCCCTGCGTGCGGCCGGCCACGATGTGTGGGCCACCGCGCGCAAGCCGGCTGACGTCGAAGCCCTGGCAGGCGCCGGTTTCCGCGCCGTGCAGCTGGACGTCAACGACGCGCCGGCCGTGCAGGCCCTGGCTACGCGCCTCGAGCCCGAGGGGCTGGACATCCTCATCAACAACGCTGGCTACGGCGCCATGGGGCCACTGCTGGACGGCGGCGTAGACGCGATGCAGCGCCAGTTCGAGACCAACGTCTTCGCCGTGGTCGGCGTGACCCAGGCCCTGCTGCCGGCACTGCGGCGCAAGCGCGGGCTGGTGGTGAACATCGGCAGCGTGTCCGGGGTGCTGGTCACCCCATTCGCGGGTGCCTACTGCGCGTCGAAGGCCGCCGTGCATGCACTGAGCGACGCGCTGCGCATGGAACTGGCACCGTTCGGGGTTCGGGTCATGGAAGTGCAGCCAGGCGCCATTGCCTCGCAGTTCGCCAGCAATGCCAGCCAGGAGGCCGAACAGCTGATGGCCGAGCAGTCGCCCTGGTGGCCGTTGCGCGAAGGCATCCGCGCCCGCGCCCGCGCCTCGCAGGACCACCCGACCTCTGCAGAAGCCTTCGCCCAGGGCGTGTTGGGCGCCCTGCAACGCTCGAACCCGCCGCGCCTGCTGCGCCTGGGCAACGGTGCTCGCGCCCTGCCCTTGATGGCCCGCTGGCTGCCGCAGGGGCTGCTGGAATGGGTGCTGAAAAAACGCTTCGGCCTCGACCGCCAGTTGCCCTAGCACGTTGGCAAAGGAGAAGGCCGGTGCAGATTCCCGGCAGACGCGGTGACTTACCGACCTCTGCCCCGCTGTAGCCGCTTCTACCTGTAGGTTGAACGGCCCCCGGGTATGGCTGACAGTCAGAGAATCGCTTGAATGCCCTTTTCGGCAATGACATTCAGCAATTTGAGCGCCGGACCAGCCGGGCGGGTTTCTCCCTGCTCCCACTTCCTGACCGTGGACGCCGAGGTATGCAGGTGAAGGGCAAATACTGGCTGACTGAACCTCAGCCGTTCACGCAACAGGCGGATATCTGACGCGCTGAACTCGCGTACAGGGGAAGGTGACAGTGCCTCGAATTCTCGCATCGTAACCTTGTCGATCAAGCCCGCCTGGTAAAGCGCGCTCATGTCGCGGGAAAGGGATTCAATGATTTTGCTCACAACGAACCTCTATCAGCAGCCCCAGGGAAATAGCCTCATTGAGCTGATGTGGTGACAGCTCTAGAAAAACCTTACCGGCATGTTGTAGCGCTCTTTTTTCGATTGCCGAGACGCTTGCCTTTTCGCTTTTGGCAAAACCATGCAGGAACACACATAGATCGCCGAACTTGACAGACAGTAGGGTTTGATAGCCCCGGCTTTTACCGCTGCCTTCCCGAGCGATGCGCTGCTTGTACAAGCCGCTCCCCAGGTCGGCGTCTATCAGGCCACGCTGCATATCTTCGACCGCACGACACAGGCAGGCATCTGCCAACCCCTGCTGCGCTTGCCACCGCGTGAAATCCCTGCGCTTGAGTACCTGCATGCCAACGCCTCCGAACATACCCGTAACGGGCATACTTTTCCATGGGCACGTCAACGCCATGCGGTACATATCTATCGAGTTGTGGCCCTGCTCTGCTGGGTGCCCTCTGGCTTGAGAATCACCGTGCAGGTCATGCCCGCCGCGAGAACGAAATCTTCCGGCACCGGGTCGAGGTGGATGCGCACGGGCACGCGCTGGGCCAGGCGGACCCAGTTGAAGGTCGGGTTGACGTCGGCGAGCAGTTCGCGGCTTTGCGGGTTGTCGCGGTCGTAGATGCCGCGGGCAATGCTGTCCACTCGGCCGGTCAGGCGTTCGCCGCTCATCATTTCCAGCTCGGCGCGGTCACCGACGTGCACCTGTGGCAGCTTGGTTTCTTCGAAGAAGCCGTATACCCAGTAGGAGTGGCGGTCGATCAGCGCCATCTTGGCTTCGTCGGCGTGGGCATAGTCACCGGGGTGGACGTTGAGGTTGGTGACATAGCCATCCACCGAGGCGCGCACCTGGGTGCGTGCCAGGTTCAGTTCGGCAGCCTCAAGGCGCGACTGGGCCTGCTGGTATTCGGCCTGTGCGGCCAGGGCCTGATACCCGGCGTCATCGCGGTTCTCCGCCGAGATCACCAGGGCATCCATGTCGGCACGGCGTCGCGCGTTGGCGGCGCGCATGTCCCAGGCGGCCTTGCGGGCAGCGACTTCGGCACGTGCCTGGCGCACCGCCAGGCGGTAGTGCTCGGCGTCGATCTGCAACAGCAGGTCACCCTTGCTGACCGCCTGGTTGTCACGCACCGCCACCCGCTCCACCAACCCCGAGACATCCGGCGCGACGTTGATGATGTCGGCCCTGACCCGCCCGTCGCGGGTCCAGGGCGTATCCATGTAGTGCACCCACACGGCGCGCCCCAGCACCACGGCCAGAGCGAGAATCGACAGCGTCGCGGCAAGACTGAACAGCTTTTTCATCCCAGGTTTTCCCGAGCCAGGCTTCAACGATAAAGGGGCAGCGCCAACGCGCCGAACAGGCAGGCGAACAGGCTCAGGCGCAGCAGCGCCGGGTGCCAGAACAGCCGGTACAGGTCCAGCCCGGATAGCAGCCGGTCGAGCAGCCAGGCGAGGATCATGGCCAGCACGAACAACAGGCCCATGCTTGGCATGTACAGGTCGAAGAACGCGATTTCACGCGGCATTGGCAATCCCTCGGCGGGTATGGGCAGCCAGCGGTGAACGCGGGTCCAGCAGGCAGGTGCGGATGAAGTGCAGGTAGCTCTCCACCCGCCGCAGCGGCGAAGTGTCGAAATGCGAAGCGAAGGGCTCGTCGGTCTGCCTGACCCGCATGATGGCCCGCTCCACCGCCGCCAGGCTACGCGCCAGGTTGCGCGCGTCTGGTTGAATGAACAGGCGGATCAGCGCACGCCCCATGCTGCGGATCGACAAACGCCACGAACGGTGTTCGGCGTAGCTGGGATGCACCGGCAGCAACGCCTGTTCGCGGCGCAACTCGATGATCGCGTGGCCGATTTCCAGCACCACGAACATCCAGCGCAGCAGCTGCTGGCGAACCTCGGGTCGGCCGGCGGCCAGGGCATCGGCATGGTGCATCACGTCGCGGGTCTGGCTCTCGAAGCTCGATCCCAGACGCTTGAGCGGCGCGCTGATGGCGAACACCACCTGACGGCGCAGGTCATCCTCCAGGTGGCGCCACATCCAGCGGCTGTTGGGCGGCAGCACCACGGCCCCCGCGGCACTGCACAGCAGGGTCGCGACCAGCATCGCCAGGTAATCGTTGATGAACGGGTAAGGCTGGTAGAGCGTCAGGTTACCCGGCAGCGTACCCATGCAGAAGAACAGCATCAGCCCCAACCCGATGCCCGACCACTGCACCCGCGACGACAGAAAGGTGCCCAGCGCCAACACCGGGGCCAGCACCAGGCACAGCAAGGGGAAGCCATCGATACGCGGAAACACCAGAAAAGTCTCGACGAAGCCGAACAGCGCGCCAAGTGCGGTGCCGCAGGCCATCTGCAGCGACATGCGCCAGGGATTGGCGTTCATCGATGACAGCGCCACGGTCACTGCCGCAACCAGGATCAGCGTGGCACCGCTGGGCCAGGCGGTGAGTACCCACCAGGCGCTCATCAGCGCCACCACCAGGGTGGCGCGGACACCGGCGCCCAGCACCGCCATGCCATGGGTGCGATTGACGAAGGGCTCCTCCCACTGCTCACGCACGTGATTATGGTCAGCCAGCGACGCGTGGGTCAGGGCGTAGTTATGCAGTTCGCTGGCCAGGCGGTAGAGCAACTCGAAGGCGGTGTGGAAATCCAGGCGTTCATCCTGGCTGGGAGCGGCCGCTTCCAGCTCCCGGCGCAGGCGCCGCACCATGGGTGGCAGGTCGGCCTGCCAGTGTTCCAGACGGATCACCAGGCGCGCGGCGTCATCCAGGGTCAGCGCCTGGTCGGCGCAGTGTTCGAGCAACGCCGCCAGGCTGTGCAGCCCTGGTTCGACCTGCCGCAACACCAAACCCAGGCGCTGGCTGCGCAGGCGCTCCAGCAGCTGGTGCAGGGCATTGAAGCGCGTGGTGATGGCCATGAACTCACTGTTGAGGCGGTTCAGCCGACCATTGCGCCGACGCATGGCCGGGTCTTCGAACAGGGTCACGCTGCGCAGCCCTTCAAGGCCGATGGCCTCGCCGACGAAGCGCAGGTTGCCGGCCTCGAACGCCGCCTGATCGTGGCCATGGCGCAAGCCATCGACGACGAACCGGGCAAACCGGCCGAAGCGCTGGAACAGGCTGTTGCGCAGCGCCGCGCTGGCGCTCTGCGGCAGAATCGCCGCGCTGACCAGGGTGGAACACAGAATGCCGAGGAAGATTTCCAGGACCCGCCACACCGCCGCCATGAATGCCGTCTCGGGTTGCGACAGGGCCGGCAGGCCGATCAAGGCGGCGGTGTAGCCGGCCAGCACGAAGGCGTAGGCGCGAAAGTTGCGAAAGCGCGCAGCCCCCGCCGCGCACAGCCCCACCCACAACGCCAGGCAACCGAGAAAGGGCACCGAGTCCTGACCAAACAGAGCCATCAACAGCACCATCATCGCCGAGCCGGCCAGCGTGCCGAGCAGCCGGTAGAAGCTCTTGGCAAACACCTGGCCACTCTGCGGCTGCATCACCAGCACCACGGTGATCACCGCAATACGCGGCTGTGGCAATTCCAGGCGCAGCGCCAGCCAGTAGGTCAGGAAAGCGGCCAGCAGCACCTTGGCAACGTACACCCAGGTCACGCCATCGCTGCGCAGCCACAGGTCGAATTCACGACGCCAGGGCAGGCCGCCAACGCGTTGCAGGGCCAGGCTCACTGCCGCCACTCCATGAAACGAGCGCAGGCGCGTAGGGCCGTTCGGGACATTTCAGCATTCATCGGATCAGTCATCGCCAAAGGGGTTTGCGGAATCAGGAATCAAGGGTGCAGCTGGGCGAGTCCGCCTGCCGTGGCAGGGGCACGCAAGCGCGGCTCGGCGGGGCTGTCTGCGCCGGACTGCAGGCCACCACCCAGGGCCACCAGCAGCCCGGCGTAGGCGCCAAGGCGCGCGGCCTCGACCTGCTGCTGAATGTCCTGCTGACGCCACAGCTGGGTCTGGGCCTGCAGCACATCGAGGTAGTCCACCAGGCCACGCTGCCAGGCCAGCCGCGCCAGGTCGCAGGCTTTGGCCGCCTTGCTCACCGATTCTGCGGCCAGGGCCTGCTGCTGCTCCAACGACTGGCGGCGCGACAACTGGCCGGCCACCTCCTGCAAGGCCGTGACCAGCACCTGCCGGTAATGCGCGACCGCCAGGTCGTAACCGGCACTGGCCTGACCCAGTTCGCTGCGCAGGCGACCGCCGTCGAAGATCGGCAGGCTCAGCGCCGGGCCGGCGTTCCAGGCCTGCTTGCGAGCGTCGAGAAACGCCAGCACGCCACCGCCGGTGGCCATGTAGCCGAAGCTGGCACGCAGGTCGACGTCAGGATAGAAACCGGCCCGGGCGACCTCGATGCCACGCGCCTCGGCGGCCACCTGCCAGCGGCTGGCGACCACATCCGGGCGTTGCCCGAGCAGTTGCGCGGGCAGGGCCGCTGGCAGCGTCAATGCCTGGCGCAGTGCCAGAGTCGGACGTCGCAGGCTGGCGCCCTGCTCCGGCCCCAGCCCGGCCAGGGCCGCCAGTTGCTGACGGCTCAAGGCGATGGCTTCGTGCAGGGCGTCGATCTGCCGATGGGTCTCAGGCAGCGGCGCTTCGGCGCGGGTCACGTCCAACTGCGTGCCGATACCGGCTTGCAGGCGCTGCTGGGCGAGGTCGAGGATCTGTCGCTGCTGGCCCAGGGTCGATTCGAGAATCTCCAGCCGCGCATGCTGCAGGGCCAGTTCGATATAGGCACGCACCACGTTGCCCTGCAGCTCCAGCTGCGCCTGACGCTGTTCGGCGGCACGTTGGTGCACCCGGTCCAGTGCCTGCTCGCTGGCGTTGTGCTCACGCCCCCACAGGTCGAGGTCGAAACTCAGCGCCACCGCCAGGTCGTTATCCCAGGTCTGGGTGCTGGCGAGGCTGCCGGGGCCGTAGAAACCATCGTCGGGCCAGCCGCGTCGCGCCAGGTGGCCCGTAGCATTGGCCTGCAGCGCTTCACGCGCCTGGCTGAGGCCGGCCATGGCCCGGGCCTGGCGCACCCGTGCGGCAGCCGCAGCCAGGCTGGGGCTGCCAGCACTGGCCTGCGCCACCCAGGCGTCAAGCTGCGGGTCGCCATAGGCGCGCCACCACTGCGCAGCCGGCCAGCTGGCTTCACGGTCGGCCAGGTCGATGCCCAGGTCATGGGTGGGAAGGTCGTCACTGAGCGGCTGGATGCCGTGAGTGGAAATACAGCCGTTGAGCAACACGGAGGCTGCCAGGACACTGAGGGTCTTGAGCCCTCTGACGATGCAACGCGGCACTGCTGCAAATTCCCCAGGAGGAAATGAAACGACTGTGAATGCCGCGATTCTAGGGGGCGGCCGAGGCAGCGATAAGCGGGGCCGAATGTGAATCTTTATTGCAGGAACGGCAAGAATGCCGCTGGGTGGATAGACAGGGACTGGTAACTTCGTGTCACAATTTACCCAAACCGTGTACGCCTTTTCTTCCGAGAAACTTCATGGATACCCTGCAAAACATGCGCGCCTTCAGTTGCGTGGCGCAAGCGGGCAGCTTCACTGCGGCCGCCGCACAACTGGATACCACCACCGCCAACATTTCGCGCGCCGTATCCAATCTGGAAGCGCACTTGCAGACCCGCCTGCTCAACCGCACCACCCGGCGCATCGCCCTGACCGAAGCCGGCAAGCGCTACCTGCAGCGCTGCGAGCAGATCCTCGCCTATGTCGAAGAGGCCGAAGCCGAGGCCAGCGATGCCCATGCCCGGCCCGCCGGCCTATTGAAGGTGCATTCGATGCCCGGCGTCGGCCAGCACTATGTCATCGATGCGATTGCCAGCTACCGCCAGGATCACAAGGACGTGTCGTTCGACCTGACCCTGACCAACCGCGTGCCCGACCTGCTGGAAGACGGCTATGACGTGTCCATCGTGCTGGCCAGCGAACTGCCGGACTCGGGCTTCGTCTCGCAACGCCTGGGCATCACCTACAGCATCGTCTGCGCCTCCCCCGCCTACATCGCGCGGCGCGGCATGGCGCATCGACCCGCCGACCTGCTCACCCATGACTGCCTGCGCCTGGTCAGCCCGGTGTTCCCGCTGGACAAGTGGCAGTTCACCGGGCCAGATGGCCAGGAAGGCGTCAGCCTCAACAGCTCGCCGTTCCTGGTCAATTCCGCCGAAGCCATGAAGACCGCCATCGCCAGCGGCATGGGCGTGGGCATCCTGCCGATCTACTCGGCCATCGACGGCCTGCGCGATGGCACCCTGGTGCGCGTGCTGCCGCGCTACCGCTTCCAGGAACTCAACCTGTACGCCGTGTACCCCTCGCGCCAGTACCTGGACGCGAAGATCAAGACCTGGGTGGAATACCTGCGCAGCACCCTCCCGGCCATCCTCGCCGCCGACGAGACGGACCTGCAGGCGCATACTCCGGGTTAGTCATCGCTCACCCTGTAGTTCACTTCAGCCACCAAAAGCATCCCGGCTGAAGCCGGTCCTACCGGTCCTTGGCCAGTCAGGTCATTGGACTGGGGCAGGTACGCAAGCGCCCTGCAAACTTCAGACAAGCGGCGTCTTTTGTAGTGGCCTTCAGCCATGTAGAATCCGCGCCGCCCTCCCCTAGCGAAATGGAATTTGCATTATGCGTCTCGCAACGACTCTCGCCTCGATGCTGGTCATCGGTGCTCTGCACGGCTGTGCCTTCACCACAGAAACCATCAACATCAATTACGTGCCCGAACCTGGCGTCAGCAGGCTCGCCGGTGCCGATCATATCGCCGTCGCGGTGGACGTAGCCGATGATCGTCAGGACCGCAGCAAGGTCAGCAGCAAGAAGAATGGCTACGGCATGGAAACCGCGCCGATCCTGGCCAATGAGGAAGTGGCCGCTACGGTACGCCGCGCCCTCACCCAAGAGATCGAAGCGCGTGGCTTCCAGGCTGGTAAAACACCTGCCGACGTGAAGATCAACGCGCGGGTCAATCGCTTCTACAACGATCACAAGCCGGGTTTCTTTTCCGGTGACGCCGTCGCGGACTTCAGCATGACCGTCCAGGTGACAGGTGCAGCCGACCGGCCGTTGTTCTCCCGGACCATCGCCAGCGAAGGCAAGGAACCCAATATCCAGCTCGCCTCCGGCGACAACGCCAAGATCGCCCTCGACCGGGCGCTGGCCAACGGCATGCGCATGCTGTTTTCCGACCCGGCATTCATCGCCGCCCTGTCGACCCGTAACCTCGCCACCACCAGCGGCAAGAGCAGCGCGCAGCTGCTGCAGGAGCTGGCCGACGACAAGACGCTCAGCCCTGAAGAATACAAGCGCCGCTACGACATCATTCGCCGCACCCAGAACTGATCCCCCTCCACTCAGCAGGAAGCTCAAACATGCATTCGATGGCTCTCGGACGTTGTCTTCTGGCCGCCGCTCTCGTCGGCCTTGGCGGATGCGCCAGCATCGTCAGTGAATCCCGGACACCGGTGTCGATCAACTCCTACCCGGCCGGTGCCGCATACCAGATCACCAACGAGGACGGGGCACTGATCCATAGCGGCGTAACCCCCGACCAGGTCACCCTCAAGGCGGGGGCGGGTTACTTCGATGGCGAGACCTACAAGGTCACCTTCAAGAAGGATGGCTACACGGAAAACTCCTCGGTCATCAATACCAGCATGAATGGCTGGTACTGGGGCAACATCCTGTTCGGCGGCCTGATCGGCATGCTCATCGTCGACCCGCTCACCGGCGCCATGTACAAGCTGCCGGACAACACCTACGCCTCACTGGCCAGCTTGCCTGCCCCGGCCCAGCCGTCCGTGCCGGCAGCCAGCGTCAGCAGCAATGGCAAGAGCAAGGAACAGTTGCTCGACGAACTGGCAGCAGACAAGACACTGAGCTATGACGAATACCTGCGTCGGCACAAGCTCATCACCCAGGGCCAATGACCTTGCCGGTGGCTGACTGAAGTAGGCCGGGAAGCGAGCCAGCGCGTTTTGCGCATCGACACGAATCCCGCCCCTCTCACACTCGCGAAGGCGAATTCTCGTCAGTCATCCGATAAGAAAACGGCTGACCACGAAGGCCCGGAATGTTAGCGTGCTACGCATTCAACCGCTCGAGAGTGACCGCACAATGAAAAAAACCGTACTCGCCTTCAGCCGTGTCAATCCGCAAATGGCCGAACGCCTGGCGCAGGACTTCAATGTGATCATCCCCGACCCGAAACAGGGGGATATCGCGGCGCAGTTCAACGAAGCGCTGCCCGAGGTCCATGGCCTGATCGGCGCCGGACGCAAGCTGGGCCGCGAGCAACTGGCCGACGCGAAGAATCTGCAGGTGGTGTCAAGCATTTCGGTGGGCTACGACAATTACGACGTGGACTACCTCACCGAGCGCGGCATCCTGCTCACCAACACCCCGGACGTCCTGACCGAGAGTACTGCCGACCTGGGCTTCGCGCTGATCATGAGCAGCGCCCGCCGGGTCGCCGAGCTGGACGCCTACACCAAGGCCGGCCACTGGACACGCAGCATCGAGCCGCCGCATTTCGGTACCGATGTGCATGGCAAGACCCTGGGTATCGTCGGCATGGGCAACATCGGTGCCGCCGTGGCCCGTCGCGGCCGCCTGGGCTTCAACATGCCGATCCTGTACAGCGGCAACAGCCGCAAGGCGGCCCTGGAACAGGAACTGGGCGCGCAGTTCAGAACGCTTGATCAACTGCTCGCCGAAGCCGACTTCGTCTGCCTGGTGGTGCCGCTCAGTGACAAGACCCATCATCTGATCGGCCGCCGTGAACTGGCGCTGATGAAGAAGAGCGCCATCCTGGTGAACATCTCGCGTGGCCCGGTGGTCGACGAGCCGGCACTGATCGAGGCGCTGCAGAACGGCACCCTGCGCGGCGCCGGCCTGGACGTCTATGAGAAGGAACCCCTGGCCGAGTCGCCGCTGTTCCAGCTCAGCAATGCCGTAACCCTGCCGCACATCGGTTCGGCGACCACCGAGACCCGCCAGGCGATGGCCGACCTGGCCTGCCAGAACCTGCGCAGCGCCCTGCTCGGCGAGCGCCCGCAGAACCTGGTCAACCCGCAGGCCTGGAAGGCCTGATCAGGCCAGTTTGCCCGCCGCCGTGCCTGGCACGGCGCGCGGCTTGCGGAACACCAGCACGTTACCCGCCATCACCAGCGCCAGGCCGGCCAGCGCCGGCAGCGTCCACTGGTAGCCTTCGGCATAGGCCGAAATGTTCAGCGCCACCACCGGGAACAGCACCGTGCAATAGGCGGCACGTTCCGCGCCCATACGCCCGACCAGGGTCAGGTAGGCGGTGAAGGCAATCACCGAACCCGGAATCACCAGGTACAGTAGCGAGCCGACATAGCGCGTCGTCCACTCGAAATGCAGCGGTACGCCACTGACCAGGCAATACAGACTCAACAGCACAGCGCCGTAGAGCATGCCCCAGGCATTGGTGGTCAGCGGCTTGAGGCCGGCCTTCTGTTGCAGGGTCGAGAGCATGTTGCCCGCCGAGAAGCACAGCGTGCCAAGCAAGGCCAGGCCCAGCCCCAGCAGGGTCTCCTGGCTGGCGGGATGGCCGACCAGCTCGGGCCAGAACAGGCAGGCCAGCCCGGTCAGGCCCAGGGCCGCTCCGGTGAGCACGTTGCGGGCGATGCGCTGGCCGAAGAACAGTCGGGCATTGAGGGCATTCCACAGCGTCGAGGTGGAGAACACCACCGCGATGAGGCCGCTGGGAATCCACTGGCTGGCGGTGTAGAAGCATATGAAGTTCAGGCAGAACAGGCACAGGCCCTGGGCCAGGCAGATCCACTGCCCGCGCCGGTCGACCGCTTGCAGGCGCCCGCTGAACAGCAGCACGACGAACAGCAGCAGCGCCGCCAGGCCGAAGCGATAGGCGATCGACAAGGCAATGGCCACCTCGCCCAATTGCAGTTTCAGGGCGATCCAGGTGGTGCCCCAGATCAGCACGGTGAGCAGGTAAAGCGAGAGGTTCATGATGTGGCTCCTGTGTGAGCCTGGATTCTCTGCACGGCAGGCCCGGGCCGCTTGCACAATCTTGCGCATTTGCCGGTTGCCCCGCTGGCAAGTGCGGCCATGCGGAGTAGGATGGAGGGCCTCAAGGAGTTGCCATGTCGCTCGATAGCATCCAGGTCTTCCAGTCGCTCAACAGTTCGCCCCATGCCCATCTGGAGCAGAGCGCGCGGCTGGGTGACGGCCTGAACGCCGCGCTGTGGAGCAACCACCATGACATCCGCGAGTATCACGCGCCTGACCATCACACGCTGTCGTGCTACATCGCCGACGGCACCGGCACCTTTCGCCGCGACCGTCCGGACCAGAAGGGCTCGCCCGGCAAACTCTGTGTGCTGCCGGCCGGCCATGAGTCGGCGTGGGTGATCAACGGCCGCATTCGCCTGGCGCACCTGTACATCAGCCCCGAGCAGTTCGCCCTGGGGTGCGTGACCCTGCTGGACCGCGAGCCCCGCACCCTGCAGTTGCAGGAAAACACCTTTCTCGACGATGCCCGCCAGGCCGACAACTTCAGGCGCCTGATTGGCCTGAACTGGCATGAGCCCGGCGAACGCCTGCTGACCAGCAGCCTGGCTCACGACATGCTCAGCCATGCGCTGCTGACCCAGGTCGGCCTGCGCGATGGCCTGCGCCTGAAGGGCGGCCTGGCGCCGCACCTGTGCCGACGGCTGGTGGCGTTCATCGAAACACACTTGGACGAAGGCTTGAGCCTGGGCCAACTGGCCGAACTCTGCGCGCTGTCGGAATACCACTTCGCACGGATGTTCCGCAGCAGCTTCGGCATGCCGCCGCACCGCTACGTGCTGCAACGCCGCCTGCAACGGGCCAGGCACCTGCTGCGCGAATCCGCCGTGCCGCTGGGTGACGTCGCCCTGGCCTGTGGTTTCGCCAGCGCCAGCCACTTCACCAATCGCTTCCGCCAGGCCATGGGCGCAACACCGGGGGAATACCGGCAGGCGTTTGCCTGAGCCTCCTACCCGGCCTGACTGACCCGTATTGGCTTTAGCCGCAATACTGATCAGTTAGACCGTTGGAGCTTGCTCGCAAATGGCAGGCTATCTGGATCGGGTACACCCGCCGCAGCACCAGTGCCCTTTAGTCACCTTTCCGCCTTTACGGCGGGTTACTTTTGGTTTCGGCCAAAAGTAACCAAAAGCCATTGCTCCTGGCTTGGGTCTGCCCTACGGGCAGACTTCCCTCCTTCCGGGGCCATTCCAGGGGGCCGGCGCAATGGGCCGTCCCTGGCCCAGTGCGCCTAAGCCGGCTTCCCTGCCGGCTTACCCCCTTCCATGACACCTCCACTCGGCCTACACCGAAGTCGCGTTCGGCGGTGTCTGTAAGTTCTGTGCTTGAAAAGCAAAGCGACGCCAGATCGGATTGCTTTGGTCTAAAAGATCAGCATTGGCTTTAGCCGCGAAAAGCCGGCAGCAAGGTCCTAACCGACCTGGAAGATAGAGCTTTGCAGCGCCACGACAGGGCTGGCCAGCAGGCCAATGAGCGCCAGGCGTACCACCCAGCGTGGCTGGTACGGCATGAGGAACACCAGCAACACACCGCTGCCCATCAATACCGCTGCCCATTCCACCAGCCCCATGGTCACGCCACGGACAGCGACAGCGCCGCACAGCGACAGCACCAGCAGCAGCCAGCCCGCGCTGCGCAGCAAGAGGCAGCGTCGAGTACCCGGCTTGCCCCCCAGCAGGTCGGCGTAGTGGCGCTCCATCGACAGGCACAGGGCGGTGAAGCCGCTGTAGCACAGCAGAGCGGGCAGTAGCATCAGTGAACCTCCCTGGTAGCGGCCGCCGCGACAGTCGCTTGCCGGTGCTGTGCGCGTGGGGCCGATACCGGCGGGCGCTGACGGAATTTCCAGGCCAGCCAGCCCAGCAACAGGCCGGTCGCCAGGGCCGCCAGGTCGAAACCGGGTAACACCCAGTCGCCGCGTTGCCAGGCTGCCAACAGGTAAGGCCCGGCGCTGAACAGGTCCAGCAAAGGCAGGCAGGCGAATAGCACGGCGCCAAGTCCCAGTTGCTCACGCCAGGCCGCCCGGCCGTCACGCAACAGGGCATGCAGCAACGCCAGGGCCCAGATCAGGAAGAACACCTTAACCTCCCAAGCGGCTCGCCCGGCCATGCCCACCGGCAACAGGCGATTGGCCCAGAACAGCGCCGCTACGCCCAGCAGCAGGCCGGCCATGCTGGCGATGTTGAGCACCTGCACCAGCCGCAGCTCGAAAGGCAGTACCCCCGTCTTGGCATGCCTGGCGGCGCGCTTGCCCAGCCACATCACCAGCCCGCTACCGATCATGGCGGTGCCGCCGAGGCCGAACACGAAGTACAGCCAACGCAGCGGGGTGCCGGCGAAGTGCCCCATGTGCAGGTCCCAGAAGCCCTCGGTGATCACCGAAGGCGCGCCCCGCACCGGCTCCGTGTCGCCCAGCAACAGGCCGCTGGTGGCGTCGAACCTCAGGGTGTCGCCCGCTTGACGCACCACGCGGTCGTGGCCGTCGCGATACAGCAACGCCGTGGCACTGGCATCGCCCGGGTTATTGACCACGATGCGCTCGATACGGTTAGCCCCCCAGCGGGCATCGGCCAGCGGTACCAGCGCCTCGAGGCGTGCCAGCGGCACCGCGACGCCCTTGGCCGGCGGCTGGGCGAAACCGGGATACACCTCGTCGTAGAAGGCCCGGGTGTCGCTGCCGTAGTGGGCGATGATGCTCGCCGGCATGACCATCGAGGCGAAGAACAGCAGGCTGCTGTAGGTGATCATCAGATGGAACGGCAAGATCAGCACGCCCAGGGCGTTATGCCCGTCCAGCCAGGAACGCTGGCCCTTGCCGGGACGGAAAGTGAAGAACTCCTTGAACAGTTTCTTGTGCACGATGATGCCGGTGACCAGGGCGATGAACATCACCATCGCGGCGATGCTGGTCAACCAGCGTCCCCACGGGTACGGCACTTCAAGCTGATAGTGAAAGTTATAGAAAAAGTCCCCGCCTCGGGTTTCCCGCGCCTGGACGGGCGCACCGCTCTGCGCGTCGACAAGGGTTCGCTCGACGCGCCCCCGCTGGCCGGGGGCGGCGGCACCGATGCTGAGCAGCTGCATGCCGGGCGTGCGCGCATCGGGCAGGTTGATGATCCAGCGCGCTGCACTCGGTGCATGGCCCTGCAGGTAGTCCTGCGCCACCTGGATGCTACGCGCGCTGTCCAGCGGATGGGAAGCCAATTCCGGTGTCATCCATTGGGTGATCTCGGCGCGGAAATACGACAGCGTGCCGGTAAGGAAGATGGCGAACAGCAGCCAGCCGAAGACCAGCCCCAGCCAGGTGTGCAGCCACGCCATGGCCTGGCGCAGGCCCTCCCTCATGACAGCCAGCGTCCTGCTGCCCAGACCACCGCCAACACGGCGCAGCCCAGCGCGACACCAGTCCAGGCGCGCCATGCCGTGCGGCAGGCGAAGCAGCCGATGAATACCCCCAGGTAAGCCAGGAACGACAGCATCATGCCGGCCATCACGGCTTCGCCACGCGGCAGCGGCAGCCATTGGCTGACGCACACACTGAACAGCGAAGCGAACAGGTAGCCGCCCAGGCTGGCGACGATGAAGCGCGAAGCCACCGCCAGGCGATAGGTCACGGTGATGCCAAGCCTGGCGGTACGTTCGGTGCGCTTGGGCGCAGGAGAGATCAGGGTGCCTTCCATCAGGAGACTCATGGCAGGGGTGGAAAAGAGCCGGGGCGCAGGCCAGGCAATCCATTGCCACTGTCCGGAACGGGTCGCCCCCTCCGGTTGCGGCGCGGGAGCAGAAAAGCGCTGCAATAGTAATGATAAATATTCTCAAGCGCAAAAGAGTCTGCCAGAATCGCCCGCTTTTCCAGCTCGTCGTGGATACCGCCGCGCCATGCACGCCGCCCAGCCTGCCATCAACCACACTGTCGAAGGCCTGTACCAGGATCACCATGGCTGGCTGACCACCTGGCTGCGCCGCCGTCTCGGCTGCCCGGACAGCGCCGCCGACCTGGCGCAGGACACCTTCGTCAAGGTTCTGACCGCCCGTGACACGCCGCGTCTGCTCGAGCCGCGAGCCTTTCTGACCACCATCGCCAAGCGCGTGCTGAGCAATCACTACCGACGGCAGGATCTGGAGCGCGCCTACTGCGAAGCGCTGGCGCAGCTACCTGAAGGTCTGGCCCCCTCCGAAGAAGAACGCGCGATCATCCTGGAAACCCTGGTGGAGCTGGACCGCTTGCTCGATGGCCTGGCACCGGCGGTCCGCCGCGCCTTTCTGTTGTCCCAGGTGGATGGCCTGAGCCACGCAGAAATCGCCAGGCAGCTGGGCATCTCCATCGCCACGGTCAAGCGTCACCTGCACAAGGCAGCGCTGCGCTGTTTCTTCGCCCTGTGAGCGCAGAATCACTGAACCGCTCGGATATCTCACCGGCGGTGGCCCACCAGGCCGTGAACTGGCTGCTGGAAATGCAGGAGGGTCCGCTGGACCCGGTGCGCCAGCAGGCCTGGCAAGCCTGGCTCAGCGGCCATAGCGAACACCAGCGGGCCTGGGCGCACATCCAGCGTGTCCATCAGCGGCTGGGCGGCCTTTCACCTGCTTTGACCCATGCCACGCTGGGCGCAGCGAAATCCTCCGGTCGCCGACAGACGCTCAAGCTGCTGGCGCTGCTGGCGGCAGGCTCGACGCTGGGCTGGAGCCTGCGCGACCAGCAGGCCGTGCAGTCGTTGCTCGCCGACTACAGCAGTGCCGTGGGCGAACGCCGCACGCTGGCGCTGGGCGACGGCAGCCGACTGCAGCTGAACACCGCCACCTCGGTGGATGTGCGCTTCGATGCGCAGCAACGCCTGATCCACTTGCGCCAGGGCGAAGTAATGATCGATGCCGCCGCCGATGCGAGGCCCCTGGAGCTGCTCAGCGCCGAGGGTCGCGTTCGCTTGAGCAGCGGCGCCAGCCGCTTCAACCTGCGACAGTTCGCCGGGCGTACCCAGGTGGCCGTGCTCAGCGGCGCCTTGCAGGTCCAGCCGCAGCAGGTCGCAGCACCGCTGCTGCTGCAGCCGCGCCAACAGGTCAGTTTCGATCGCCAGGAATGGGGGGTGGTTCGGGGGTTGGACGCTGGGTGCGGCGCCTGGAGCGACGGCATGCTGGTCGCCTCACGCATGCGCCTGGCCGATTTTCTCCTGGAGCTGGGCCGTTACCGGCACGGCCACCTGGCCTGCGATTCGGCAGTCGCAGACCTGTTGATCTCCGGCAGCTACCCCCTGGCTGACAGCGAACGCATCCTCGACATGCTGGAAGTCGCCCTGCCGGTGCGCGTGCAGCGTTATACGCGCTACTGGATCAAGGTCCAGGCCCGCACGTAAAAATAGTTGAAAAAACCTGAGCCGTTTCCCGCCCCTCGCGTGACAGACAGGAAAAGCCCCCCTCTTCCTCTCTGCAAAGGACCCGCTGCATGTCTGTCCGTCCCGCCCCCCAGTCCCCCTTGAGCCGCGCCCTGCGTCAGGCACTGCTCGGTGCCAGCCTGTCGCTGTGCGCACTGTCGTCGGCGCTCGCCGCCGAGACCGCCAAGACCTATCACATCGCCGCCAGTGAGCTGGAAGCCGCGCTCAGTGAGTTCGGTCGGGAATCGGGGGTGCTGATCGCCTACGGCTCGCACTTGACCGCGGGTCTGCACAGCCAGGGCCTGCAAGGCCAGTACACCGCTGAACAGGGCCTGACCGCGCTGTTGCAGGGCACCGGCCTGCAGGCGCGTGCCGACGGCAACGGCGGCTTCACCTTGCAAGCCGCAGCACGGACAGGCAATGAGGTCATCGAGCTGAGCGAGTCGCGCATCGTGGGCGACTGGCTGGGCGAGGCCCGACAAGACGATGTATTCGAGCATGCCGGTGCCCGTGACGTGATTCGCCGCGAAGCGTTCGAACAGGTCGGCGCAACCAACGCGCGCGAGGTGCTCAATCGCATTCCCGGCGTCAACGCCCCGGAGAACAATGGCACCGGCAGCCACGACATGGCGCTGAACTTCGGCATTCGCGGCCTCAACCCGCGGCTGGCCTCACGCTCGACCGTGCTGATGGACGGCATCCCGGTGCCCTTTGCGCCCTACGGCCAACCCCAGTTGTCGCTGGCGCCGCTGAGCCTGGGCAACATGGACGCCGTGGACGTGGTGCGTGGCGGTGGCGCCGTCCGCTATGGCCCACAGAACGTCGGCGGTATCGTCAACTTCGTGACCCGGGCGATTCCCGACACGCCGACCGTGAAGGGCAGCGTACAGACCCAGGTCAGCCCGTCGTCCAGCCAGGACGGTTTCAAGACCAGCGGCAACCTGCTGGCCGGCGGCACGGCGGAAAACGGCTTGGGCGGAGCGATCCTGTACTCCGGCGTGCGCGGCAGCGACTGGCGCGAACACAGTGACACGCAGATCGACGACCTGATCCTCAAGGGCAAGTACCAGATCGACGAGGCCAATAGCCTCAACGCCATGGCCCAATACTACGAAGGTGAAGCCGACATGCCCGGCGGTCTGAGCACGGCAGCCTTCAAGGAGGACCCGTACCAGTCTACGCGTCTGAAGGACAGCTTCTGGGGCCGCCGCACGCTGGTCAACGTCGGTTACCGCTACGAGCAGGACGCCCGGGTATTCACCGCCAATACCTTCTTCACCAAGACCCTGCGCAGCGGTTACCTGGACCAGGGCGCCTTCGTCTCGCTGTCGCCACGCGAGTACTGGGTACGCGGCCTGGAAACCCGCTTCTCGCAAGGCTTCGCGCTGGGCGAGAGCTGGCACGAGGTCGGCGTTGGCTACCGCTACGTCAATGAGGCAGGGCACGAACTGCGTTTCCGCGAACCGGTCAACGCGGCGCTGCCGACCACCGCCAGCCGCAACGACCGCGACACCCGCGGCGCGACCGAAGCCAATGCGTTGTACATTGATGACCGCATCGACATCGGCCGCTGGACCATCACCCCCGGCATCCGCTACGAGATGATCGACACCGCGCAGAACAACAACCTGAGCAACGTGCGCTACCAAGGCGACTACAACACCGCGCTGCCGGCCCTGAATGTGGTCTACCACCTTACCGAGCAATGGAACCTGTACGCCAACACCGAAGGCTCGTTCGGCAGCGTGCAATACAGTCAGATGCCCAACCGTGTGGCCGGTGGCGAAGTGAAACCGGAAAAGGCGCGCACTTGGGAAGTGGGCACACGTTATGACAACGGCTACCTGCGCGCCGAGATCGGCGCGTTCCTGATCAATTTCGACAACCAGTACGAAAGCAACCAGACCAACGACAGCGTGATCGCCCGCGGCGAGACGCGCCACCAGGGTATCGAGACCAGTGTCAATTACGCGCTGGATGCCCTGCACCCGGCGCTGAGCGGCTTCGATATCTACGCCAGCTATGCCTTCGTCGACGCGACCATCCGCGAAGACGGCCCGAACAAGGGCAACCGCGTACCCTTTTCATCACGGCACAAGGGCAACCTGGGGCTGAGCTACAGCCAAGGCCCGTGGAAGCTGAACGTCGACAGCGCCTTCCAGAGCGACCAGTTCGCCGACAATGCCAATACCTCGGCGGAAAGTGCCGATGGCAGCACTGGGCGCATACCTGGCTACATGCTGTTCAGCAGCCGCGCGGCCTATGACTTCGGGCCGCAACTATCGGATTTGAATGTCGCCGTGGGTGTGAAGAACATCTTCAACCGTGAGTACTTCACGCGGTCTTTCGATGACAACAACAAAGGCAAGTACGTCGGTGAGCCGCGCACCCTCTACGTGCAAACTTCAGTGACATTCTGACGCATAGCCACAACTGGGCACGACGCGAAAAAAGCAGCGAAACGCCGCGATTGGCTATGGAAAACGAGTCACTCGCGGCGATTTGCACGCGTCTTGAAAGTCGCCTTCTGTTTGCTGCCAAATATTTCTTCAAGCCAAGGGCTTGAAATAAAAAACAAATGGCGCCAACACTGTAATCGAGCGCGGACATGCAGTGACTGAATGCTCAGACGCCGAACGAGCCGCCTCGCTTCAAGCACGAGTTAGCCCTAGTAAGGATCGACTATGCAAATCCAGGTCAACAGCGATAACCACATCGAAAGCAGTATCCGACTGGAGAATTGGGTTCGTTCTACCCTCGAAAGCACACTCGAACGCTACGACGATTACATCACCCGCGTGGAAGTCCATCTGCGCGACGAAAACGGCGACAAGGCCGGCCCCAACGACATTCGCTGCCAGATGGAGGCACGCCCCAAGGGCCATCAACCGATTTCCGTGACCCACAAGGCCGACACACTGGACCTGGCGGTGGACGGCGCAGCCAGCAAGCTGGACCACGCCCTGGAACACCTGATCGGCAAATTGCGAGACAAGCAGCGCCACGCGCAGACCACCGCGCCCTTCGATCCTGAAAACGCCGATGCGCTGCTGCAGGAAGAGTTTCTCGAGAACGAGCAGGCCAAGGAAGCCGAGCGGCTGTCCTGACCCCTCCCCCGTCACCGCAAAGCGGGCCTGTAACGGCCCGCTTTTTTTGTGCCCGGATTTTTATCCGCGAAGTGGCCTGATGCGTGCATGGATGGGAACGACGGCATGGCTGAGGAGATCGGCAAACGGCCGGACAGGGACGACCGCTTATCCGCCACTGAGAACCAAAAGGATTAATGGCCGGTCAACTTATGCAGAACCCATGAGCAGGTACCGACAATGGATAATTCTGACAATCCTTTTCAGATGATCACTGATACGTTCGCCCCGGAGTATCGGGTGAACCTCAGCATTCAGGGACTGGATGGCAGCATCATGCTCACGTTGTCCAATGAAACCGGTGTGGTCGCCAAGCGCCTGATCAGCCCGGAGCAGCGCAACGAACCCAAACGGCTGCGGCGCCTGATCGAAAGCGTGCAGTTCGGCATTGCCATAGAGCAAGGCCACAGCGCCGTGACACTGCTCGAAGCGATGACCGACCAGGATCGGCTCAAACAGCTCGCCGCGCCAGCCAGCCGTCGCCTGCCACAAGGCAACCGCGTAGGCATGGCGATGTGAAGCTTTCGCCTGGCAGCATGCCCCATAAAAAAGCCCGGTGCTCCAACACCGGGCTTTGCGCATCTGCAGGGGCCACCGACAGCGGGCATCACTTCTCGGTGACGTTATCCCCGACATACTCGCCACTGGCATCGATGGCCTTGCTCGACGGAAAGCGATACGAGGCATAACGCACCGCCAGCACCGACAGCGCCAGGAAGAAGATGCCGCCACACAGGTACAGCAAGCCGATGTCTGGCGCCTTGTGATGCGAGACATCACCGATCAGGTAGCGCGTCAGTGCGGTGATGGCGATGTACAGCAGGAAGCGGATCGGCAGGTGGTTGGTCTTGAAGTAGATCCCCACCATGGCGCCCAGCTCCAGATAGATGAACAGCAGCAGGATGTCATCGACGCTGGCCTGGCCCTTGTCGATCATGCCGGTAAAGGCCATGACCGACGCCCAGGCGGTGACGGCCCCGATGGCGAACAGCCCCAGGTAGTGAAAGCCCTCGACCAGCAGGTTGCCGATGGAGTTGGCGCCGTCGTGCATGCGTTTACGGCTGTTGTCCGCCCATTTCATCTTGCGTGTCCTCGAATTCCCAACCCGTTGTGGGCGCAGGCTTTTTAAAGCAGGATCAAGGCCATATCCAGCATCGGCGCTGTGGCCAGTTGTCGCAAGGGCGGTCCTGGCGTGAAAAGAAATTCACGTGCCACTATCCAGATACGCTGCCAATGGCTTATGCTGAACACTGTATATAAATACAGTTAACCCTATTTCTTTCTGGAAGGCTCGTGAGGTGGTGAATGGCCGTCGAAGTGGTATACCGCAGCAGCCGAGATCTGGAGCGCCTGTTCATGGATAAAGCCGAAGCTGATCGTCATGACAAGATGCTCGAACTCGCTGAACTGCTGGCAACAGTGTTGGGCAAGGCGGTTCCGTCGCTGAGCGAAGACCAGGTTGAAGAAGCCGGTATCTATATGGCGAAGAACCGCGACGTGTTCGCCCGCGCCTTCAAGAGCCAGCCAGACGCCCTGAACGAATTGCTCAATGATGCCGAAGCCGAATGACGATTTGGCGACGCCAGGGGAATGAGGGCATTGCAGACCCGTCAGCGGAGCGAACGCCGCCGACGGGTTTCCTGCATGGGGCTATTCAGCCTGCTCCAGGGCCTGCACCAGCGCCTTGAAGAATCTCGCGGCTTCCCCACCGGTCACCGCACGGTGATCGAAGGACAGCGACAACGGCAGAATGGGGTGGATCACCACTTCGCCGTCGACGGCCACCGGCTCCTGGCGAATGCCGCCAGCACCGAGAATCGCCACCTGGGGCGGGACCACCACCGGGTTGGCATAGCGGCCGAACAGGGTGCCGAAGTTCGACAGGGTGATGGTCGCGCCCATCATTTCCTGTGGCGGAATGGACCGCGCCTTTACGTCGGCACGCAAGCGGCTCAGCCCTTCCTTCAGGTCCTGCGCCTCGCGGTTACCCACGTCACGCAGCACCGGCACGAACAGCCCGTCCGGGGTATCCACCGCAATCCCCAGGTCGAGCCGCTCATGCTGGCGGATCGAAAGTGACTTTCCATCGAACCAGCTGTTGAGCACCGGCTCGACCTTGCAGGCCTCGGCCATGGCCTTGCCCAGGCGAATCAGCGGGTCACGGGCTTCGGCCCAACGGTGCAGGTCGGCATCGGCATACAGGGTCACCGGCACCACCTCGGCATGCGAGCGCGCCATGTTGATCGCCATGCTGCGGCGCACGCCGCGCAGCTTCTGGCCACCAAAGCGATCACGCTCGGCCTGCGCGGCGCGTTCGACATCCGCGCGAGTAATCAACCCATCGTTGCCGCTGCCCTCCAGGCCATTGAGTTCCACCCCCAGTTGCCGGGCCAGCTGGCGGACCGCTGGCGTAGCGCGGGTCGCCAGGTGTTCGCGGGTCGAGGGTGCGGCACCGACGAAGAACTGGTCTTCCAGGCTGCCACCGCCTTCGAGCTTGCCCACCACCGTACCGTTGTCTCCATCGCCGTCGAAGGCCACCAACGGCTCACCGACATGCAGAATGTCGCCGTCCCCCCCGAACAGCTTGGTGATCACCCCGTCATAGGGCGCCGGAATGTCCACCAGGGCCTTGGCGGTTTCCACCGAGACCAGCAACTGATCGGCCTTGACGCTGTCGCCGACCTTGACGTGCCACTGCACCACTTCCGCTTCCTGCAGTCCTTCGCCCAGATCGGGCAGTTTGAAGAATTTCATCGCAAGCCTCCTCGGGTCTCAGGCGTATTCCAGTGCGCTATCGCAGGCGTGGAGAATGTCTTCCACACCGGGCATGTACAGCTGTTCCAGACGGTACAGCGGCGGCGGAATGTCCGGCGCCGTGACGCGCTGGATCGGCGCATGCAGGTCCAGCAGCGCACGTTCGTAGAGGCTGGCGGCGATTTCCGCCCCTACCCCGCAGGAACGTGGCGCTTCATGGACGATCACGCAGCGCCCGGTCTTGCGTACCGAGGCTTCCAGAGTGTCGAGATCGAGGGGTTTGACGCAGGCGACATCGATGACTTCCGCCGACACGCCGCGCTCGGCCAGGGCCTGCGCCGCCTGCAGGGTTTCATGCACGCTGGCGCCCCAACTGATCAGGGTGATGTCGCTGCCTTCGCGCAGGGTGAAGCAGGTGTCCAGCGGCAGGCGCTTGCCGTCATCGACCAGCGGTTGCGGATTCATGCGGTAGAGCCGGGTGGGTTCGAGGAAGATCACCGGGTCGGGATCATCGATGGCCGCCAGCAGCAGGCCATAGGCGCGCGCCGGGGACGACGGGATGACCACGCGCAGGCCGGGAATGTGCGCGAACAGCGCTTCGGTGCTTTCGCTGTGGTGCTCCGGCGCACGAATGCCGGCGCCCATCGGGCTGCGCAACACCATCGGGCAGGTCAGTCGGCCGCGGGTGCGGTTGCGCAGGCGGCTGGCATGCGACACCAGGTGTTCCATGGCCGCATAAATGAACCCCAGGAACTGGATCTCCAGCACAGGCTTCAGGCCTTGGGCAGCCATGCCCACCGCCAGGCCGCCGAGCATGGTTTCGGCCAGTGGCGAGTCGATCACCCGCTTGAAGCCAAAGCTGTCGCGCAAGCCTTGAGTGGCGCGGAACACCCCGCCGTTGACCCCGACATCCTCCCCCAGTACCACGATGTTCTCGTCTTCGGCCATGGCCCGGTGCAAGGCCAGGTTGACCGCTTCGAGCAAAGTCACTTTGTCATTGTTCATGATGCTCGCCTCCCCCACGCCGTGCGACACGCTCCAGGAACCACTCTCGCTGCTCGGCCAGCGCCGCCGGCCATTGCGCATAGACATGGTCGACGGCCGACTCGGCCGGTTGCGCAGTGGTGCCCTCGTAGGCGCTCACGGCGGCCTGGATCTGCGCCTGGCATTCGCTGACCAGCGCCTGCTCGCGGCTTTCGTCCCAGATGCCCTGGGCAGCCATGAAAGTCTGCAGACGCTTGATCGGTTCCTCGTTCCAGGCCTGGCGCACTTCGTCGGCCGGACGATAACGGGTGGCGTCGTCGGCGGTGGTGTGGTCGCCCAGGCGATAGCTCATGCACTCCAGCAACACCGGGCCCTTGCCCTTGCGGGCACGCTCCAGCGCGACCTGCATGCGATCGTAGACCGCGAGGATGTCGTTGCCATCGACCTGTTCGCCATGAAAGCCCGCCCCCACGGCCTTCTGCGCCAGGGTCGGCGCTCCGCACTGGATGCGCCGTGGCACCGAAATCGCCCACTGGTTGTTGTTGACCACAAACACCACAGGCAGCTGCCAGGCACCGGCCACGTTGAGCGCTTCGAGGAAGTCGCCCTTGCTGGTGGCGCCATCACCACAGGTGGTGACCGCGACACGATGTTCGCCACGTACCTTGAAGGCGCTGGCCACGCCGCAGGCGTGCAGGGCCTGGGTGGCGATAGGCACGCAGATCGGGAAGTCCTGCGCTGCAGCAGGCTCGGCGTAGGCACTGCCGCGCTCGTCGCCGCCCCAGTACAGCAGAATCTCGTCCATGCGCACGCCACGCATCAACTGCACGGCGGTGTCGCGGTAGTAAGGCACCAGCACGTCTTCAGCGCGCATCAGGCTGCCGAGCGCCACGCCGATGGCTTCCTGGCCAAGGGTCGGGGCAAAGGTGCCGATACGGCCGGTGCGTTGCAGGGCGACGGTTTTCTGGTCGAACAGACGGGTCAGGACCATCTGCCGGTAGAGACGGGTCAGCAGGTTGAAATCATCGGCCCAACCGGGCAAGGGGGCAATCAGTTGGCCGTCGGGGGCCAGGTAGCGGGTGTACGCAAGCTCACTCTTGTTATTGGACATTGCCTACTCCAGACACGCAGGTCGTGCGTGATGATCGTGGTTCGCGGCTTGTGGCTGCATGGAACCGTCGGGCGGCACCGGGTAAAGGTGCGCTAGCCGACATTCAGGAGGTGTTCTGCCAAGGCCTGGGCAATTCGCGCGGGTGAGCGCTTGTGTGCTTGAGAATGGGCATAGACCTCTGTCAATCGTAGCCCTATTCGGGAAATGTGCGCGGCGATCGTCGCGGCGCTGTCGCCGCGGTGCTGGAGAGCGACCTTGATCAGCCCGCCACAATTGATGATGTAGTCCGGGGCATAGAGAATCCCGCGACGCTCCAGCTGATCGGCCATCTCCAGGCTGCTCAGCGGATTGTTGGCGGCACCGGCCACGGCGGCGCAGCGCAACTGCATCAGCGTGGCGCAGTTGAGCACCTTGCCCAGGCCGCAGGGCGCCAGGATGTCGCAAGGCGTACCGAGCAGCGTTTCGCAGGCCACCGGGTGCGCGTTGAACGCTTGCATGGCGCGCTGCACCTTGCGATTGTCCAGGTCGCTGACCAGCAACTCGGCACCGGCGGCATGCAGGTGCCCGGCCAAGGCATAGCCCACGTGCCCCAGCCCCTGGATGCCCACCCGCAACCCTTCCAGATTGTCACTGCCCAGGCGTGCCATGGCAGTCGCCCGGATGCCGGCGAACACCCCAAGCGCGGTATGCGGTGACGGGTCCCCCTCCTCGCTGGTACTGGTGACATGCCGGGTATGCAGCGCAACGCGATCCATGTCGGCGCTGCACGTACCGCTGTCCACGGCGGTGATGTAGCGGCCCTGCAGGGTTTCCACGAAACGCCCGAACGCCTCGAACAGCGCGGCGCGATCAGGCTGGTGCACCGGGCGCATGATCACCGCCTTGCCACCGCTCAGTGGCAGGCCGGCGAGCACGGCCTTGTAGCTCATGTTCCTGGCCAGCTGGATGGCGTCTTCGATGGCGCTTTCTTCATCGACATAGGTGAGGTAGCGACAGCCGCCCAGCGCCGGGCCCATGCGCGCATGGTGAATGGCGATGACGGCCCTAAGCCCCGTGCTGGGGTCGCAGGCCAGATGCAGGGTTTCGGCGCGGCTGCCATGCAGGAGAGCGAACATGGGCATACTCCTGTGCAGACTCAGTGAACGTCTTTCAAGCCGGAGTATAGGCTGCACAGTGGCCTGTACCTGACCGTTCGGGAGGAAGCAGCCGAGGCTGGACGAACACCGTCCGCAGGGTCTAAAAAAGGAGCAGCCGCGTCACGGCGTTCAGAAGGAGGACCCCATGACTCCCCGTCAACAGTGCCTGAACTGCATGCAGCGTACCCCGCCGGCAGTATTCGAGGCCGCCTTGTGGATTGCCGCCGAACACGACCCTGGCTTCCAGCCGGCGCACATCGGTGAGCCTATGGATCGTCTGCTGCGGCGTATCAGCGCCGCCCTGCCTGCCGCGCCAGCCGTCGAGCTGGCGCAGCCACTGCTGCGGGAGATGAGCCACCTGGGTTTCCAGCGTGACGAGTGGAACCCGCCCAAGGCCGAATCGGCCATGCTGCACCGGGTGCTCGAACGCCAGCGCGGCCAGCCCCTGAGCCTGGCGCTGATCGCCATGGAGCTGGCCAGACGCCTGGAGATCCCCCTCGAAGGCGTCAACTTTCCCGGGCATTTCCTGCTCCGGGTGCCCGGCGCTGACCATGTACTGGACCCGTGCAACGGTCGCCGTCTGTACCCCAAGGACTGCCGTGAACTGCTGGTGCGCCAGTACGGCCCGGACATGCCGCTACGTGCCGAACACATGGTCCGCGCCAGCCCGTTGAGCCTGGTGCAGCGCCTGTCGCGCAACCTGCGCCACCTGCACCAGATCAACGGCGATTTCCTCGCCGCCCTAGAGGATGCCAACCGGATCATCGAACTGGGCGACGCCACCGGCAGCGACTACATGGCCCGCGCCAGCCTCTACCAGACGCTGGAGTGCCCCCAGGCCGAACGCTTCGACCTGGAACATGCGCTGCTGCTCAGCGAAGACCCCCTGCAGCGCCTGCGGCTGACCGAACGGCTCGGCCAGTTGCCGACCAGCCGGCTGCATTAGTCGGGCCTCAGGGCAGCTTGGGGGTGGGCGTGGGAGCGCGCTTGCCGTTGCGCTCCTGGGCCTTGATCTTGAGCATCTCGTAACTGTCACCGGACTCGGCGAAGGCCTGCAGGTTCTGCATCACGTGAATGGTACGCACGTAGTCCGGCAGCAGTGTCTCGGCGTAGCGATCGCCCCACTGGGTCCTTTCCTTCATCTGCGCGATACGGTTGGCGAGAAATTCCAGCGCGTTGATCGGCTGCTCGACGTTCAACACCTTGCCCTGTGCGTCGAACTCCGCCCCGGTGCGGCTCATCAGGTCTGCGGTCAGGTTGTCGATGAAGCCCAGCTTGAACAGCAGCATGCCCGCCTCGCCCAGCGCCTTGGGGCTGATGTGCGCAGGATTGAAGCCCTTGAACAGCGGTTTGAGCCTCTGTTTTTCCATTTCCAGCGCATTGAGGGCCAGGGCGTTCTGGCCGATCTCGCTGAGCACTTGCTGGGCCTGCATGGACGTTGGCGCGGCCGCTTCTTTCCTGGCCGGCAGGGCTTTGATGGTGAAGGGCGGTAAATCCCCCCAGATGGATTTGGCCATGATCGAACTCCAAGTAGCGAAGGCAGTTATCGAACTATCGGTCGACCGGACTAATTTGCTGAGTCGCTGAAGAGTTTTCGGAACGGGATGACACACCTGCCGGAAAACGCTCCTTATTAGGCTGCAGGCGTTTTGCAAATCTGCAGCACAGGTTCAACACCCCACGAAAAACCGCGACAGCTTCACCACCCAAAGCCACCGAGATTATTCCTACCTTAGTTTCGGATCCGGGACTACATGCTGCAAAACGAAAATATGTTTAAAAATTAAAAGTCCTGAATGAATTCAAGCAACGCGTTGATCGTCAGCACAATAAAAGAAAGGACTCTTCGCCTGAAAGGGCATAAATAGATATGAAGAACACGACATGAAAAAGATTATCTTCGCCACTTTGGCACTCACCTCGACCCTGGCAATGGCCGAGGATCATTCGATCACCAAGGTCTCCAAGCCAGGCCAAGTCAACATCGTCAAGGATGGCGTCGGCCTGGCTTTCTTCAACCTTCGTTTTGGAGATTTTCCGAAAGCGTCGATAGGTAAGGAAAAAAACTTGCTGAAGATCGAGTGGGAAACCACTTCTTATCCTGAAAACCCGGATGAGAAAGTCGAACTCTGCTATTACCCTCACGGCAGTCTAAGACAAGAAACTTGCAATTGGATTTCTCCGAACACACGGGGTGAAACCTACGCATTCAACGAACAAAAATTCGAAACTTATTCCTACGCCGTCATCAAGCATCACATTAACGGCGGCAAACAGCCGGCTCGCTCCGCCGCACAAGACAAAGTCATCTTCCACTACAGCTACTGATAGGAATCAAGAATAACTTCCCAACTGTGCTCAGACAGCTAGATATAGCTAGCTGAGCACCGCCCTGAATGAAAGAGGTGGGTTCAATATGATTCACGACATCAAAGCCTTAAGTGTAAGCCTTCCGATTACGCGACCTGCCCAGACTACGACCGCCACTGCCGTCCAGTACATAGAGCCACTTGCCAATCCATCCTACGATGGCCTGTCTCTCATGGCTCAACACTTGAGCAGAGCCGCCAGCAGCTCATGGGCCAACCACCCTGCCCCGTCGCTCCAACAAGCCAGGCTAGAGTCCGCCCGCCTGCTGGCCCCGCTGACCGATGAAACCTATCGTCTGAACAAGTCCGTCCATGACTCAGAGATACCCGCGACCCAGGACCGTGAGTGGCTGGAGCGTGCGCGACAGGCCACGGGCTTCCTTGAGGGTCGGGCGGGCAATCCCTTTCACGAGCTGTCCCGACCTCAATTGGCTTTGATCAGCTGGGACGACAGCCAAACCTTTACCATCAATGAGCGCCGGGCCGCCTGGCTGACTCTCAAGGGCCGCCAGGATGCCCAACAGCATCGCTTCGCCGCCGATGCCCAGAAAGAGCTGGCAACCACCGGCCGGGTCGAAAACACCTTGAAGCAGGCCTTGACCCACTACCGGCAACTGTCGGTCATGGAACAGGCACAACACCCGGAAGGCTACATCGAAAGGCTTGAGAAGGCATTGGCACAAGCGGCAGGTTCAGAAGGTGCAAAACGCGCGCATCTGGATACCCCTGCCCGGCTGGAGGCGCTGTTGCTGTTCAACACCGACGCGGCAGGGAAGACCGCCACTGCCAGCGATGAGGTGTTGAGTGTCCCCCAAACGAAAGACACGCCGGGCTACAAAACCCTGGTCGAGCGGCTGTATGGGAAATTCGAACATCCGGTGATGGATACCAACAGGCCTCGACGCTTTGAAGACATAGGACGCGGCTTCAACGATTACCTGACTCAAGCAGACCGCTTTCTATTCGCTCGATTCTACGAGTATGCGCAAGAGCAGGGCGCGGAACTGCAGTACGTCGACAGGCTGGCCTGGGAACTCGGGGAATACCGGAGCCTGAGCCATGGCCGAACCTTGATCAACCAGAACGACGGCACGTCCCGTGATCAGAACGGTCATCGCCTGACATTCAGCTACACCCCTGAAAATGCAGAGATCATCAACCGTATCCGTAGCAGCGAAGCGTTCAAGACGACGCTTCTGGATACCCGCTTTCTGGAATTCGCTTTCGACCCCGGCTTTCGTCCCTTCAGCAACGGCAGCGACAAGCGCTTCCTGGAGCAGATGGTCACACGCTTTTCGGCCCAAGGCAGTAAGGACTATGCTCTGGACGCCCGCTTCGCGCACTACGATCACGACCCCAAGACCAAAGACAAGATCGTGCACCGCTCAAGCCATGCCGAACGGTCACCACGTTGGGAGCCCATGTTCGTCAGCACCAAAGACGGCTGGGCCATTACCGCCAAGGGCAAGGCCGCCGGCTTCGGGCTGGACCCAGTGAGCGGCGGGCTGGTGATTCACACACCGAGCGCCATGCCTGCACCGAAGACGGACGAGAACATGGCAGGCTGGGTGCAGCAGCGTGTCAAAAAAGCCAGCCTGCTGCACCCTTTCATGATGATGGTGGCCAAGTACAAGGCCCAAGGGCGGGTCCGCAGGCCGTAAGGGCTCCGAGCCCTTCACGGCAGGGTCTGCCTGCCCGGATGGCTCAGGCCAGCTGTTGCATCCACTGCGCCAGCCAAGGCTCGGCGTCGGTGTCGGGAGTGACGGTTTCGCTGGCATCCAGGCGCAGCATGTCCTGCAGCTCGTTGACGCCCAGTTCGCCGAACAGCTCGCGCAGTTGCTCGCCGCCGCCGCAGAAGGTGTCGTCGTAGCTGCTGTCACCCAGAGCAATGACCCCGCCCGGCAAGCCGCGCAGCGCCGCAGGCAATTCGTCGCGCAGCTGGTAGAACAGCGGCTGCAGGTTATCGGGCAGCTCGCCCATGCCGGTGCTCGACGTGACGCCCAGCAAGGCCTGGGGGGCGAATGCCAGCAGTTCGGCCTGGGTCAGGCGGATGTTGCAAAGCACCTCGTGGCCTGCATTGCGCAGCAAACCGCTGGCGTGGCGGGCAACGTCTTCCGCCGCACCGAAGACAGAACCGCAAAGAATGGCAATTTTCATAACTTGTCCCATGGCCCGGTAAAAATTCGGGCATTATGCTCCATTGCGCTTGCAGGCTCGTCAACTCGGGATGAAATGACGAGACGTAGGCGCCAACGATTGCGCCACTCTGAACAAAACCGACCAGCGGTCAGAACTCGACCGGGAATTTATGGTCACTTTCAGTAATTACGGACCGGTCCGAGCCCAGATGTCTGCCATGCAAGCTGACTCCCTACTTACCCAGGACGAACTGGATTTCATCCTGGACATGCAGCACAACCCCAAACTCAACGTGCGTGACAACACGCAGCAGATGAGCGTGAACGGGGGTGAGCGCATCCAGCGGTTGCTGGCGCGTCTGGCTGCGCATGAGCAGGTGACCATCCAGGCGCAGTTCAACAATCAGCAGATGACCTTCCCGTTGCAACTGGTGGAAGACGAATTCCATGCCCAGCATCTGGAACTGGGCACTCCCAGCATCTATGAAGACGGCCCGCAGGTTCGCCCTTGGCGCCTTGCCCTGCCCGCCCCCGTGCCACTGGAAAACTTGCGTGGCGCCCGCACGGCCCTCTGGGTTCATGACATCTCCTTCAAGGGTGTCCTGCTGGAATATCGCCGCCCCGGCACTCCGCCACAGCGATTCTCGGCCTGGCTGCGTCCTGCCGGAAGAAAGTCCATCGCCCTGCGCGGGCGCTTCGAGCGCCTGACCGACCAGGGCCTGGCGGCCTACCGGTTGAGCCAGAATGACCCGCTGGAAGCCGAGAACCTGCGCCAGTACCTGCTCGACGAGCACCGCAAGGCCAACCCCTCGCTTTACGCCTGACCCCTTTGGCGCGCCTGCACGACGCCAGGCGGTCGGATTATCTGGACTGTTCCCAGTTTTCAGGAATAATCCTTGCTTGCTTCATCACCTGAAGCAGCCACGGCACCACCATCCCCGGTGCCGTGCCCTGCGGGCATCCTTATCCAGGAGGCCTGTGCACCGCTTGGAGATACACAATGTCTACCGCACCTGTCACCTTGATGGTGGCTCGCCGTGTCACCCACGGCCGCTACCAGGACCTTATCGCCTGGCTGCATGAAGGCGAACGGCTGGCCACCGACTTTCCCGGCTACCTGGGCTCTGGCGTACTTGCACCGCCCCCAGGAGACGACGAATTCCAGATGATCTTCCGCTTTCGCGACGCCGAAACCCTGCACGCCTGGGAGCATTCGGCCTCAAGACGCGCCTGGCTGGTGCGTGGCAGCGGGCTGTTCGACTGCCCCTCCGAACACCGGGTCAACGGCACGGCCGGCTGGTTCGGCACCACCGACATGCGCCCCGCGCGCTGGAAGCAGTCCATCGCCATCTGGCTGGCGTTCTTTCCCGTTTCACTGCTGTTCAACTACCTGCTGGAGCCGGTGCTCGGCCAACTCGAGCTGGTTCCGCGAATCCTGTTCAGCACGCTGATTCTCACGCCGCTGATGGTCTATCTGTTCATCCCGCTGTCCACCCGCTTGCTGGCGAACTGGCTCAGAGGTGACCCGACACCCACCGCCGCCAAGGCAAAATCCTCCTCCGCGCGCTGACAACGCGCCACGTGGCCGGCCTCAAGCCCGACGGATGAGCCGGCCACCTTCCCACAAGGTTGTACAACCTTGGCCGTTGGTATAACTTTGCCAGTTACTACAGCTCCACAAGCCGTTTCCTCCACGCCTGCGAACAGACCTTTCTGGTCTGACGCGCGATTGATCGTGAGCCGTCGATGGTATCCAGCAATGCACCGATATTGATCACCGGTGCCAGTCAGCGGGTCGGCCTGCACTGTGCGCAGCGCCTGCTTGAAGAAGGCCAGCCCGTGATCGTCAGCTATCGCACCCTGCGCCCCGGCGTGGAGCAGCTGCGTGCTGCCGGTGCAGTAGCCCTGCAGGCGGACTTTTCGTCCGAGGCAGGCATCCTGGCGTTCATCGGCGAGCTCCGGCAGCACACGGCAAGCCTGCGCGCCATCGTCCACAATGCGTCGGAATGGCTCGCCGAAACACCCGGCGACGAAGCCGAAGTGTTCACCCGGATGTTCAGCATCCACATGCTGGCGCCCTACCTGATCAACCTGCACGGTGCCGAACTGCTGCAGCGCAGCCCGCAGGCGGACATCGTCCACATCAGTGACGACGTGACCCGCAAGGGCAGCAGCAAGCACATTGCGTACTGCGCCAGCAAGGCTGGCCTGGAAAGCCTGACCCTGTCGTTCGCCGCACGCCTGGCGCCGCAGGTCAAGGTCAATGGCATCGCCCCGGCGCTGGTGATGTTCCAGCCCGGTGACGACGCGGACTACCGCGCCAGGACCCTGGCCAAGTCGGCGCTGGGCATCGAGCCCGGCCCCGAGGTCGTCTACCAGAGCCTGCGCTACCTGCTCGACACCCCTTATGTAACCGGCACAACCTTGACCGTAAACGGCGGACGGCACCTAAAGTAGGCCGCCCCGAGGACCTGATGATGAGCGAACCCCTGTCACAGCAATACCGAGACATTCTCATTGGCCTGGGTGAAAACCCGGAGCGTGAAGGTCTGCTGGATACCCCGAAACGTGCCGCCAAAGCCATGCAGTACCTCTGCCACGGCTACGCGCAGAGCCTGGAGGAGATCGTCAACGGCGCACTGTTCGCTTCCGACAACGACGAGATGGTGATCGTCAAGGACATCGAACTCTACTCGCTGTGCGAGCATCACCTGCTGCCGTTCATTGGCAAGGCCCATGTGGCCTACATCCCCACCGGCAAGGTGCTGGGTCTGTCGAAGATCGCCCGGGTGGTGGACATGTTCGCCCGCCGCCTGCAGATCCAGGAAAACCTAACGCGGCAGATCGCCGAGGCGATCCAGAACGTCACCCAGGCTGCCGGCGTGGCAGTAGTCATCGAAGCGCAGCACATGTGCATGATGATGCGCGGCGTCGAGAAACAGAACTCGCTGATGAACACCTCGGTGATGCTCGGCGCCTTCCGCGAATCGAGCACAACGCGCATGGAGTTCATGCAACTGATCGGACGGAGCAAGGGCTGATGGCCAGACTTGAACCCGGTACCGCACGCATCAGGGTCAAGGACCTGCGCCTGCGGACCTTCATCGGCATCAACGAAGACGAAATCCTCAACAAGCAGGACGTGCTGATCAACCTGACGATCTGCTACCCGGCCCAAGAGGCAGTGCGTGACAACGACATCGATCACGCCCTCAACTACCGCACCATCACCAAGGCGATCATCCAGCACGTGGAGGGCAACCGCTTCGCCCTGCTCGAACGCCTGACCCAGGAGGTCCTGGACCTGGTGATGAGCTACCAGGCTGTCACCTACGCCGAAGTCGAGGTCGACAAACCCCATGCCCTGCGGTTTGCCGAGTCGGTTTCGATCACCCTGGCCGGCCACCGCTGATATCATCGCGGGCCGTTTATGGAGCCTCTCATGACCGAGCAACAACGCCTCGAACTCGAAGCCGCCGCCTTCCGCCGCCTGGTCGCGCACCTGGACAGCCGCAAGGACGTCCAGAACATCGACCTGATGAACCTGTCCGGCTTCTGCCGCAACTGCCTGTCCAAGTGGTACAAAGCCGCCGCCGACGAGCGCAGCATCGACATCAGCCTCGATGACGCCCGTGAAGTGGTCTACGGCATGCCCTACGCCGATTGGAAGTCGCTCTATCAGAAAGAAGCCAATGCCGAGCAGCTAGCGGCCTTCGCCAAGGAACCCAAGCATGACTGATCTGAACACCCTGCGCGCCAGCCTGCGCAGCGGCCAACACGCGTTCGCCGATACCCTGGCCTTCGTCGCCGAAGGTTACGACTATCAGCCCCAGGCCTTTCGTAACGGCGAGGTAGAAAACGCCGCCGGCCAGAACGAAGGCTCCTGCAAGACCCTGGGCCTGGCCCTGCTCGAAGGCCTGAGCGACGAAGAAGCCCTGCTGGCCTTCGGTGAGCACTACCGCTCGGTGCAAGCCACTCCCGAGGGCAGTGACCACGCCAATATCCGTGCGCTGATCGCCCATGGCCTGGCCGGCGTGAAATTCGCCACTCAACCCCTGACCCGCAAGGCCTGATACCTCAGGCTGTCTCGCAGGCACAAAAAAACCGGCTAAGAGCCGGTTTTTTTGTGCAACAGCCGCGACTCAGAACGAGGCGTTGGCCAGGCCGTCCAGGTAGCGCTCCACGTCCAGGGCAGCCATGCAGCCGGCGCCAGCGGAAGTGATCGCCTGGCGGTAAACGTGGTCTGCCACGTCGCCGGCGGCGAACACGCCTTCGACGTTGGTGGCGGTGGCGTTGCCTTCACGGCCGCCATGCACCACCAGGTAGCCGTCCTTGAGGTTCAGCTGGCCTTCGAACAGCGACGTGTTCGGCGTATGGCCAATGGCGATGAACACACCATCTACCTTCAGCTCATCGAAGCTGCCGTCGTTGTTCTTCAGGCGCGCACCGGTCACGCCCATGTCATCACCCAGCACTTCGTCCAGGGTGGCATTGAGCTTGAGTTCGATCTTGCCTTCGGCAACACGGGCATGCAGCTTGTCGATGAGGATCTTCTCGGCGCGGAAGGTATCGCGACGGTGTACCAGGGTCACCTTGCTGGCGATGTTGGCCAGGTACAGGGCTTCTTCCACGGCGGTGTTGCCGCCGCCAACCACGGCCACTGGCTTGTTGCGATAGAAGAAACCGTCGCAGGTCGCGCAGGCCGAAACACCCTTGCCCATGAAAGCCTCTTCCGAAGGCAGGCCCAGGTAGCGGGCGCTGGCGCCGGTGGCGATGATCAGTGCGTCGCAGGTGTAGGTGCCGCTGTCGCCCTTGAGGCTGAACGGTTTGCCGGCCAGGTCCACGGAGTTGATGTGGTCGAAGACGATCTCGGTTTCGAAGCGCTCGGCGTGCTCACGCATCCGCTCCATCAGCGCAGGACCGGTCAGCCCGTGCGGATCGCCAGGCCAGTTGTCCACCTCGGTGGTGGTGGTCAGCTGACCACCCGCCTGCATGCCGGTGATCAGCAGAGGCTTGAGGTTGGCACGGGCGGCGTAGACCGCCGCACTGTAACCGGCAGGGCCGGAGCCGAGAATAATCACTCGGGAATGGCGTACATCGGACATGACACACTCCTGGCGACCGGCCAATCACGCGGGGGTCGCAACGTTTCGAAAATGACGGCCGATGCACAGGTGCAGCGGCCAGGAAGTCGGTTGGCCACGGCGAGCGCCGTGGCCTGGCAGCCTTACAGGCTGGTGGCGTTGGACGCCAGGTAATCGGCGACGCCCTTGGCATCGGCCTTCATGCCTTTCTGGCCTGGACGCCAGCCGGCTGGGCAGACTTCGCCGTGTTCTTCGGTGAACTGCAGCGCTTCGACCAGACGCACCATCTCGTCGACGTCACGACCCAGTGGCAGGTTGTTGACCACCTGGTGCTGTACCACACCGGATTTGTCGATCAGGAACGAAGCACGCAGCGCTACGCCAGCATCGTGTTCGATGCCGTAGGCGCGGGTGATTTCGTGCTTGACGTCGGCGACCATGGTGAACTCGACTTCGCCGATACCGCCCTTCTCGACCGGGGTGCTGCGCCAGGCGTGGTGGGTGAACTGCGAGTCGATGGAAACGCCGACCACTTCAACGCCCAGCTCACGGAAGCGGGCCATGCGGTTGTTGTGGGCGATGATTTCCGAAGGGCACACGAAGGTGAAATCCAGCGGCCAGAAGAACAGCACCACGTATTTGCCGCGCAGCGAAGACAGCTTGAAGCTGTCGACGATGGAACCGTCGCCAAGTACGGCGGCTGCATCAAAATCAGGGGCCTGTTTGTTTACCAGTACGCTCATGAATGGACTCCAGTCAGAAATGGAAAGGATAGGTGAGGAAAAGGATCGCCAGCCTATCCGGGGAGGGCAGATTAAGGAAATTTCGTTTCACAATCCACCTCATAGACTGCACCTATTCAGAAAAGCTCCAGAGCCACTACTCTACGCCAGCGCCGATTGTCACGCGACCGCCTTCCAGTCCGACATGCTCTTGTTTAACCGCACCGTGCCAGGTCCTGGCGGGGGGAAGCGGCCTTGGCCGCAATACAGTTCAGACCGGGGGAGCGAGCCTGCTCGAAGAGACCGGCGAAGCCCATGCACTTGCCGTGAACGTGACACAGCTTTAGCGAGCAAGCTCCAACGTTCTAACTGACCGGCATGCTCTTTAACCGCCCCGGCAAAGCCGGTAAGGTCGGCTCGTCTCTTTCATCGGAAGCTGCCATGCCGACACACGCCCTCTCAGGCCCGCAATACCTCTCCGAAGGCCTGAAACTGATCCTCAGCCCAGGCCTGCGCCTGTTCGTGCTGCTGCCCCTGAGCATCAACCTGCTATTGTTCGGCGGCCTGGTGTACCTGGCGGTGCACCAGTTCGGCCTGTGGGTCGACACTTTCATGCCGACCCTGCCGCACTGGCTGAGTTTCCTCAGCTACATCCTCTGGCCGCTGTTCGTGCTGCTGGTGCTGCTGATGGTGTTCTTCACCTTCACCATGCTGGCCAACGTCATCGCCGCGCCCTTCAACGGCTTTCTGTCGGAAAAGGTCGAAGCCGTAGTGCGCGGCGTCGATACCTCGCCCCCTTTCAGCTGGGGCGAACTGCTGGCGATGATCCCGCGCACCCTGAGCCGCGAGGCCCGCAAGCTGGGCTACATGCTGCCCCGGGTGATCGGCCTGTTCATCCTGTCGTTCATCCCGGTGGTCAACCTGGTGGCCACACCGCTGTGGCTGTTGTTCGGCGTATGGATGATGGCCATCCAGTACATCGACTACCCCGCCGACAACCACAAGATGAGCTGGCAGGACATGCTCGCCTGGCTGCGCAGCAAACGCTGGGCCTGCCTGAGCTTCGGCGGCTGCGTATACGCCGCATTGCTGATTCCGTTCGTGAATATCCTGATGATGCCGGCGGCGGTGGCGGGCGCGACATTGTTCTGGGTGAGGGAGCGTACTGAAGGAGAAATTCTCCAGCAGCGCACCTGACGACGCAGGAGCCGCTCGAGCGTCCAAGCGCTGAAGCCAGTCCAGTATTAAAATGCTGCCTTCAGCGCTTCAACAGTTACATCCAAACAAGAAAGCGGCAACCGATGACCTGACTGGCAAAAGCTTGCCGTCATCATCACCAACATCTCTTGTAAGACTCTTCCGAAAAGACTAATTACAAAACCGAATCTTGACACTTCATCACACTTTTCAAATTCGATCTTTTACCTGGCACCGACCTTGCTCATGCTGTGAAACTCATTTCAAGTAAATGAAACCCGAGGCCTTAAGTGCGCCTCAGCACCCACACTATGAAAATCGGAAAGGCGCCATGACCACAGACGATACTACGCTGCTGCCCAACGTCACCTGCTTGGGACCTCGCGCAAAAAAGCCGACTGTCGCAAAGACAGGTATTCCAACCTCCCCATTTGCCAACCTTTTGCAGGCGGCAGAAGGAAAATATAAAACCGCTGAGACCAACAGCACTCGCGGCAGTGCGCAACGCCAATGGCTGATGGAAAAAGCCAACCGAAGCCCCCAGGAGGCGGCTGAACTCGCGCATGGGTATGCCTATCACTCGTTGAACGGTCAGGGTATCGACCTGACCGATTATCCGGTCATTCGCTACTGCGCGACTGGGGAAATCGTCACGGACGAGTCCAGCAGTGGGTTCGAGTCGTACTTTAAACACATGCAACTACAGCGCTCGGCGCTCTACGAATCAGAACTTCTGAAAGGCACACCGCCCGCGCAGATTCTAGAAAAAATTCTAGATTTCAATGACTCACAGCCAAAACGGTTTCGTGACATGGCTAACTGGTGAGCCGCGCAAGCGCTACCAGTTGACGGTCAGTTGAGCCTGTTGACCGGCTACAGGCACCAAGCCGGACGGCGACATTCTGATGGTGAAGTAGAGCGGCTGCCTGGCCGGACGTCCTGCGAAGAAACGGGTAGAACCTGAACGCTGGCGAGACACATCCAGGCAGTGGCCCACCTCAATACAAAGGCTGACCTGCAAATAGTTCGGCCAACCTACGACATTCCAGGTCCAACTGACGTCAGAAATAACAGCCCCGGCCGCGGGTCGTGCCATAACGGGAACAACCGCCTTATACAAATACCCTTTCGAGTGAACCGTCGGCAATATTACCGAGGCGCTGTAATTGGCCGCCTGCGCAGAACTTAGGCTTCCTAGCATCAAAAAACTCAAAATCGAGACCAAGCCAATCCACTTCGACCTTCTACGATCAAATCTCATTCAAAACTTTTCAAAATAACAAGTCAGGACAAAACATCTGAAAATACAGACATTCATCTATGTTCAAGTCATTAAACTTGAGCCACCGACGTTATTCAGAAAGTTACTTCTATCAACACCCAAATGAGGGAATTCGTAGATCTCAGAAGTTTCTTACGAACACCTCGGAACCAAACGGGCAGCCTCATTACAAAAAGCCCATAGTTCCAGCCCGCGCAAGCATCACAAACCCGTCACAAAACCCTCACGCAACGGCAATCTGCGGCCTCGACACTGGGGTTCATGAGCACATTCCTGCATGTCACCCTGGTCACCGAAACCTATGCCCCCGAGATCAATGGCGTGGCCAATACCCTCGGGCGCCTGTGTGAGGGCTTGCGTCAGCGGGGTCACAAGGTGGAGTTGGTGCGGCCACGGCAGAACGGCGAGGCGGCGCCTGCCGTGCCGGAGGAGCTGATGCTCTGCCGTGGCTGGCCGATTCCCGGCTACCCGGGCCTGCAGTGGGGCCAGACCTCCATGCACAAGCTGCTCAGGCGCTGGCAACGGCGGCGCCCCGATGTGCTGTACATCGCCACCGAAGGGCCGCTGGGCCTGGCGGCATTGCGCGCGGCGCGGCGTCTGGGCATTGCGGTGATCAGCGGCTTCCACACCAACTTTCCGCAATACACCCAGCAGTACGGCATGGGTTTCATCACCCGCCTGCTGACCCATTACCTGCGCTGGTTCCATAACCGCTCACGTTTCACTCTGGTGCCCAGCGTCAGCCAGAAACTCGAACTGGAACGGCGAGGCTTCGAGCGCATCGAGCTGTTGTCACGCGGCGTCGACAGCCAGCTGTTCAATCCCAGCCGCCGCTCTCAGGCGCTGCGCGCCAGTTGGGGGGTGGGCGACGACGAGATTGCCGTGCTGCATGTCGGTCGGCTGGCGGCGGAAAAGAACCTGAGCCTGCTCAAGACCTGTTTCGAAGCGCTGCAGCACAGCTATCCGCAGCAGCGTCTGCGACTGGTGATAGTCGGCGACGGACCGCAACGCAACGCCTTGGAACAACAACTGCCCAATGCGGTGTTCTGCGGCTCGCAACGCGGCGAGGTGCTGGCCAGCCACTACGCCTCGGGAGACCTGTTCCTGTTCCCCAGCCTCACCGAAACCTTCGGCAACGTGGTTCTGGAGGCCCTGGCCTCTGGACTGGCAGTGGTGGCCTACGATGAGGCAGCCGCTGGCCAGCACATTCGCCATGGCCATAACGGTGCGCTGGCCATGCCAGGCGATGCCGAGGCGTTCATCGACGCGGCACGCTGGCTGCTGGAAGACAGCGAAACGCTGCGCCGGGTCAGGCTCAACGCACGCCAACATGCCAGCCGCCAGGGCTGGAACCTCATCATCGATCAGTTCGAACGGCAATTGCGGGAGGTCTGCCCGCAGGAGGTCGGGCTACCGGTCAAGTCGCTGTCCTGAGCCAGCGGCCCCGGCAGCGACAAGCTTCAGCCCGCGAGATCAGGCCAGCGCTTTTTCGATGGCCTGGATGACCGCCGGATCGTCCGGCAGGGTACGCGGCGAAAACCGCGAGATGACCGCACCGTTGCGGGCCACCAGAAACTTCTCGAAGTTCCAGGTGATATCACCGGGAAACTCGGCGCCCTCACCGGCCAGCAGACGGTACAACGGATGGCGATGCGCGCCGTTGACTTCCAGCTTCTCGCCCATGGGAAAGGTCACCCCGTAGTTCAAGGAGCAGAACGACTGGATCTCGGCTTCGGACCCCGGCTCCTGACCGGCAAACTGGTTGCACGGCAGGCCCAGAACCACGAAGCCCTTGTCCTTGTAGCGCTGGTAGAGCGACTCGAGCGCTGCATACTGTGGCGTGAGGCCACACTTGGAGGCCACGTTGACCACCAGCACCACCTTGTCCTTGAACGGCGCCAGGGGCAGCGGCTGCCCATCGAGCCCTTGAAGGGTCATTTCATGAAACGCACTCATCGGTCACCCCCTTGTACAGTCCGTCACGGGCGTCATTGCCAGCCCGCCTCCCGACCAACCCTCGGCAGTACCGCAAAAAAAAGCGCCCGGCGGCCTGCCTGAAAGCAGGACCACCCGGACGCCTCAGGGCTGCGCGGTTTCGACAGGAAGGCCGAATCCGTAACAGCCGCTGCGGTCACCTGAGCTTAGCAGCCCGGATCAATGATGATGGCCACCTTCGCCATGGACGTGGCCATGGGCAACTTCTTCATCGCTGGCGTCACGGATGTTTACGACCTTGACCTTGAAGTTCAGGCGCTGGCCAGCCAGCGGGTGGTTGCCGTCGACGGTCACGTCGTCGCCGTCCAGGTCGCGGATGGTGACGATCTGCATCTGGCCGTCTGGCGCGGAGGCATGGAACTGCATGCCGACTTCCAGCTCGTCGACACCTTCGAACATGCTGCGGTTCAGGGTGCTGACCAGCTCGGCGGAGTATTCGCCGTAGGCATCTTCCGGCTCGATGGAAACGCTCAGCTCGTCACCGACGTCCTTGCCTTCCAGGGCCTTTTCCAGACCCGGGATGATGTTGCTGGCGCCATGCAGGTAGACCAGCGGCGCGCCGCCGGACGAGCTGTCGATGACCTCACCAGCATCGTTGGTCAGGGTATAGTCAATGGAGACAGCCTTTTTGGCAGCGATAGGCATGGGGACAAGACCTTTGCTTGATATGAATGAACGCCCAAGTCTAACCAAGCCATGCCGCGAAAGCTAACGGAACACCGACAGGTGAATCCATGAACACGACACCGCACATCACCACACTGACCGGCTGGCGCCAGGACGAAGAAGGCCATTGGGTCGCCATACTGTCTTGCGGCCATACCCAGCATCTGCGCCACCAGCCACCCTGGCAATCCCGGGCCTGGGTGCTGGACCCCGGGCAGCGGGCGAAAAAAATCGGCCTGCCGTTTCACTGCGGATGGTGCGCACAGCCCCCCGATGGCGATAGTCTTGGCGCTTCGTGAAGCGCCGCGACAGACGGCGCCGACTCACTCACCGGTCACGGTCCGTTCTTGTGCCACGACCCTTGCACTGCTCAATTCGGAAGCCCGCATGCAGACTTTTTTCATCGCGCCCACGGATTTCGGCGTTGGCCTGACCTCCATCAGCCTCGGCCTGGTTCGTACACTGGAACACGCCGGGCTCAAGGTCGGCTTCTTCAAGCCCATCGCCCAGCCTCACCCGGGCGATACCGGGCCGGAACGTTCTACCGAACTGGTGGCACGCACGCATGGCCTGAAGCCACCCAGTCCGCTGGCGCTGTCCCATGTAGAGCGCATGCTCGGCGAGGGTGAGCTCGATGAACTACTCGAAGAAATCGTGCGCCTGTATCAACAGGCCGCCGCCGGCAACGACGTGGTGATCGTCGAAGGCATGGTCCCTACCCGCCACGCCAGCTATGCGGCGCGGGTCAACCTGCACCTGGCCAAGAGCCTGGATGCCGAGGTGATCCTGGTTTCGGCACCGGAAAACGAAGTACTCACCGAGTTGTCCGGGCGCGTGGAACTGCAGGCGCAGATGTTCGGCGGCCCCAAGGACCCGAAGGTGCTGGGGGTGATCCTCAACAAGGTGCGCACCGAAGAGAGCATGCAGGACTTCGCCGCGCGGCTTAAGGAACACTCGCCACTGCTGCGCAGCGGCGACTTCCGCCTGCTGGGCTGCATCCCCTACCAGGCCGACCTGAATGCCCCGCGCACCCGCGATGTAGCCGAGCTGATGGACGCCCAGGTGCTCAACGCCGGCGACTATGAACAGCGGCGCATGACCAAGATCATCATCTGCGCACGCACCCTGGTGAACACGGTGCATCTGCTCAAGCCGGGCGTGCTGGTGGTAACCCCAGGCGACCGTGACGACATCATCCTCGCGGTCAGCCTGGCGACCATGAACGGCGTACCGCTGGCCGGCCTGCTGCTGACCAGCGACATCTCGCCCGACCCACGCATCATGGAACTGTGCCGGGGCGCCCTGCAGGCCGGCCTGCCCGTGCTGGCCGTGAATACCGGCACCTATGACACGGCCAACCGCCTCAACCAGCTGAACAAGGAAATCCCCATCGACGACCGCGAGCGAGCCGAGATCATCACCGATTTCGTCGCCGGCCACCTGGACGCCGAATGGCTGCACCAGCGTTGCGGCACACCGCGAGAGCTGCGCCTGTCGCCTGCGGTATTCCGTTACCAGCTGATCCAGCGGGCCCAGGCCAGCCAGAAGCGCATCGTCCTGCCCGAAGGCGCCGAGCCGCTGATCATCCAGGCCGCCGCCATCTGCCAGGCGCGCGGCATCGCCCGCTGCGTTCTGCTGGCCAAGCCGGAGGAAGTCCACGCCGTGGCCAAGGCTCAGGCCATCGTGCTGCCGCCGGGCCTGGAAATCCTCGACCCGGACCTGATCCGCCAGCGCTATGTCGAACCCATGGTCAAACTGCGCAAGAGCAAAAGCCTCAATGCGCCGATGGCCGAGCAGCAACTGGAAGACCCGGTGGTGATCGGCACCATGATGCTGGCCCTGGATGAAGTCGACGGGCTGGTTTCGGGCCTGGTGCACTCCATGGCCAACACCATTCGCCCGGCCTTGCAGCTGATCAAGACAGCGCCGGGTTGCAGCCTGGTGTCTTCGGTGTTCTTCATGCTGTTTCCCGAGCAGGTGCTGGTGTACGGCGACTGCATCATGAACCCGCACCCCAGTGCGGCCGAGCTGGCGGAAATTGCCCTGCAGAGCGCCGACTCGGCCGAGACGTTCGGCATCACCCCGCGGGTGGCGATGATCAGCTACTCCAGCGGCCATGCGGACAACGACGAGGAAGTGGAGAAAGTCCGCGAGGCCACGCAGCAGGCCCGTGAAGCACGCCGGGGGCTGTTGATCGATGGTCCATTGCAGTACGATGCCGCCGCCAACGAGAATGACGCCCGCCAACTGGCGCCGCACAGCCAGGTGGCCGGTCGCGCAACGGTATTCGTGTTCCCCGACCTGAACACCGGCAACACCACCTACAAGGCGGTGCAGCGCAGCGCCGACTGCGTCACCCTTGGCCCGATGCTGCAGGGCCTGCGCAAGCCGGTGAACGACCTGCCACGCGGTGCCCAGGTCGACGATATCGTGCACACCATCGCCCTGACCGCGATTCAAGCCGACACATTGCTCTGATAAACAGGGGGTGCCGATCGGTCCCGGCCCCCCATTTCACCTGGAGTTATTCCCTGCCATGGCTTTCCTGCCTGCTCCCCTGCGCGGCGTCCTCGCCTCGCTGTTGCTGGGGCTCAATACGCTCGCGTGCTGCCTGCCGCTGTTCGTGGTGACACTGCTCAAGCTGTGCCTGCCCTTCAAGGCTGCGCAGCGCCTGTTCGACGCGATCATGAATCTGATCCAGAAAACCTGGATCGGCAACAACAATGCCTGGATCCGCCTGCTGAGCGGCACCCGCTGGCACATCACCGGCCTGGAGCAACTCGATTACCAGCACTCCTACCTGGTGACCAGCAACCACCAGAGCTGGGTGGACATCATGGTGCTGCAATACCTGCTGAACCGACGTATCCGCCCCCTGAAATTCTTCCTCAAGCAGGAACTGATCTGGGTGCCGGTGATCGGCCTGGCCTGGTGGGCGCTGGGCTTTCCGTTCATGAAGCGCTACTCCAAGGCCTACCTGGCCAAGCACCCGGAAAAGCGTGGCAAGGACCTGGAAACCACACGCCGCACCTGCGCGCGTTTTCGCGACAAGCCTGTGGCGATCTTCAACTTCGCCGAAGGCACACGCTTCACCCCGGAAAAGCATGCCGAGCAGCAATCGCCGTTTCACCACCTGCTCAAGCCCAAGGCCGGTGGTATCGCCTTTGTGCTGGATGCGATGGGCGAGCAGCTGGAATCGATCGTCAACGTGACCCTGCACTATCCCAAAGGACGGCCGGGCTACTGGGACCTGCTGTGCGGCCGGGTCGGCCAGGTGGTGGCACACTTCGAGGAGGTACGCATTCCGGCCGGGTTCATCGGCAAGAGCTATGACCAGGACCCGGACTATCGCCAGGCCTTCCAGGCCTGGATCAACGAGGCGTGGGAAGAGAAGGATCGCCTGCTGGAGCAGATGCAGGCGCAGTACGGCGAGCGCTGAACACTGCGGTATCACGCAAAAAAGGGCGGCCAGTGGCCGCCCCTTTTTTTGCATTCCGGTCGCTTACTGCTGGTACTGATCGTACTGCTGGCCCGGAATCGGCTTGAGGTTGACCTCGACACGGCGGTTCTGCGCGCGGCCGTTCACATCGGCGTTGCTGGCGATTGGCGAATCGGGGCCGGCGCCGCGTACCGACAGGTGGGTCGGATCGACGCCCTGGGACGTCAGGTAGGTCGCCACGCTCTGCGCACGCTGCTGGGACAGGTCCATGTTGTGCTGGCGGCTGCCAGTGCTGTCGGTATAGCCGACGATCTCGATGTTGTTCTGGTTGAACTGCTTGAGTGACGAGGCGAGATTGTTCAGCGGCGCATAGAAGCTGCTGGCAATCGCCGAAGAGTCGGTGGCGAAGGTGATGTTGCCCGGCATGATGAGCTTGATCTGGTCACCCTGGCGCTGCACCTCGACACCCGTGTTGGCCATCTTGGCACGCAGCGCGGCCTCCTGGCGGTCGGCGTAGTAGCCATAACCGGCGGATGCCGCACCGGCTACGGCAGCACCGATCAGGGCGCCTTTGCCGCGGTGGTTGTGATCGATGGCGGCGCCGGCCACGGCACCGGCCAGGGCGCCCAGCCCGCCATATTTGGCGGTGCGGCTCATGCCCTGCTGTTCCTGGCCGCCATATCCCCCCTGGTTGTCATAGGGATTGGGCGATGCGCAGCCGGCCAGCAAGGCCACGGCAGTGGCTGCGATGATCAGACGGGGCGTGGTCAACATGAAATGCTCCTGGTTTTCTACGAACGCTTTATTGCCCGTTGGAACGCAAAGACGGCAATTAATTCCGGCCTCAGGCCAGTTGCCGCAGCCGCCGAAAGCTGACCCGAACGGCCTGCGTAACTCGATGCAGGGTGATCATAGTGCCCGCGGCGAAGGGTGGAAGATGTTCGTCGATGAAATATTTTTCACCGCTTTTTGGCGCCATATATCCGCAACTTTACAAGTCGTTGATTGGCGAAGACAAAGCCGGGACAGCAAGGTTTTGACGTTTTCACGCTGTCATTCCCAGTAACGAACTTCCCTCTATACTGGCAAAAAGCGATCACCCATTCGCTTGCGCTGTTCATCGTTCAGACGCCAGAACAGGCTCGGACGATGTCGCTTTACCCATCTACTGCACCATGCGGCAAAGGACGCCCGTACGAACAAACAGGGTGACCCGACATGCTAAGAAAAATAATGGTGTCCGAACTCGCGTTAGGGATGCACATTCACGAATTCTGCCGCCCCTGGGACGACGATCCTTTCTGGATCGCCCAGATCGAATCCCAATTGAACGACACACAGGTGCTGCAGCGTATTCGCCACTCGGGCCTGCGCGAGCTGTGGATCGATATCAGTCGCGGCAAGGCGCCCGATGCTCCGCCAGCTGGCGATACGGCGCCGACCAGCCTGGAAAAGGAGCTGCAGCGCGCCCGGCAGATCTGCGGCCGGGCCAGGCAGTTGGTGATGGCCATGTTCGACGAGGCCAAGATGGGCCGCGCGATGAATGTCGAAGATATCGGGCTGCTGGTCGACGAAATCGCCAGTTCGATCATGCGCCACCCCCATGCACTGATCAGCCTGTCACGGCTCAAGAACTCCGACGAATACACCTACATGCATTCGGTGGCAGTCTGCGCGCTGATGGTCGCCCTTGCCCGGCGCATGGGCCTTGACGAAGAACAGGTGCGCGATGCGGGCGTCGCCGGCCTGATGCACGACGTGGGCAAGATGATGATGAACCCGGAGATTCTCAACAAACCCGGGCGCCTGACCGATGACGAGTTCCAGGCCATGAAGTCCCACCCTGAGGCCGGGCTGAAGATCCTTCAGGAAACCTGCCGGGTGACCCGTGCCGTGCTGGACGTATGCCTGCACCATCACGAGAAATTCGATGGCAGCGGCTATCCCCATGGTCTGGCCGGCGACGAGATCAGCATCTTCGCCAGGATGGGTGCGGTCTGCGACGTGTATGACGCGGTGACCTCCGACCGGCCCTACAAGAAAGCCTGGTGCGCGGCCCGGGCCATCCGGGAGATGGCCGGCTGGAAAGGCCACTTCGACGACCAGGTGTTCCAGCACTTCGTCAAGACCGTGGGTATCTACCCGATCGGTGCCCTGGTGCGCCTGGAAAGCGAACGCCTGGCGGTGGTCATGGAACAGAGCGAGCACTCGCTGCTCACGCCACGGGTCAAGGTCATCATGTCGGCACGCACCCGGCGCCCGCTCGAACACCGCACCCTGCACCTGGGCAAGGCCCAGGACACGGACAGCATCGTCAGGATCGAGTCACCCGAGCAATGGGGTATCGAGAACTACAATGAACTCTGGGCCGGAGCCTGCGCCGTCTGAACCGACGGCGCGGGCTCGCTCAACCTTCAGCGCACGCCTTCCTGGCGCAGGGCATTAGGGGTGAAATCACTGCTGCTGGCATTGAAGTCGAACTCGTAGGCACGCGCCTCCTCGTTCTTCATGCCCAGTGCCATGTAGCGCCCCGACTGCAGGTCGTAGAGGGTTTCGATCACGTACCACGGCACCTGCTTGTCGTAGTAGTTGACCGAGTGGGCCTCGGCCACCCGCCACAGCTGGCCGCGACCATCGTAGTGGTCGATCACCGCTGCCTGCCAGGTGTCTTCGTCGATGAAGAAGTCGCGCTTGGCATAGATATGCCGCTGGCCAGACTTGAGGGTGGCGGTCACGTGCCAGACACGGCGCAACTCGTAGCGAGTCAGGTCCTGGTTGATGTGCCCGGCCTTGATGACGTCGTCGTACTTGAGCGAGGTGTCGTCGAGCTTGTGGCTGTTGGAGGCGATGTACATCTCCTGCTTGCCCACCAGTTTCCAGTCGTAGCGATCCGGAGCGCCGTTGTACATGTCGAGGTTGTCGGAGGTACGGGTGCCGTCCGACGCGGTGCCCGGCCCGTCGTAGGACACTTCCGGGGCGCGGCGTACGCGACGCTGGCCGGCGTTGTAGACCCACGCCGAACGCGGTTCCTTGACCTGGTCGATGGTTTCATGGACCAGCAACACACCACCAGCCAGGCGTGCCGGCGCGGTGACCTGCTGCTTGAAGTAGAACAGGATGTTTCCGGGATTCTTCGGGTCGTAGTCCTTCATACGGTCGCGGAACACGAACTGATCGCTGAACTTGACGATGGAATACGAACCGTTGGGTTGCGGTGTGGCCTGGGTAACCAGGCGCTTGACCGTACCGCCGCGATAGCGGGTGATGTGGTTCCAGATCACCTCCACGCCATTGGCCGGAATCGGGAACGGGATGGCGGTCTCGAAGTTCTCCAGGCCGTTGCCACCGGCTACCAGCCGGGCATTCACCGCGTTGCGCTTGATGGCGGCCAGCACGCTGTCCGGCACGGTCGCCCCGCGATGCCCTGGATACACCGGGATCCGGTAGCTTTGCGGGTAGCGCTTGAACATCGCGTACTGTCCCGGCGCCAGCTTGTCCTTGTACTGCTCCACATTGCTCGCGGTAATGATGAACAGCGGCTTCTCGCTGGCATACGGGTTGGCGAGGAACCCCTTGCTGTCCACTGCCCCGGCATTCTTCGGCATCGGACTCCAGGCCGGAATGCTGTTATCGGCATTGCCGGCCTTCTCCGCGCCCATGGGCGTCAGCGCCGCCCCCAGTTTTGCCGCCTCGGATTCCGACACCGCTGCCATCACCCCACTGGCCAGCATCGACAGACCCAGTACACCGGCTCGCAACAGACCCTTGGTCATATTCATGTTCGTCGTCCTGAAAAACCGATTATTAGAAGTTCACGCCAAAGCTCAGCGCCACGAAGTCGCGGTCATCGACCGTCGTGTACTTGCCATCGAAGAAGTTGGTGTAGGAAAGGCTCGCGGTGTAGGTGTTCTGGTACTCGGCATCCAGCCCGAGACTGACGGCCTTGCGACCTTCTTCGAAGTTGCCGCCAGGGCCTGGGGAATACCCCTTCACGTCATGCGACCAGGCCACGCTGGGCCGCAGATTGACCCCAGCGAAGACGTTGTTGTAGTCCCAGATGGCGCGTGCGCGATAGCCCCAGGAATCGCTGGTGGTGAAGCCGTCGTTCTCGCAGTAGCGGCTCAGGTTGTTCTGCGCCGCGCCGGTCAGGGTCCCGGCGTTGAGCGCCACGCACTGCCCGCCGGGCAGTGGGCCTGGACCATAGACCGGATCACGGCCGTAGCGGATCTTGGAGGTGCTTTCCAGGCCACCGACGTGGGTCCAGCCGATTTCACCCACCAGGGTCATGCGCTCGGCGCCCATCACCTGGTCGAAGAAGTGCGTGAAGGTGGTCTGCAGCTGGGTGATTTCCTTGCGCCGGTAGCCCTGCTGATCGGTATTGGGCAGGCCGGTGAGTACCGAGACGTTGGGGTTCAACGGCGACAGGCCGGAATACAGGATGTCAGTGGTGTTGATCTGCACCGGCGCGTTGGGCCGGTAGCTGATCTCGCCGCTCCACGCCGTGCCGGTGGGCAGCGTGGTGGAGAAACTCAGGCCGTAGAGGCGGATGTCTTCGGGGTACTCCACGTAGTAGCTGGAGTTGCCGGCCACCACGACAGGCAGCAGGGTCGGCGCCAACGCGGTGGCGGTGGCCGCCGGGATGCCGTTGCGCACCAGAGAACCGACCAGGCCTGCCGGGCTGAAGGCCGACGCCGGCGCGCCACGGCCGCTGAAGATCGGCGCACGGCTGTGGTAATTCATCATGTAGGCGCCGAACTCGGTGTTCAGCGGTGCGAAGTTGTAGCGCATGGCGAAGCCGAACTGGCCGCTGTCCCGCGCATCACGATCCGGGCCGCGACGCACGATGGCGCCTTCATCCGGCGAGCCGAACAGCACGCCCTGCTGCGCCAGGGAGTTGAACACCGCGCCACGGGCCGCTGCCGGCAGGCCGGCGCCGGCCAGGGCTGCGTTGAGGCCCTGCTGGTTGCGCAACACCGCCAGGTTGTTGTTGCAGCCATCGGCAATGACGTCTGGCTGGGAGAAGAAGGTGCCGCAGTTGTCCACCACTGTCTGGTCCCACTCCAGCTGGTAGAAACCTTCGACCGACAGGTCCTGGGTAATGCCCTGGGACAGGTAGAACATGTTGACCGGAATCAGCCCTTCCTTGACCTCGGAGCCTGGCCGGCGGAACGCGGAAACGTCGATGGGGTTGACGCTATTGATACCGCCACCGATGAAGGTGCTCTCGCCCCAGCTGATGACCTGCTTGCCGAAGCGCACGTTGCCCGGCTCGTCACCGATCGAGTAGCGGTGGTAGATGAAGGCATCGAGCAGCTGCGCACCGGACGATTTGGCGCCTTCCTTGCGGTTGGCGTCGCTGATGTCCTTGAACGGCCGTCCTTCGTCCTTGAGTTCGAAGTCGTACCAGTACTTGCCGCGCAGGAACACGCCGGTATCGCCGTACTTGAGTTCCAGGTCGTGGATGCCCTTGAAGACCTTGGAAAAGGTCTCGCCACGCTTGAAGTTCAGGTGGCTGTCGTCTGAGGTCTGCGACAGGCCACGGCCGCCGTTGTTGGCACCGATCAGGTTCTTGTTGGGACTGGCAGTGGACCAGCTGGCGCCGATCGACAGCGACGAGTCGAAGCTGCCTTCCACCTCACCGATGTTGAAACTGACACCGAAGGCGGGGCCGGCGAGAGACGATGCGAGACTGACCGCCAGGGGCAACCGGGCCCGGCGCCAGAAAGGAATTGCTGTAGTCATTTAAGCTACTCCATGTGCTTTTATTTTTATGGCAGACGGGACGCTCGAATACGACTCGATCGATCAAGTGAAACCGAGTGGCGACGCTTGGAAGATGCGACGTGTGCTCCAACACGACGCAGCGCACGGTGCCAGGTCCCTGTGCCGACTATAGCCAGCAGTCTGTATCGCTCCTTTTAAAATTGTAAGCATGCGTTACAACGTCAGACGTTCTGGCCAGCCCACTGCTGCCCGACCGCGTGACAGGCACGGGGGGAGGATGGCTGGTTTTGACGAATTGGCAAGCCTCGGGGCCGGCCGGTACACAGAGCAATCCGCCATGCCCGGGGGCATGGCGGCGAGACCTCACAGATGGGACAACAACGCGCTGTTACTGCTTTGCCACTCGGCGATGTCCAGGCGCATGCGCTTTTTGTCCAGCTTGCCGACACTGGTCTTGGGTATTTCGCTGACCACGGCGATCTGCTGCGGGATCGCCCACTTGTTGATGTGCCCCTGCTCGACGAATGGCGTGAGGTGCACCTTGAGCGCCGCCGCATCGAGCCGCTGCCCTTCATGTGGCACGATCAGCGCGAAAGGCCGCTCGCCCCATTGCGGGTCGGGGATGCCGACCACCGCCACCTCGCGCACTGCCGGGTGCCGGCTGCACAGGTCTTCCAGGGCCAGGGACGACAACCACTCGCCGCCGGTCTTGATCACATCCTTGATACGGTCACGGATGTCGATGAAGCCCAGGCCGTCGAGGGTCGCCACATCACCGGTATGCAGCCAGCCACCGGCCCACAGTTCTCGGCCCTTTTCCGGCTCACGGAAATAGCTTTCGGTCAGCCACGGCGCGCGCAACACCAGCTCTCCCTGGGTCTGGCCATCGGCCGGCAGGAAGTTGCCTTGCGTATCGACGATGGCTGCCTCCACCAGCATGCCGGGCACGCCGGCCTTGATCCGGTAGCGAATGCGTTCGTCGTCGCTGCTGCTCAGCAGTTCCTCGCACATGTGCGCCACGGAGATCAGCGGCCCGGTTTCCGACATGCCGTAGGCGGCAGTGAGGTGGATGCCCTTGGCCTTGGCCGCCAGGTACAGGCTGCGGTTCAGCGAGCTGCCGCCAATGATGATCTTCCAGCCGCCGAAGTCCTTGTCCTTGGCCGACTTGGCGTTGAGCAGCATCTGCAGGATGGTGGGTACGCAGTGCGAGAAGGTGACCTTTTCCCGTTCCCACAGCTGTACCAGCATTTCCGGGTCGTAACGACCCGGGTAGACCTGCTTGATGCCCAGCATGGTTGCCGCATACGGCATGCCCCAGGCATGCACGTGGAACATCGGGGTGATCGGCATGTAGACATCATCGGCACCCAGCAGCCGCTCGCTTTCGACGCTGCCCATGATGGTCGCCACGCCCAGGGTGTGCAGCACCAGCTGCCGGTGGGTGAAGTACACGCCCTTGGGATTGCCGGTGGTGCCGGTGGTGTAGAAGGTGGTGGCGACCGAGTGCTCGTCGAAGTCCGGAAAGTCGTACTCGGGACTGGCCGCCGCCAGCAGCGCCTCGTATTCACCGAGCAGGCCGGGCAGCTCTGCGGGCTGTTCGGGGGTGTCGGTGAGCAGCAGGGTCTTCTGTACCGTGGTCAGGTGCCCGGCGATGCCGTTGTACAGCGCCGCGAACTCGCCGTTGACCAGCACGAAGCGGTCTTCGGCGTGGTTCATGGTGTAGACGATCTGCTCCGGGGACAGGCGCACGTTGATGGTGTGCACCACGGCGCCGATCATGGGGATGGCGAACATGCATTCCAGGTAGCGATGGCTGTCCCAGTCCATGACCGCCACGGTGTCGCCGGCCTTGACTCCCGCCTCGCTCAGGACGTTGGCCAGCCGTCGCACCCGTTCATTGAGGGTGGGGTAGGTATAGCGGACTGCGTCGCGGTAAACGATCTCGCGGGTTCTTTCATAGCGGCTGCCGGAAACCAGCAGGCTTTTGATCAACAGTGGATACCGGTAGGCGCCTTCGGCCGGCGCCAGAACGCGAGTCTGCAACATAAGAGTCCCTTTCCAGAGTTCACAGGCGAAGCTCAACTATGGACGCAGCAGGGCGCTCTCGCCAGTGGCATCGGGCAAAGCACGGGCAGGCAGGCAGACGGCGGAAAAAAACCGGCGCAGCCATTGCCCGGCGCGCCGCATTGGCTTCAGTTGGCCTGGGTGAACGCCAGTTTCACGCCCAGGGCAACCAGTACGCCACCCATCGCGCGATCGAACCAGTGGCCCATACGTGCGAAGCCGGCACGTACCCGCGCCTGGCTGAACAAGCGCGCCACCAGGCAGAACCACAGCGCCGTGGCGGCGGCGAGGTACAGGCCATAGCCGGCTTGCACCATCAGCGGGGTATGCGGGTCGATGACCACGGTGAACAGCGACAGGAAAAACAGCGTGGCCTTGGGGTTCAGGCCGTTGGTCACGAAGCCGCTGACGTACGCACCACGCGCCGAGCGCTCGACACTCGCGGCCTCGGGCTCCTGGGCGCGCGCCTCGGCCGGCCGGGCACGCAGGGCCTTGATGCCGATGTACAGCAGATAGGCGGCGGCCGCCCATTTCAGCGCATTGAACAATACGATGGACTGGGAAACGATGATGCCGATGCCCAGCAGCGAGTAACCGACGTGCAGGAAGATCGCCGAACCGACTCCGAGCGCGGCCCAGGTCCCGGCCTTGCGGCCATGCGCCACGCTTTCACGCACCACCACGGCGAAGTCCGGCCCCGGACTGGCCACGGCGAGCAGGTGAATCAAGGCGACAGTGAGAAACTCGGCCCAGTACATGGTGCGCTCCAGCGAGGCAGATCGACAAAAACCGCCTCGGCGACGGGCGGTATGTGGTAGAAAAACGACACATCACCTTACAACTTCATCGATCAACAAAAAAGGTACAGCTGATGAAACACGCCGGCAGCGCCGTTTTTCTGGACTACTCCTCCCTCGACCTGGGCGACCTCGACCTCGGCGTCCTGCGTGACAGCTTCACCGAGCTGACCTTGCACGCCAGCACCTCGACCGAGCAAGTGGTCGAGCACCTGCAGGGCGCGCAGGTGGCGATCACCAACAAAGTGGTGATCGATGCCCAGACCTTCGCCGCCTGCCCGCAGCTCAAGCTGGTGCTGGTCACCGCCACAGGCACCAACAATGTCGACCTGGTCTCGGCCCGCGAACACGGGGTAACGGTGTGCAACTGCCAGGGCTACGGCACCCCCTCGGTTGCCCAGCACACCCTGACCCTGCTGCTGGCCCTGGCCACTCGCCTGCCGGATTACCAGCAGGCCGTCCGGCAAGGTCGCTGGCAGCAGTCGACACAGTTCTGCCTGCTGGACTTCCCGATCGTCGAGCTGGAAGGCAAGACGCTAGGCCTGCTCGGCCATGGCGAGCTGGGCGGTGCCGTGGCGCGGCTGGCCGAAGCCTTCGGCATGCGCGTGCTGCTCGGCCAGGTGCCAGGCCGTCCGGCACGGGCCGACCGCCTGCCCCTGGAAGAACTGCTGCCACAGGTCGATGCCCTGACCCTGCACTGCCCGCTCAACGAGCAGACCCGCCACATGCTCGGTGCTCGCGAGCTGGCGCTGCTCAAGCCGCATGCGCTGGTCGTCAACACCGCACGTGGCGGGCTGATCGACGAACAGGCCCTCGCCGATGCGCTGCGCAACGGCCATTTGGGCGGTGCGGCCACCGACGTGCTGAGCGTCGAGCCACCGGTGAACGGCAACCCGTTGCTGGCTGCCGACATCCCACGGCTGATCGTCACTCCGCACAGCGCCTGGGGCGCCCGAGAAGCGCGGCAGCGCATCGTCGCGCAGACCGCCGAGAATGCCCGGCAGTTCTTCGCAGGCTCGCCGCTGCGCGTCGTGGCGTGAAGCCTGTAGCTCGCCCTGACGCCCCTGCTAAACTGCGCCCTTTTTTCCAGGAGTCAGGACATGGACCCGCGCAGTGAAGTGATTCTCCGCCAGGCCGAGCGGTTTCAAGGCAAGGTACTGCTGGCTGGGTTGCCGGCCGACGACCTGATGGGCCAGCTGCCCGACGCCTGCGGCTGGTCCTGGCATGCCGGTGACCATGCCGCGCTTGAAGCTCGCTTCGCCGGACGGACGCATTTCGGTGTCGAGCCGCCTGCTGGCGATTTCGATGCCGCGGTCTTGTTCCTGCCCAAGGCGCGCGACCTTGCCGACTACCTGCTCAATGCCCTGGCGGCACGCTTGCAGGGTCGCGAACTCTTCCTGGTCGGCGAAAAACGCGGCGGGATCGAAGCCGCTTCCAAGCAATTGCATCCGTTCGGCAAGCCTCGCAAGCTCGACAGCGCGCGGCACTGCCAGCTCTGGCTGGTCGGTGTGGAGCAGGCTCCGCAAGCACGACCGCTGCAAAGCCTGGCACGCACTTACGAAGTGCCCCTGGCCGACGGCCCGCTGCAAGTGGTCAGCCTGCCCGGCGTGTTCAGCCATGGACGGCTTGACCGCGGCACTGCACTGCTGCTCGAAAATCTGGACGGCCTGCCCGCTGGCGCCCTGCTGGACTTCGGCTGCGGCGCGGGCGTGCTGGGAGCCGCCATCAAGCGTCGCAGCCCGCAGAGCGAGGTGGTGATGCTCGACGTCGACGCCTTCGCCACTGCCAGCAGCACGCTGACCCTCGCCGCCAACGGCTTGCAGGCCCAGGTCATCACCGGTGACGGCATCGACGCCGCCCCCGCCGGGCTGCAGGTCATCCTGAGTAACCCACCGTTCCATACCGGGGTTCACACCAACTATCAGGCATCGGAAAACCTGCTGAAAAAAGCCAGCGAACATCTGAAAAAAGGCGGCGAACTTCGCCTTGTGGCGAATAGTTTCCTGCGTTACCAGCCGCTCATCGAGGCGCATGTGGGCGCTTGCCAGACCCTGGCGGAAGGTAACGGCTTCAGGATCTACAGTGCCGTGCGCGGATGAAATAAACGCTTGCCCAAAGCGAAACGGCTAGGCAGAATCCGCTCCGTCCTAGGGGAGTAGTCTCCCACGAGCGCTCAGCTCGTCCGGCATGCATCAACATACTTGGTCCGCAGACCATGGTGCGTGCGACCCAGAATCCGCCTCAGACGGATCAGCGGTTTGACAAGACCTATGACACGCACATCCTTACCCAGGGCGGGGAGGTTGTACGTGTCATTAGCCGTGTCGACCCGCCCTCTGGAACCCCTGATGCTGGAATCCCTGCTCGTCCCTACCGCCATCGTGGCGCTCGCTGAAATCGGCGACAAAACCCAATTGCTCGCACTGATCCTGGCGGCCCGCTTCCGCAAGCCCTGGCCGATCATTGCCGGCATCGTCGCTGCGACCCTGGCCAACCACGCTGCCGCCGGCGCCGTCGGGGCCTGGTTCAGCCAGTTCTTCTCGGATGCCGTGCTGCACTGGATCCTCGCCGCCAGCTTCACCGCCACGGCGCTCTGGACCCTCGTGCCGGACAAAATGGATGACGACGAGGCCAGCACCAAGCGCCAGTTCGGCCCGTTCATGACCACCCTGATCGCCTTCTTCATCGCCGAAATCGGGGACAAGACCCAGGTCGCCACGGTGATGCTCGCCGCCCAGTACAGCTACCTGTGGCTGGTCATCCTCGGCACCACCCTCGGCATGCTGATCGCCAACGTGCCGGTGGTGCTGGCTGGCAACTTCGCTGCCGAGAAACTGCCACTGACATTGATTCGCCGCCTGGCAGCCACGGCCTTCTTCGTCATGGCCCTGGTGGCGGTGTACAAGGCCATGCAGGTCAGCGGCTGGCTGTAACGGCCGGAAAAGGCGTGGCCGGCGCCACGCCTTGGTCGTGGATCAGGACTTTTTGGCTTTTTCGTACAGCGGCATGACTTTCGGAATCGCCGCCTGCAAGGAGGCGATACGGCTGTCCGAAGCCGGGTGAGTGCTCATGAACTCGGGAGGCGAACCCTCGCTCTGCGCGCTCATCTTCTTCCACAGCGTGATCGCTGCATTGGGGTTGTAACCGGCACGCGCGGCCAGCTCCAGCCCCAGCAGGTCGGCTTCGTTCTCGTTGCTGCGGCTGTTGGGCAGGGTCATGCTGTAGTTGACCACGGTATCGGCCAGCGCCAGGCTGTCCTGCCCCAGGCCGAACAGCGCACCAGCGCCCTGTTTGGCCATCGCCACGCCGTAGGCCTTGGACATCGCCTCACGACCGTGCTCGCGCAGGGCGTGGGCGATTTCATGCCCCATCACGGCGGCGATTTCATCGTCGGTCAGTTTCAGGGTATCGATCAGCCCGGTATAGAAGATGATCTTGCCGCCTGGTCCGCAGTTGGCGTTGAGCTCGTCGCTCTTGATCAGGTTGACTTCCCACTGCCACTGCGCCGAATCCGGGCGCAGCTTCGGTGCCTGACCGATCAGCCGGTCGGCGATGGCATGCACTCGCTTGGCATCGTTGCTGGTGGTGTCCAGCACACCCTTGCTCGACGCCTCGCCCACTGTCTCCTGGTAGGACTGCGCGTACATCTTGTTCACCTCATCGGTAGACAACATGCTGAACATGTACTGTTTGCGCTCTACACCGACCGAATCGCCGCTGGTGGTATTCACCGCCTGGCAACCGGCAAGCAGCAGGGCGGCGCCCAAGGCACACATGGCAAAAGTCTGACGCATTACTGGGTTCTCCTTACTCACGTGGCGCTCATCCTAGGCCGCGATACGCTGGCGCGCCAGATACCGGCCAATTGCCGTATTTGTCTCTTCTCCCCGCCCACTGGTTCCCTGCCCGCCAAACTGTCAGATCAACTCGGTAAAAGGTGCATGAATAGGCCTAATGATTTCCGCCCACTGGGCGATAGCGCTTAAGGCACAGCGTCCTTTTTTCCAGGGAGCGGGTATGAAATTCAAGTCGATCCAGTTCTCCATCGCCTTTCTCGCCGGCGCCGTCGTGCTGGGTGTGGCCGTAGCGTTCATCAGTTACGCGCTGTATTCCGGAGCACGGACGCAGGCACTGGTCGAGCAGCGCACCCGAGAGCAGTCGGAGCTGGCGGTCAGGCAACGCCTCGAGGCCCTGGCCCACAGCCAGGCCCAGGCTATACGCCGCGAACTGGAGACACCGCTGCAGATCGCCGCCAACCTGGCACAGGTTAACGCCCTGGCCGGAACCCCTGACAAACAGGGCCGTGCGCAACTGGAGATGAGCCGCGAAGCCCTCATCACCCTGACCCGCGATGCCCTTGAGAAGAATCCACGGCTGATCGACAGCTACATCAGTTGGGAACGCAATGGCCTGCTGCACAACGACGCGGCCTATACCGACCGTGAATACCCTGGCATTGACACCGACGGACGCTTCATTCCGTTGTGGTACCGCAACGACGATGGCAGCGTCGAGCTGAACAAGGTCACCGATCTGGACAACAGTGCCCTGCTGCCTACCGGTGTGCGCGCCAATGAGTTCTATATGTGCGCCAAGGAAACCGGCAAGGGCTGCGTGGTCGACCCAGCGCCCTACCCCATCGGCAACCGCACCGTGATGCTGGCCTCGTTCATTGCGCCGATCATGGTCAACGGCCAGTTCCAGGGTATCGCCGGTGCCGACCTTTCAGTGGATTTCATCCAGGACATGCTGGAGAAGGCCGATCAGGGTCTTTACAACGGTGCCGGTGAAATCGCCCTGATCGCCAGCAATGGCGGCCTGGTGGCCTATACCAAGGACAAGAGCAAGCTCGGCCAGAAGGCCAGCAGCCTGTTCGACGCCAACGAGATCGCCAACCTCGCCAAGCTGTCCAACGACCAGGTCAGCTACGACCTGGACGAAGAGCACGGCCACATCGAGGTGTACATGCCTTTCACCCTGGGCAGCACCAGCGCTCGCTGGACCTTGATGATGCAACTGCCACTCAGCGCGGTGATGGCCGACCAGGAGAAACTGCAGAACGACCTGCAGGCTCAGCGCCGCAGCGACATCCTCGGCATGAGCCTGGTCGGGCTGCTGATCGCGGCCATCGGCCTGCTGGTGATCTGGCTGGCCGCCCGGGGCATTGCCCGACCACTCAAGCAGATGGTCGCCATGCTCGATGACATCGCCCAGGGCGAAGGTGACCTGACACGCCGCCTGCACAGCGACCGCGCCGATGAACTGGGCCGCATTGCCAGCGGCTTCAACACCTTCCTCGGCAAGCTGCAGACCATGATCAGCCAGGTGGTCAGCTCGGTGCAGAAAGTCAGCGACTCCTCGGAGCACACAGCCGATATCGCCATTCGCACCAATCAGGGCGTACAGCGACAACTGGCGGAAATCGACCAGGTCGCCACCGCCGTGCAGGAAATGACCGCGACGGCCCAGGATGTCGCACTCAATGCCACCAAGGCCGCGCAAGCTGCCAACAACGCCGACAGCGCGGCCAGCGAAGGCATGGGCATCGTGCAGAACACCTCCAGCGCCATCGGCAGCCTGGCCAGGGAGATTGGCCGGGCGGTGGAGGTGGTGCAGAACCTCTCGCGCGACAGCGAGAGCATCGATGCGATCCTCACCACCATCCGCAGCATCGCCGAACAGACCAACCTGCTGGCCCTCAACGCCGCCATCGAAGCCGCACGCGCCGGCGAACAGGGCCGTGGTTTCGCGGTGGTCGCCGACGAGGTGCGCAACCTGGCGCAGAAGACCCAGCAGGCGACCCAGGAAATCCAGACCATGATCCAGCAACTGCAATCCGGCACCCGGCAGGTGGTGCAGGTCATGCAGGACAGCCAGGCACGCACCGACGAAAGCGTCGATCACGCCGCACAGGCGGCAGAAGCGCTGAACAGCATCACCCAGGCGGTATCGGTGATCAACGAAATGAACACCCAGATCGCCAGCGCTGCCGAGGAGCAGAGTGCGGTGGCCGAAGACATCAACCGCAACGTCATCAGCATTGGCCAGGTCGCCGGACAGGTGGCCAGTGGTGCCGACGAGGCCAGCCAGGCCAGCGCCGAGCTGACCCGCCTGGCCGAGCAGCAGAGGCGGTTGATCAACCAGTTCAAGGTCTAGGCCCAATGGGTCAGTTAGGCTGAGTAGGAGCGGCTTCAGCCGCGAAGCGACCGCCTGTTCACAGCAGATGCAGTAATTTTCCTGGCTATTTCGCGGCTAAAGCCGCTCCCACCGGGCCACATGCCGCTTAAGCGAACAGTATTGGGGATAGGCCCAATACGTGGCAGTTAGACCGGGTAGGAGCGGCTTCAGCCGCTAAGCGACCGCCTGTTCACAGCAGATGCAGTGATTTTCCTGGCCATTTCGCGGCTAAAGCCGCTCCCACCGGGCCACATGCCGCTTAAGCGAACAGTATTGGGTCTAGGCCCAATACGGGGCAGTTAGGCCGGGCAGGAGCGGCTTCAGCCGCTAAGCGACCGCATGTTCACAGCAGATGCAGTGATTTTCCTGGCTATTTCGCGGCTAAAGCCGCTCCCACCGGGCCACATGCCGCTTAAGCGAACAGTATTGGGGCTAGGCCCAATACGGGGCAGTTAGACCGGGTAGGAGCGGCTTCAGCCGCTAAGCGACCGCATGTTCACAGCAGATGCAGTGATTTTCCTGGCGCTTTCGCGGCTAAAGCCGCTCCCACCGGGCCACATGCCGCTTAAGCGAGCAGTATTGGGGCTAGGCCAATACGAGGCAGTTAGACCGGGTAGGAGCGGCTTCAGCCGCGAAGCGACCGCCTGTTCACAACAGATGCATGGGGGGTTTACTGACCTGTTCGCGAGCAAGCTCCAACAAAAGCCGAAGAGTTCTTAATTGACCTGTATTGGCTTTAGCCGCGACTAGGCCGGCGTCAGGCACGCCGGGCCATCGAGGGTCGGGTCGTTGATGAGGTTGGCCAGGGGGCGCTCACGCAGTTGCATCTGCCGTGAGGCCAGCAGTCCCTGCAGGACATGCTCGGGCGTCTGAGGGTCAAGCCACAGGCGCTGACCTTCCTCATCGAGGATCAGCGGACGGCGCTGGGTCAGCACCGCCTGGGTGACCACCGCCACGCTCAGCCAGTTCTGTTCCTGCACCGGGTAGCTTTCCCAGAGGCCGGCGAAGAACAGCGAAGAGCCTTCGCCAGGGGTCAGCCAGAAAGGTTGCTTGCGGGCATTGCCGCGCCACTCGTAGAAGCCATTGGCAGGCAACAGGCAGCGCCGCTGACGAAACGCGTCGCGGAACATCGGCTGTTCAGCGAGGGTTTCGGCACGCGCATGGGCCGGCGTACGCGACAGGTCGGTCAGCCAGGCCGGGGTCAGCCCCCAGCGGGCACGCGCCAGGCTGCGGTTGCCCTGCTCATCGGCACGCAGCATCAACACCCACTGCGCCGGGGAAATGTTCCATTGCGCCTGCTGGTCGGGGGGAAACCCCGGCAGCCCGGCAAATTCCCGGTTCCAGCGAAACAGGGCATAACGTCCACACATCTCAACACACCAGCACGTCGGGAATACTGTCCGGCTCGTCGCCGTCCACAGGCAAGGCGGCATTGTACGCGCTGATCAGCGCCAGCGCGCGCTCGACCTGCTCGTCATCCACCACGATGCCCAGCAGGCCGCTGACTGGCAGGTGACCGACCGCGCCCAGCAGGTCGCGGCCGACCAGGTGTGCCTGGATGCCTTCGCTGGCCAGCATCCCCAGCAACAGCTCGCCTTCATGCAGGTGTTCAGGCTCATAGATACGTTGCATCACTCGTTCTCGCTACGTACGTCCAGCGTCCATTGCTCGCCATCGGTACGCAGGTCGAAAACGATCGGCCGACAGCACACCGGGCAATCTTCAATGTAGGTCTGATCTCCGGCGGAGAGGTCCAAAACCGCCTCGACGGGTTCGCCGCAATAGGGACAATCGTATTCCTGTAGTTCCTGCATCGGGTCGGCTCCTTGAGTTTTGCGTATAATCGGCCACTGTTCGAAGGCCGGTTCTTTTTACTGAACCCGGATTCTGGTATCCGTTTAATTCAGACCAGCCTTTTCATTACCTGTTTTAGACCCCCTACAAGAGAGCATGATGGGCGAATTCGATGCCATCCGGCCTTATGACGACGCGGAAGTGCCAGCCGTTCTGGCGCGCCTGCTCAGTGACAAGGCTTTCCTCGCTACCCTGACCAAGTTCCGCTTTCCGCGCCTGGCCCGTTCGTTCGGCTGGTTCCTGCAGCCGGCGCTGGCGCGCAAGCTGCGCAAGGAGTTCGCCGGGATCGACTCGGTAGCCACCTTGCAGGACAAGATCGAGTTCTACGTCGATCACACCATCGAACGCGCCACCGATGGCGTGACCTACGCCGGTGTCGAGCAGCTCAAGTCTGGCACCGCCTACCTGTTCCTCGCCAACCACCGCGATATCGTGATGGACCCGGCGTTCGTCAACTACGCGGTGTACCACGCCGGCCTGCCCACGCCACGTATCGCGATTGGCGACAACCTGTTGCAGAAGCCTTTCGTCAGCGACCTGATGCGCCTGAACAAGAGCTTCATCGTGCACCGTTCGATCAGCGGGCGCCGCGAGAAGATGGCCGCCTACCAACTGTTGTCGGCCTACATCAACCACTCGATCACCCGCGACGGGCAGTCGATCTGGATCGCCCAGGCCGAGGGCCGGGCCAAGGATGGCGACGACCGCACCGAGTCAGCGATCCTCAAGATGTTCCACATGAGCCGCAAGGACGAGCCGTTCGGCGACGTGATCCGTTCGCTGAACCTCATTCCGGTTTCGATCAGCTACGAATACGACCCTTGTGACCAGGCCAAGGCCCGCGAGCTGTACATCCGTGCCAGCACCGGCGGCTACGCCAAAACGCCAGGCGAGGACGATATCAGCATCGCCCTGGGCATCACCGGCTACAAGGGCCGGGTGCACGTGAACTTCGCCCCGCCGGTCACCGAGCAGTTCGAAGACACCAAGCAGCTGGCTGCGGAAATCGACCGGCAGATTCTCACCGGTTATCGGTTGTTCCCGGTGCACTACCTGGCCTGGGCGCAGTGGAGCGAGGCCGACCCGCAGCTACAGGTGCCACAGGCCAGCGAACTGTTCGGCGCCGAGGAGCTGGAAAAGGCCCGGAACGAATGGGAAACCCGCCTGGCCGGCTGCCCGCCCGAGCACCGCCCCTACATGATCCAGCAGTACGCGACCCCGGTGCGCAACCAGTACCGGCTCAAGGCTGGTCTGGCACTGCCCTGAGCACGGCGTCGTCACCATATCGTCATCCAGGCAGGGCATTGTATGGCCCTTCAAAAGGACGCCCGGCCCGCGCATGCGCCGGCCGGGCATTTTGCAGGGATTGCCCGCACATTCTGGAGTCGACATGCTGCACGCCAACAATCAGGACCGCCTCTACCACATCGCCCAGAGCGATGAACAACAAGAGCTCATCGACGGCCTGGCCTTCAACGTCCACGATCACCGCTGGCTGGTGTACTGCGCCCTCGGCGGCCATCAGCACCATGACCTGCCCGAGCAGGACCCGCAGACCGGCCTGAGCTTCCTGGATTTTTCCGTGGCCCTGGCTGGCGCAAAAAGCCACTGAGGCAAAAACACAGCCCCATGAAAAAGCCCGGCCCCTCTCACAAGAGGCCGGGCTTTTTCATGACGGGCGCCGTTTACTGCGCCAGGGTGTTACCGATGGTCGGGTCCTGGAACACGCGGGTCAGGGCATCGCTAAGGACATCGCCGACCAGCTTGGTGTTGGTTTCCTGGTTGGGCGCCATGCCGAAACGCTGGTCCAGCGAGGCGGCGTAACGGCCATTGTAGGAACGGCCGTTGTTGCGCACGTCAGCACGGAAGGTCGAGCTGATGGTCGCTTCGGTCACGTACATGCCTTCCTTCGGCGACTGATAGCGCAGGTCAGCCAGGGTCACGGTCAACTGCGGGGCATTGCCACCCTGAGTCGGCGTAAAGCCGAGCAGGCGCACGGCGGCTTCTGCCTGGGCCTGCAGCTTGGGCAGCACGTCGGCGCCGCTGACGGTGATGGAGCTGGTTTCCGGATACATGCCGCCACGGGTGCCCAGCACCTGGCTCTGGCGGCCATCGACGACACGCACGACCACCGGCTGGCCATGGCCGACCGGCGCCAGCTGCGCGGTAATGCGCGGCTGCGGGCTCAGCTGTTGCGGGCTGTGGGCACAACCGACCAGGGTCAAACTGCTTACGGCAAGCAGACCAAACAAAACGCGACGCAGCATGCTCATATCTCCACGGGGGCAGGCAATCGATGGGCGGCAGTATAGCGAAAATCCGACCGCTGGCAGCGCCTGCTGGTTCAGCGCCAGCGGCATTGTAATGCGCATGTCACTTCACTGCGCCAAGCTGTGCGCAGTTTTCCAAAGAGAGCATCGTCATGAGCTTTTTCCGGTCTCTGTTCAGCGCACGCCCTGCCCCGCGCCACTTCGCACGCCTGGATGAAAGCGGTATCTGCCGTGCCTTCAAACACTGCAGCCACGCGCCACAGGGCGGCGAGTGGGTCGAGGTCAACGAACAACGCCTGGTCTGGCTGGGTCAGCCCCTGCCCGCCAGCGCCCGGATCACGCCACGTGCCGCACGCTCGGCGCTGCGCCTGCTGCTGGCGGCCTGAATTAATCGACATAAATGTCAATCAGGCCAACCAATTCCCGATGTTTCATCGCTATAATCTCCCCCCGATTATAAGGACGTCTCCTGATCGGGCCTCGCTGCATCGCTAATCCACGAAATTAGCTCCTTCGCAATGCCCACAGAGAGCCGCCCACGCAGTCCGGTCGTATCGCGATGATTCGATGGGCGGCGCGCACTCGCTCGGATCCGATCGAACCTTTCGCGCCCCCCGACGCCTCACTTGTGAACAGCGGACATGCCGGAGCTGCCCTCGCAGCCCCTTTTGAGGTTTGGTTCGCGTCTCCAAAAAGAGGCACGAAATAACGGGTTTCACAACTTCACAAGAGTGTGGCGAGCACATGAATAGGTTTGTAGATGCACCGGCGTCATCATCGGCTTCCCCAGGCAGGGTCGAACGTCACCACGCAGAGTCATCGTCAGGCGTCTGACGATGGTCGTATGGCCCCACAGGCTGCAAAATGCGTTCATGATCGTCTGGATGAACCCCTTGCAGCCCTGCCGGACCTGCGCGTGAGATGCAAAACATTGCTGGGATCCGCCCCTTGAGCATCGCTGACCGGCGCCCTCGGGCAGATCCTGAAAACCGGACACTCGTTCCCGGCCAGGACGTGCGAAGCATGATGCCGCATCATGCCCTCAATACCTGGCAATCAGCCTCGGGAACGCAGGCCGTCCATTGGGTGTTGCAGATTTTGGAGACGCGTTAATGGCGCATAACGAAGCAGTCGACGTAGTACTGGTCGGAGCGGGCATCATGAGTGCCACGCTGGGCGTGCTGCTCAAGGAGCTCGACCCCAGCCTGAAGCTGGAAGTCGTCGAGCTGATGGATTCCGGCGCTGCAGAGAGTTCCAACCCCTGGAACAACGCCGGCACCGGTCACGCCGGCCTGTGCGAGCTGAACTACACCCCGCAAGCCGCCGACGGATCCGTCGACATCAAGAAAGCCGTGCACATCAACACGCAGTTCGAGGTCTCGAAGCAATTCTGGGCCTATCTGGTGCGCAAGGGCAGCTTCAAGACGACCAGTACCTTCATCAATCCCGTCCCGCACCTGAGCTACGTGCAGGGCGAAAAGGACATGTCGTTCCTCAAGACCCGTTTCGAAACCCTGCGCCAGCACCATGCCTTCGCCGCGATGGAATACACCGAAGACCACGGCAAGCTGAAGGAGTGGATGCCGCTGATGATGGCCGGCCGACCGGCCGACCAGAAGCTCTGTGCCACCCGCATGACCAACGGCACCGACGTCAACTTCGGCGCCCTGACCAACCAGTTGCTCGCGCATCTGGCCAGCGAGCCTGACGCCCAGGTCAAGTACAACAAGCGCGTGACCAACCTGACCCGCAACGGCCAGGGCTGGACCGTCACCATCAAGGACGTCAATACCGGCAGCACCCGCGATATCGACGCCCGCTTCGTGTTCCTCGGCGCTGGCGGCGCGGCCCTGCCGCTGCTGCAGATGTCCGGCATCGAGGAAGGCAAGGGCTTCGGCGGCTTCCCGGTCAGCGGCCAGTGGCTGCGCTGCGACAACCCGGAGGTGGTCAAGCTGCACCAGGCCAAGGTGTACAGCCAGGCAGCGGTCGGCTCGCCACCGATGTCGGTGCCGCACCTGGACACCCGCGTGGTCGATGGCAAGAAGTCTCTGCTGTTCGGACCGTTCGCCGGCTTCACAACCAAGTTCCTCAAGCACGGCTCGCTGCTCGACCTGCCGCTGTCGGTGCGCATGAGCAACATCAAGCCAATGCTGGCCGTGGCCCGCGACAACATGGACCTGACCAAATACCTGGTCAGCGAAGTGCGCCAGTCCATGGAACAGCGCCTCGACTCGCTGCGCCGCTTCTATCCGCAGGCCAAAGCCGAGGACTGGCGCCTGGAGATCGCCGGCCAGCGCGTGCAGATCATCAAGAAGGACGCCAAGAAAGGCGGCGTGCTGCAGTTCGGTACCGAGCTGGTCGCGGCCGCCGACGGTTCCCTGGCCGCCCTGCTCGGCGCCTCGCCTGGGGCCTCGGTGACCGTATCGATCATGCTTGAGCTGATCGAACGCTGCTTCGCCGACAAGGCCAAGGGTGAATGGACAGCCAAGCTCAACGAGATCTTCCCGGCTCGTGAGAAGGCCCTGGCCAGCGATGCGCAGCTGTACCAGCGCATCAGCGCACAGAGCGACGAAGCCCTGAACCTGGCGGCACACCAGGAGAGCGAAGCACAAAGCATCGCCTGATGGCCTGACCGCCAGTCAAACGCAAAACCCCGTGCTGCTCGCCGAGCCACGGGGTTTTGTGTTTTTACAGGCCAGGTATGCAAGGGCGTAGCGCCTTGCGGGGAAGATCAGAGGCTGCGGGCCAGCACTTCAATGTGCTCCGGGCCAATGCCGCAGCAGCCGCCGATGTGCGTGGCGCCGCGCTTGACCCAGTCGGCGGCCCACTGCTGGTAACCCTGCGGGTCGAGGTCCTCACGCAGCTCGTCCAGGCCATCGTTGGCGGTGGCGTCCTTGGGCTGTGGCGGGAAGGCGTTGGCGTAGGCCCCCACACCGATCTGCACGTTCAGCTCGGCAAACACGGCACGGGCGGTATCGATGGCGGCACCGATCACTTCCGGCTGGCTGCAGTTGAACAGCAGGGTCGCCGCGCCCAGCTCGGCTGCCGCACGCGCGGCGTCGGCCACTGGCTCGCCCGAGCGCAGGCGCGGAGTGTCGTCGACGTCTTCATCCTGCAGGGTGAACGACAGCCAGAAGGGCTTGCCATCGGCTGGCAAACCGGCGCGGATGGTACGTGCCTCGATGATGCTGCTCTGGGTTTCCGCCAGCCACAGATCCACATGGGGGGCCAGCCCCGTCACCAACGGCTGCAACACCTGTGCGGCGCGCGAGGCATCGAACAGGTCGGGACGGTAGGAACCGAACAGCGGTGGCAGCGAACCGGCCACCAGTACCCGCCCACCGACCGCATCGGCGGCCTGCCGGGCCAGTTGCCCGGCGGTTACTGCCAGCGCCTGACCTTCACGGGCGAAGCGCTCCTCGCCGATATGAAACGGCACCACCGCATAGCTGTTGGCAGTAATGACCTGGGCACCTGCCTGGATGTACGCGGCGTGCACCGCAACGACCGCTTGCGGAGACTCGGTCAGCGCCAGGGCCGACCACTCCGGCTGGCGGAACGGCGCGCCCCGGCGTTGCAGTTCGCGGCCCATGCCGCCGTCGAGAATTACTGTCGAACCTTGAGTCATATTCGCTCTACTTATATACATATGAAAAAGACTCATTAGAATTGAGCCTTATATAACGTATTTAATACGCCACTTTCTTCAAACGACAACCATTATTTCGAGGTTCCTTCGTGAAACTACGTGCGCTTCTGGGTATCGGCCTTTTCGCCCTGACCGTCTCCAGCCAGGCCCTGGCGGGCGCGACCCTGCAGCGTGTGCAGGACAACAAGGAACTGGTCAACGTGCTGATGGAGAGCTACCCGCCCTTCTCCTTCCTCAACGACCAGAACCAGCTAGATGGCTTCGATGTCGACGTGGCCAAGGCCGTGGCCGACAAGCTGGGCGTCAAGCTGCGCCTCGAAACGCCCTCCTGGGACGTGATCGCCGCAGGCCGCTGGGCCGGCCGCTATGACATCTGCATCTGCTCCATGACCCCCAGCCAGTCGCGTGCCGAAGTGTTCGACTTCCCGGTGGAGTACTACGCGTCGCCAGCGGTGATCGTGGTCAACGCCCAGGATGACCGTATCCACGCTGCCAAGGACCTGAGCGGCAAGAAGGTCGGCCTGACCAGCGCGTCAAGCTACGAGAGCTACCTGAACAAGAACCTGGTGATCGAAGGCGGCAGCGGCAAGCCCCTGGAGTATCCGTTCGAAAACGTGCAGATCGCCCCCTACGACAACGACAACGTGGCGTTCCAGGACCTCGGCCTGGGTGCCGGCAAGCGCCTGGATGCGGTGCTGACCAACCTGGTCACTGCCCAGCCTCGCCTGGACCAGGACAAGCGCTTCAAGCTGGCCGGCCCGGCCCTGTACGAAGAGCCGAACTTCGTCGCCATCGAGAAAGGCGATGCCGAGTGGAACGCCAAGGTTCGCGAGGTCTTCGAAGAACTCAAGAAGGACGGCACACTGGCCCGCCTGTCGCAGAAGTGGATCGGCGCCGACATCAGTAAATGACCAGCTTTCCGAAACGCCCTCCCGTGCCGGCCCGACAGGGTCTGCTCAAGCGCCTGTTCGGCTTCAGGACCCGGCTGTACCTGACCTGGGCGACGATGTTCGCCCTGTTCACCGGTTTCTTCCTGAGCTTCGACCTGAAGTTCTCGATCATCCTCGACAAGTTGCCCAACCTGGTCGGCCTGCACCTGGCGCCCAACGGCTTCCTGCAAGGTGCGGCGCTGACACTGTTCGTGTGTCTGTGCTCGATCGTGGTCTCGGTACTGCTGGGCTTCGTCGCCGCCCTGGCGCGGCTGTCGCGCAGTGCGGTGGCGTTCGGCATCGCCAGCTTCTATGCCTCGTTCTTCCGCGGCACACCGCTGCTGATCCAGATTCTGCTGATCTACCTGGGGCTGCCGCAAATCGGCGTGGTGCCGGGGGCGATTCTCGCCGGGGTGATCGCCCTGTCGCTGAACTACGGCGCCTACCTCAGCGAGATCTTCCGGTCCGGCATCATTGGCGTCGCCGCTGGCCAGCGCGAAGCCGCCATGGCCCTGGCGCTGCGCCCGGCCCAGGTGTTCTGGCTGATTACGCTACCGCAGGCGATGCGCACCATCATCCCGCCGACCACCAACCAGTTCATCTCGATGCTCAAGGACTCGTCGCTGATTTCAGTGATGGGGGTATGGGAAGTGATGTTCCTGGCCCAGTCCTACGGCCGCTCCAGCTATCGCTACATCGAGATGCTGACCACGGCGGCGGCGCTGTACTGGATCATGTCGATCGGCCTGGAATTGCTCCAGGCGCGCCTGGAAAGGCACTACGGCAAGGCCTACCAGCCGCGAAACTGACAGGCCGATGTGAGCGAGCCGGCTCGCTCACAGACAATGGCCTCAGGCGGCGCGCGCCTTCTCCACCAACTCGATGTAGTCATCGGCGTTGCGCTGGTCCTTGATCAGCTCGACGAAGGTCTGACCTTGTGCGTCCTTGCCGTCCAGGTCGTAGCCCGCCTCACGGAAGAACACCAGGAAACGCTCGAAATCATCGATGCGCAGGCCCCGGTAGGCCTTGATCAGCTTGTGCAGCGACGGCGAGGTGGCGTCGACGGGCTCGAATTCGAGGAACAGCTTGATCTGCTCGTCACCGATCTCGTCGCCGATGATCTGCTTCTTGTCTTTACGCATTGCGGGCTCCAAGGGGCACGGTCACTTTCACGGGGCGGGCAGTGTATATCCGCCACGCCGCTTAGCTCAACGCGGCTTTGCCCCGGCCGTGTGCAGGTCGGCCCAGACATGCCCGTTGGCGTACACCAGGAACTGGCAGTAGACCTTCTCGTTGCGCAGCAGGTCGACCAGCGTGCGGTAATGCGATTGCGGGTAATACAGCGTCAGGGTGCGGCTGGCGGCATCGAAACTAGGTCTCTTCAGGCTCTTGCTTTCACCGTCGAAGTGGATCTGCACCTCGCTGAGGGTCGCGCCCTTGTTCAGCGGCTTGCCGCGCAGGCTGATCGACAGCGGCGCGGTGACCGGAATCGGTTGCTGGTTGGAGGGCCGCTGGTTGCCCACCACCACCGAATACTCGGTAATCAGCATCAATTGCTGCTGCTCAGGCGTGCCCTCGCGCAGACTCTGGTCATCCGGCGGCAGGTACTGCTCGTGCATGGGCCCCGCCACAGCGCTGCCGGCAAGCAGCGCCAGGGCCAGCGCGGCGCTGATCATCAGTGATTTCATTGACACACTCCTTGTCGTCCAGTCGCCGCGCCCGGCTGCTTACAGGCCCTTGACCGCATAGATGCCAGCGGCGTTACGCCAGTAGCCCTTGTAGTCCATGCCGAAACCGAAGATGAAGCGGTCCACGCACGGCAGGCCCACGTAGTCGGCCTTGTACTCGGGGCGCGCCTTGCGGTCGTGATCCTTGTCGATCAGCACGGCAGTATGCACAGCGCGGGCACCGGCGTGACGGCAGAAGTCGATGATCGCGCCCAGGGTGTGACCTTCATCGAGGATGTCGTCGATGATCAGCACGTCGCGGTCGATGAACGAGACTTCCGGCTTGGCCTTCCAGAACAGCTCGCCGCCGCTGGTTTCGTTGCGGTAGCGGGTGGCATGCAGGTAAGAGGCTTCCAGAGGGAACTTCAGGTGGGTGAGCAGCTTGCCGCAGAAGATCAGGCCGCCGTTCATCACGCAGAACACCACCGGGTTGCGATCGGCCAGTTCAGCGGTGATTTGCGCACCGACGCGGGCGATGGCGGCATCGACCTCGGCCTCGCTGTAAAGGCAGTCAGCCTCGCGCATGACTTGACGGATATGCTCGAGATCAGCGGACATGAATCGCTCCAGTTAACAATGAGAAAAACCGGCAAAGGTACGCATCCCCTCGTTCGAGGGCAAGCAGATCTAGACTGACGTCGATGGAATCATCACTTCGGCAGCGAAAATGGGTAGGAAGATACTTCATCTGCCGTAAGACAGTAACCGCCGAATCGATTAATCTAGGCCGTTTTTTGCCCGCCTCCAGGAGCCCTTTGCCCATGCCCATCCGTGAAATCCGCCACCCGCTGATCCGCCACAAGATCGGCCTGATGCGCCGCGCCGACATCAGCACCAAGAATTTTCGCGAACTGGCCCAGGAAGTCGGCGCGCTGTTGACCTACGAGGCCACCTCCGACCTGCCGCTGGAAAGCTACGAGATTCCTGGCTGGGCAGGCCCGGTGCAGGTCGAGAAGATCGCCGGCAAGAAAATCACCGTGGTGCCGATCCTGCGCGCCGGCATCGGCATGCTCGACGGCGTGCTCAGCCTGATCCCCGGTGCCAAGGTGAGCGCCGTCGGTGTGGCGCGCAACGAAGAAACCCTGCAGGCGCACACCTATCTGGAAAAGCTGGTGCCGGAAATCGACGAACGGCTGGCGATGATCATCGACCCGATGCTGGCCACCGGCAGCTCAATGGTCGCCACCATCGACCTGCTGAAGAAGGCTGGCTGCAAGGAAATCCGCGCCATGGTGCTGGTTGCCGCACCGGAAGGCATCGCTGCGGTGGAGAAGGCCCACCCGGATGTACAGCTGTACACTGCGTCGATCGACGAGCGCCTGAACGAACATGGCTATATCATTCCCGGCCTGGGCGATGCCGGCGACAAGATCTTCGGCACCAAGCAGAAGGACGCCTGAGCCGATGAAGCATGACGAGTTCAATGACCCCCTTTGGCGCACCGTGCTGTCGGGGGCACAGATGCTGTTCGTGGCGTTCGGCGCCCTGGTACTGATGCCGCTGATTTCCGGGCTCGACCCCAACGTCGCGCTGTTCACCGCCGGCCTCGGCACCCTGCTGTTCCAGCTGGTGACCGGCCGCCAGGTGCCGGTGTTCCTGGCGTCCAGCTTCGCCTTCATCACCCCGATCATTCTCGCCAAGGGCCAGTTCGGCCTGGCGGCGACCATGGGCGGCGTAATGGCCGCCGGCTTCGTCTACACCTTCCTGGGCCTGGCGGTGAAGATCAAGGGCACCGGTTTCATCGACCGCCTGCTGCCACCCGTGGTGATCGGCCCGGTGGTGATTTCCATCGGCCTGGCCATGGCGCCCATCGCCGCCAACATGGCCATGGGCAAGGCCGGTGACGGCTCCGTACTGATCCACTACCAGACCGCCATGTGGATCTCCATGCCGGCGCTGCTGACCACCCTGATCGTCGCCGTATTCGGCAAGGGCATCTTCCGCCTGGTGCCGATCATCGCCGGCGTGCTGGTGGGCTTCGCGCTGTCGTTCTGGTTCGGCGTGGTGGACACCAGCAAGATCGCCGCAGCGCCCTGGCTGGCGATGCCGCACTTCACCGCACCGGAATTCAACTGGCAGGCCATCCTGTTCATCGTCCCGGTGGCCCTGGCACCGGCCATCGAGCACATCGGCGGGGTGATCGCGGTGGGCAGCGTGACCGGTCGTGACTACCTGAAGACTCCCGGCCTGCACCGCACCCTGCTGGGCGACGGCATTGCCACCACCTCGGCCGGCCTGTTCGGTGGTCCGCCCAACACCACCTACGCGGAAGTCACCGGCGCGGTGATGCTGACCAAGAACTACAACCCGAAGATCATGACCTGGGCGGCGGTGTTCGCCATCAGCCTGGCGTTCATCGGCAAGTTCGGCGCGCTGCTGCAAAGCATTCCGGTACCGGTGATGGGCGGCATTCTCTGCCTGCTGTTCGGCTCCATCGCGGCGGTGGGCCTGAACACCATGATCCGCCACAAGGTGGACCTGGCGGAGGCGCGCAACCTGGTGATCGTTTCGGTGACCCTGGTGTTCGGTATTGGCGGCGTGCTGGTCGGCACTGGCGATGGCCCGGATGACTTCGGCCTCAAGGGCATCGCCCTGTGCGCCATCACCGCCATCGCGCTGAACCTGATCCTGCCGGGCAACGACGGCTGGAAGCACAAGCAGGCGGAAGATCGCCTGCCTTGATGTGGCCTGACAGGGCTGATTTCAGCCGGGAAAGGCATCCCGGCTGAAGCCGGTCCTACAGGGGCTGGGTGGTGGTCTCGCAAAGGCGCTTGAGTGCGGCGGCCCAGTTCGGGTCGTCGTTCAGGCACGGCACCAGCACCAGTTCCTCCCCTCCTGCCTCGCGGAACTGCTCGGCGCCACGGTCGCCGATCTCTTCCAGCGTCTCGATGCAATCGGCGACGAACGCCGGGCACATCACCAGCAGCCGCTTTACCCCCTGGGCCGCCAGCTCGTCGAGGCGTGTCTCGGTATAGGGCTCGATCCACTTGGCTCGCCCCAGACGCGACTGGAACGATACAGACCACTTGCCATCCGCAATGCCGGCCAGCCTGGCGAACGCCGCCGCCGACTGCATGCACTGGGCGCGATAGCAGGTCTTGAGCACTTCCGGCGGCGCACTCATGCAGCAGTCATCGCTTTTGAAGCAGCACTGCCCGGTCGGGTCGAGCTTGCTCAGATGGCGCTCCGGCAAGCCATGGAAGCTCAGCAACAGGTGATCGTACGGCTGCTCCAGGAACGGCGTGGCGCTCTGCACCAGCGCATCGAGGTATTCGGCCTGGTCGAAGAATGGCGGCAGCAGCGCCACTTCCAGCCTCAGGCCGCGCTCACGGATGACCCGGCGCGCTTCTTCGATCACCGTGGTCACCGTGCTGTCGGCGAAATGCGGGTACAGCGGTGCCAGGGTCACTTTGCCGATGCCTTGGCCTGCCAGGCGCACCAGGGTCGATTCGATGGACGGCTCGCCGTAGCGCATCGCCAGTTCTACCGGACCGTGCGGCCATTCTTCGCGCATGCGCGCCTGCAAGCGGCGGCTGAGCACCACCAGTGGCGAGCCTTCGTCCCACCAGATCGAGGCGTAGGCGTGGGCCGACTGCTCCGGACGCTTGATCAGGATCAGCGACACCAACAACCGGCGCACCGGCCACGGCAGGTCGATGACATAGGGGTCCATCAGGAACTGATTGAGGTAGCGGCGCACGTCACCCACGCTGGTGGAGGCCGGTGAGCCCAAGTTGATCAGCAACAGCGCGTGATCGGTCATGCAAGATCCTATTTCGATGAGGGAGCCAGCACGTCAGCCAAGGCGTCGTGCAGTTCGGTAAAGCGGAACACGAAACCGGCTTCGCCCAGCCGCGTCGGACGAGCACGCTGGCCCCCGAGCAGCAGGCCGGACATCTCGCCGAACAGCAGGCGCAGCGGCAACGCCGGCAGCGGCATGAACGCCGGACGGTGCAGCACACCGCCAAGCGTCTTGGCGAATGCGCGGTTACGCACCGGCGAAGGCGCACAGAGATTATAGGGACCTCGGGCAGCGGCCTGGTTCAAGAGAAAATCTATCGCCCCGATCTGGTCGTCGATATGCACCCAGGGCATCCACTGCCGGCCGCTGCCAATCGGCCCACCCAGCCCCAGGCGAAATGGCGGCAGCAGACGCTGCAGGAAGCCGCCCTGGCCAGACAGCACCAAGCCCGTGCGCACCAGGACCACGCGCAGACCGAGGGCCTCGGCACGCAGCGCGGTTTCTTCCCAGGCCTGGCACAGCTGGCTGGCGAAGTCGTCCTTGACTGGCTGCTGGTGCTCATCCAGCTCGCGCTCGCCACCATCGCCATACCAGCCCACCGCCGAGCCGGACACCAGCACCTGCGGTCGCTGCGTCTGGCTTTCGATCCAGGCCAGCAGCTGCTCGGTCAGGCCGATACGACTCTCCCACAACTGCAACCGGCGCTTGCGGGTCCAGGGCCGATCGGCGATAGGCGCACCCGCCAGGTTGACTACCGCATCGACCGGCTGACCGTCGAGTTCAGCGAAACGGGAGATACCGCGCACACCCTCCCCGCACAAACGTCGTACTTCGCCAGGACGGCGGCTGACTACCGTCAGCTGATGCCCCTGTGCCTGCCAGAGCTGGCAGAGCGCCTTACCGATCAAACCTGTGCCGCCGGTCAGCAAGATGTGCATGGCAGGTATCCTTGAGTGGCGTTCGTGGCCTTTGAGTAGTCTATTGCTTGCAGGCCGTGGCCTTGGCCGTGATTCGTGACGCACTGTCCCTTTGCTGAACCATAGGCCACACCTGAAAGGATTGGAGCTTTACTGCCCAGAACCGGGTAGTTGGCCCATTGTCTATGAGCTACAGACAGACCGTCATGGACAGTACGAGTTGCAGGCTGCGCAGCACTGGAAATGCGAACCGCTGCAACTTATACCAAATTACGAGATTGTACAGGTTTTAAGGACGGCGTAGTCTGTGCAGACAAGGTAACGAGGCCCCTATGACTGTACCTATCGCAATCATCGGTACCGGTATCGCCGGACTCTCCGCCGCCCAGGCGCTCCACGCCGCCGGGCACGCCGTTCACCTTTTCGACAAGAGCCGCGGCAGCGGCGGCCGCATGTCCAGCAAGCGCAGTGATGCCGGCTCGCTGGACATGGGCGCGCAATACTTCACCGCCCGCGACCGGCGCTTCGTCAGCGCGGTCAACCAGTGGCAGGCCAATGGCTGGGTCGCCGAATGGAAGCCCTCGCTGTACAACTACCACGGCGGACGCCTCAGCCCTTCCCCGGATGAACAGGTGCGCTGGGTCGGTACACCGGGCATGAGCGCCATCACCCGGGCGATGCTCGACGACCTGCCGGTCACCTTCTCGTGCCGGATCACCGAAGTCTTTCGCGGCAGCCGCCACTGGAACCTGCTGGACGCCGATGGCAAGAGCCACGGGCCGTTCAGTCATGTGGTCATCGCCACCCCGGCGCCACAGGCCACCACCCTGCTGGCGGCTGCGCCCAAGCTTGCCGGGGTGGTGGCCGGGGTCAAGATGGACCCCACCTGGGCCGTGGCCTTGGCCTTCGGCACACCGCTGGACACCCCGTTGCAGGGCTGCTTCGTGCAGGACAGCCCGCTCGACTGGCTGGCCTGCAACCGCAGCAAGCCAGGCCGCGACGGCGCCCTGGACACCTGGGTGCTGCATGCCACCAGCCAATGGAGTCGCGACCACGTCGATATGCCCAAGGAGGAAGTCATCGACCATCTGCATGGTGCCTTTGCCGAGCTGGTCAGCTGCGCCATGCCAGCGCCGCTGTTCAGCGTCGCGCACCGCTGGCTGTATGCACGCCCTGCCGGGGTGCATGAGTGGGGCGCGCTGTCGGATGCCGACCTGGGTATCTACGTGTGTGGCGACTGGTGCCTGTCGGGGCGCGTAGAAGGCGCCTGGCTCAGTGGCCAGCAGGCCGCCCACCGACTGTTGGAGCACCTTGCCCGTTGAACCGCATCAACCCCCGCAAACTGCTGCTGTCGAAGTGGACGGCAGCAGCCCCGCAGAATCGCGAGAAGCATTTTCTGGTGACCGAGCTATTCCGCGACGAGGAAGGTACGGTGCTGGAAATCGAACTGCAGGCCGTATTGACCCAGCGTAGCGAGCGCTTGCCCTGGCAAGTGTTGCAGGATGCCGATCGCTGGCGGATGGGCTGGAAGTAGGCAAGCCTTCACTCCCCCGGCCCTGCGCCGTGGAATCGGCCCGCAGCGCAGGCACTTGTACAAATTATTTGACTTGTACAAGCCCGCATCTAAGATGAACTCTCATTGTACAGCGTATGTCATCTGTATAAGTTTAAGCGTTCGCGAGGTGCCTGATGTCCGTATCCCCCTCTGAAAAACCCAAGCTGGGTGTCAGCGCCTGCCTGATGGGCGTCGAGGTGCGTTACAACGGTGGACACAAGCAATCCGACCTGTGCACCGGCGCCCTGCGCGAGTATTTCGACTTCGTTCCTGCCTGCCCGGAAGTCGCCATTGGCCTGGGCATCCCGCGTGAGACCATTCGGCTGGTCGGTGATCCCGAGCGGCCCCAGGCGGTCGGCAACGTACACCCGGAGCTGAACGTCACGCGGCAACTCGCCGAATACGGTGAGCACATGGCCGGCGAGATGACCGATATCAGCGGCTACATTTTCATGCAGAAGTCGCCCTCCTGCGGCCTGGAACGGGTCAAGGTCTACCGTGACAACGGCGCGCCTTTCGACGGCGGCGGCCGCGGCATCTATGCCCAGGCGTTCTGCGAGCGGCAGCCCGACCTGCCGGTGGAGGAAGACGGCCGGCTCAACGACCCGGCGCTGCGCGAGAATTTCATCACCCGTGTCTATGCGTACGCCGCCTGGCAACGCTTGCTCAGGGACGGCCTGAGCCGACGCGCGCTGACCGAATTCCACTCGCGCTACAAGTACCAGCTCATGGCTTGTGACGTCACGCAGTACAAGGCACTGGGCAAGATGCTCGGCAGCATGGGCCGCAGCGACCCCGAAGAGGTCGGCCCGCAATACTTCAGCCTGCTGATGAACGCCTTGAAGAAATGCGCCACCCGAGGCAGCCACACCAATGTGCTGCAGCACCTGTGCGGCTATCTCAAGCAGACCCTCAGCGCCGGCGACAAGCAGGAGCTGCAGGGACTGATCAACCAGTATCACCAGGGGATCGTGCCGCTGATCGTGCCACTGACCCTGCTCAAACACCATTTCCGTCACCACCCGGACCCGTACGTGGCCCTGCAGGTTTACATGCAGCCACATCCGGAGCCGCTCAGCCTGCGCAACGCCATCTGAACCATGCATACACCTTCCGACACTTCCGAAGACCCTCAGCCGGGACGCCTGCCGGATGGCTGGCTGCCGATCCGTGAAGTCGCCCGCCAGACCGGCGTCAACGCCGTCACCCTGCGCGCCTGGGAGCGCCGTTACGGGCTGATCGTTCCGCACCGTACCGCCAAGGGGCATCGCCTGTACTCCGATGAACATGTACAGCGCATCAGGAACATACTGACCTGGCTCAACCGCGGTGTGTCGGTCAGTCAGGTCAAGGCGCTGCTGGACGCCGCTGTCCCGGACATCAGCCGCCCCGGCAACGACTGGGAAGAACTGCGCCGCTCGCTGCTGGGTGGCATCGCCGCGCTGGCCGAACGCCGGGTCGACGACCTGTTCAACCGGGCCATGTCGCTCTATCCACCACGGACCATCTGCGAACAACTGTTGCTGCCGCTGCTGGCCGAACTGGAACGCCGCTGGCAGACGCAGTTCGGCGGGCAGATGGAGCGCATGTTTTTCTACTCTTGGTTGCGCAGCAAGTTCGGCGCTCGCACCTACCACAACAACCGCCAGGTCAGCGGCCCGGGGCTGTTGCTGGTCAATCAGTCCAACTCGCCGTTCGAACCTCACCTGTGGCTGGCCGCCTGGCTGATCAGCAGTGCCGACTGCCCCGTGGAAGTCTTCGATGGCCCGCTGCCGCCCGGTGAACTGGCCATGGCCTGCGACTACCTCAAGCCGCGCGCAGTGCTGCTGTATTCCACCCAGATTCTCAACCTGACCCAGTTGCCCCGCGTCCTGGCCAACGTCCATTGCCCGATTCTGCTCGGCGGCCCCGCCGTGGTGATCCACCGCGAAGAGCTGCCCGGACACGTCGAGGGCATCGCCAACCTGAGCTTTGCCCGTGACCCGCTCGAAGTCCACAGCGAGCTGAACAGGCTCGGAATCATCTAAGGGAATCGCCCATGCAATTGCTCTGGCTACGCAGCGACCTGCGCACCCACGACAACACCGCACTCAATGCCGCCCTGAGCGACGGGCCGACGGTCGCCGTGTACCTGCTCAGCCCGGCACAGTGGCAACGGCATGACGACGCCGACTGCAAGGTGGACTTCTGGCTGCGCAACCTGGTGGAACTGGAAAAGGCACTGGCGCACCTGAACGTGCCGCTGCTGATCCGCGAGGCCGACACCTGGGACAAGGCCCCCGAGGTACTGGTGAAACTGTGCCGCGAGCTGCAGGTGCAGACCGTGCATGCCAACGAGGAATATGGCATCAACGAAAGCGCGCGCGATCAGGCCGTGCAGCAGGCCCTGGACAAGGCCGGGATTGCCTGGCGCAGCCACCTCGACCAGCTGCTGTTCGCCCCTGGCAGCGTGCTGACCAAGAGCGACCAGTATTTCCAGGTGTTCAGCCAGTTCCGCAAGGTCTGCTATGCCCGCCTGCACAGCGCGCCACCCAGGCCGCAGCGCCTGCACAGCGCCCAGGCGCCGTTGAAACTCAGCAGCGACAAGGTGCCGGGCAAGGTCAAGGGCTTCGACGCTCCCAGCGACGCCTTGCGCGCGCTGTGGCCGGCCGGCGAGAAAGAGGCCAAGCGGCGCCTCGATGCCTTCTGCGACGAAGCGATCCACTACTACGACAGCGAACGCGACTTTCCTGCCAAGCCAGGCACCAGCCAGCTGTCTGCCTACCTGGCGGCCGGCGTGATTTCACCACGCCAGTGCCTGCAGGCCGCGCTGAATGCCAACCAAGGCGAATTCGAAAGCGGTAACAAGGGCATCGTCACCTGGGTCAGCGAGCTGATCTGGCGCGAGTTCTACAAACACATTCTGGTGGGCTACCCGCGCGTATCGCGGCACCGCGCCTTTCGCAGCGAAACCGAGGCGCTGCCCTGGCGCCGCGCGCCGAAGGACCTGGAAGCCTGGCAGCAGGGGCGTACCGGCCTGCCGATCGTCGACGCCGCCATGCGTCAGATGCTGGAAACCGGGTGGATGCACAACCGCCTGCGCATGGTCGTGGCGATGTTCCTGACCAAGAATTTGCTGATCGACTGGCGCGAAGGCGAGCGCTTCTTCATGCGCCACCTGATCGACGGCGACCTGGCCGCCAACAACGGCGGGTGGCAGTGGAGTGCCTCGACCGGCACCGATGCAGCGCCGTACTTCCGCATTTTCAATCCGATTTCCCAGTCGGAGAAATTCGATCCCGATGGCCGCTTCATCAAAGAGTGGCTGCCGGAACTGGCGGAGCTGAACAAGAAAGACGTACACGACCCATCGGCCGCAGGCGGGCTGTTCGGCGTAAAAGGTTATCCACAGCCCATAGTCGACCTGCGCAGTAGCAGGACCCGAGCCTTGGAAGCCTTCAAGAGCCTGCCGCATCGGCAAGTGGAAAGAGAGGCTTGAGGCCGGTTTTCGACCTTTAGCGGCGGCGTGAGCCGTGAAGAGGAGGGAAACTGCTGCAGCAGCCGTGAGCTGAAGCCGCCCCCACCACGTCTGGTGGGGGCGACCTGCTGGCGAACCAGCTTAACCGCAATACTGGTCAGTTAGGCCGGGTAGGAGCGGCTTCAGCCGCGAAGCTGACCGCATATTCACAACAGATGCAGTGAATTTCCTGGGCTTTCGCGGCTAAAGCCGCTCCCACCGGGCCACATGTCGCTTAAGCGAACAGTATTGAGCTTAACCGTCAGAACGGCAGCTTGTAGTGCAGCGCGTAGCTTTCGATGCCGTCGTTCGGCTCTTTCAGGCCAGCGTTGGAATAGTGCGTGGCGCGGATGCCCACTTCGTGGCCGCCAGGGAAGCGCAGGCCGAAACCGATACGGTCTTCGAAGTTGAAGGAGCTGCCCAGCTTGTTGTCTTCCACCTGGGTGTTGGAGAACGCCGAGATGCCGATACCCGCCTCGATGTACGGCTTGACGCTGTTGCCGGCGAACTCGTAGACGAACACGGGCGAGAACGACAGGGAATGATTGTCCTTGAAGTTGTCGCTGTCCCAGTAGGTGTAGGCGGCGTCCCAGTAGCCGGTCAGACGACCGACATCACTTTGCAGCCAGCTCTTGTCCCAGTCGAACTGCGCGCCCAGACGGTAGGTCATGGTCGACTGGCTGGTGTGCCCCACGGAAAACTCGATGCCATCGGCCTGAGCGACCGCTACCTGCCCCATCGCGGCAGCTGCCAGTGCAGCCACGCAAAAAAGTCGTTTCATTCGAAACATTCCTAGATAATCCCGCCGTTTATAGTTTTAAAGCGAACCAGACCCGTTATAGAAATCTTCGAGTGAACGATAGTTCATCCCCTTGAACAGGCTTTCACGTTTTTTTTACAAGACGAAGCTTCGCACACTGTCAGAACTTTTCCACAGCGTTGGTAGGATTTTTCCTAAATTGTCCGGATCGCCACTTGTCCAGAACTGCGTCTGGCGGGCTGGCCCCTGCGCCAGCAGCTCGCGCTGAGCCAGCAGACGCTCTAACTGGCGGGCTACCGCGGCACCGGTGTCGATCAGACTGATGCCTGGGGGCAGCATCTGGCGCAACAGGGGCTTGAGAAATGGGTAGTGGGTACAGCCCAGAATCAGCGTGTCGCAGCCTTCGGCCAGCAAGGGCTGCACATAGCCCTGCAACATCCGGGTGATGGCCGGGCCTTGCAGGTCGCCGGTCTCGATCAGCTCCACCAGGCCTGGGCAAGGTTGGGTGACCACTCGCACATCGGCGGCGAAACGGTCGAGCAGTGCCGCGAAGCGCGCGCTCTGCAAGGTGCCGGTGGTGGCCAGCACGCCCACCACGCCACTGCGCGTGGCAGCGGCGGCCGGCTTGACTGCCGGCTCCATGGCCACTAGCGGCCAGTCCGGGTAGCGTTCACGCAGCACGGCCGCCGCTGCGGCTGTCGCGGTGTTGCAAGCCAGCACCAGGGCCTTGGCACCCTGGGCGTGGAAAAACTCGGCAATCGTCAGGCAGCGCTGGACGATGAACGCCGGGCTTTTTTCGCCATAGGGCACGTGCCCGGCGTCGGCCAGGTAATACAGCGACTCGGCAGGCAGCAGGTCACGGATCTCGGCCAGCACCGACAGGCCGCCGACCCCGGAATCGAACACCGCCACCGGCGCCTCGGCCCCATGGCTCATGTGCACGTCATTCATGCACCACATACCTCACAGGCCGGGTCACGGCGGACCTTGAGTTCACGAAAGCGCGTGCCCAGGGCATCGATCAGCAACAACCGGCCGACCATGGGTTCACCGAACCCGGCCAGCAGCTTCAAGGCCTCCAGCGCCTGCAGGCTGCCCACCAGACCGACCAGCGGACCAACCACGCCGGCTTCGCTGCAGGTCAGTTCGGCATCGCTGCCGTGCCCATAGAGGCAGTGATAGCAAGGGCTGTCGGCGCGACGTGGGTCGAACACCGACAGCTGACCTTCCAGACGAATCGCCGCACCGCTGACCAACGGCTTGCCTGCTGCGAAACAGGCCGCGTTGACCGCTTCGCGGGTGGAGAAGTTGTCGCAGCAATCCAGCACCAGGTCGACTGCCGCGACCGCGGCGGCCAGGGAATCGCTATCCAGGGCCTGGCGATGCGGCACCACGCGCACCAGTGGGTTCAGGGCTGCCAGGCGGCTCATCGCCGAGTCGACCTTCGGCTGACCGACGCTGGCGCTGTCGTGCACCACCTGGCGCTGCAGGTTGGTCAGGTCGACCTGGTCGAAATCGGCCAGGTGCAGTTCGCCGACGCCCGCAGCGGCCAGGTACAAGGCCACCGGCGAGCCCAGGCCGCCGACCCCGACGATCAGCACGCGGCTGGCCTGCAGGCGCAGTTGCCCGTCGATGTCGATCTGTTGCAGCAGAATCTGCCGGCTGTAGCGCAGCAGTTCCTCGTCGTTCAGCACGGCAGGCACCCGAAGCTGATGCGCTCGTGCTCGCCCAGGTCGCGGCGGGTCTGCACACGCTGGTAACCGTGCTGCACCAGCAGCTCGCGCACGGCCGCGCCCTGGTCGTAGCCGTGTTCGAGCATCAGCCAGCCACCGGGTTCAAGATGCTCCAGTGCCCCGGCGATGATCACCCGCAGGTCGTCCAGGCCGTCGGCACCGGACACCAGCGCGCTGCTGGGTTCGAAACGCACATCGCCCTGGCTCAGGTGCGGGTCGCTGGCCGCTATATAAGGCGGGTTGCTGAGGATCAGGTCGAAGCGCTCACCGGCCAGGGCTTCGAACCAGTGGCTCTGCAAGACGCGCGCGTTGTCCAAGTGCAGGCGCTGGCGATTGCGCTCGGCCAGTTCCACGGCTTCCGGCACGCGGTCTACCGCCGTCACCGTCCAGTTGCGCTTCTCATTGGCCAGGGCCAGGGCAATGGCACCGCTGCCGGTGCCCAGGTCCAGTACGCGGACCGCCGCGAAGCCGGGGATCAGCTCCAGCGCCGCCTCGACCAGCATTTCGGTTTCCGGACGCGGAATCAGGGTGTGGGGCGCCACTTCAAGGTCGAGCTTCCAGAAGCCCTGCTGGCCCAGGATGTAGGCCACCGGCTCGCCGGTGCGGCGCCGCTCCAGGAAGCCGGCGAAGGCCTGAGCCGCCTCGGTACTGACGATGCGCTCTGGCCAGGTGTGCAGAAAGCTGCGGGGTTTGCCCAGCGCGGCGGCGAGCAGCAACTCGGCGTCCAGGCGCGCGGTGGGTGAATCGGGAAGTTCAGCGCTTCTGAGCAAGCTGGCGATGATGGTCATTTATTCACCCAGTGCCGCGAGTTGGTCTGCCTGGTATTCGGCGAGCAGCGGTTCGATCACTGCGTCGACACCACCGGCGAGCACTTCATCCAGAGAATAGAGGGTCAGGTTGATGCGGTGATCGGTGACCCGCCCTTGCGGATAGTTGTAGGTACGAATGCGCTCGGAACGGTCGCCGGAGCCCACCAGCAGCTTGCGCTCGCTGGCGATGGCGTTCGCTGCCGCACTGGCCTGCATGTCGTTGAGCTTGGCAGACAGCCAGGACATCGCACGGGCGCGGTTCTTGTGCTGCGAACGTTCTTCCTGGCACTCGACCACGATACCGGTCGGCAAGTGCGTGATACGGATCGCCGAGTCGGTCTTGTTGACGTGCTGACCACCGGCTCCCGAAGCACGGTAGGTATCGATGCGCAGTTCCGCCGGATTGATTTCGATGGCCTGCTGCTCGTCCGGCTCGGCCAGCACCGCCACGGTGCAGGCCGAGGTGTGGATGCGCCCCTGGGATTCGGTTTCCGGTACGCGCTGCACGCGATGCGCGCCGGACTCGAACTTGAGCTTGCCGTAGACGCTCTCGCCTTCGACCCGGGCGATGATTTCCTTGTAGCCGCCGTGCTCGCCTTCGTTCTCGGACAGCACCTCGACCCGCCAGCCGCGCCGCTCGGCGTAGCGCGAGTACATGCGGAACAGGTCGCCGGAGAAAATCGCCGCCTCGTCGCCGCCGGTCCCGGCACGAATTTCCAGGAACACGTTGCGACCGTCGTTGGGGTCCTTAGGCAGCAGCATGCGCTGCAACTGGGCTTCGAGGTCCAGCAGTTGCTGCTTGCCCTCGCGCACTTCCTCGGCGGCCATTTCGCGCAGGTCCGGGTCGCTGTCCTTGAGCAGCGCCTGGGCGCCCTCCAGGTCGGCAAGCACCTTCACGCGCTGCTTGTAGGCTTCGATCACCGGCTCGACCTCGGCGTATTCACGCGAGTAGGCACGGAATCTGGTCTGGTCGCTGATCACTTCCGCGTCGCCCAGCAGCGCGGTCAGTTCCTCGAAACGGTCGTTGAGCACGTCCAGCTTGTTGAGCAGTGAAGCTTTCATTGCGGGGATTTATCCGTCTGGCCCTCACCGAGGGCGAATAGTTCCTGGGCCATGGCCAGCGCATCGACGCGGCCTTCGGCGGACAGCTTCTTGAGTTGCACGCTGGGGGCGTGCAGCAGTTTGTTGGTCAGGCCACGGGCCAGCTGCACGAGGACTTCCTCGGGATTGCCGCCGTTGGCGAGCAGGCGCAGCGCCTTGCCCAGTTCTTCGTCGCGCAGGCGCTCGCTCTGCTGGCGGTAGGCCTTGAGCACATCCACCGCCGCCAGTTCGCGCAGGCGCGACATGAATTCCGCAGTCCCCGCCTCGACCAGCGCTTCGGCCGCCAGCGCGGCACCCTGGCGCGACTTGAGGTTTTCCGCGACCACCTCGTGCAGATCGTCGACGGTGTAAAGGTAGACGTCGTCAAGCTCGCCGACCTGCGCCTCGATATCCCGCGGCACGGCGATGTCGACCATGAAGATCGGCTTGTGCTTGCGCAGTTTCAGCGCGCTTTCCACCGCGCCCTTGCCGAGGATCGGCAACTGGCTGGCGGTGGAACTGATGACGATGTCACTGTTGACCAGCTCGGCCGGAATGTCCGAGAGCAGCACCGCATGGGCGCCGAACTCGGCCGCCAGGACGCTGGCGCGCTCCAGGGTGCGATTGGCGACCACGATGCGCCGCACGCCCAGGTCACGCAAGTGGCGGGCGACCAGGGTGATGGTCTCGCCGGCGCCGATCAGCAGCGCCTGGCTGCGTTGCAGGTCGCTGAAGATCTGCTTGGCCAGGCTGACCGCGGCAAAGGCCACCGAGACCGGGTTCTCGCCGATGGCGGTGTCGGTGCGCACCTGCTTGGCGGCACTGAAGGTGGCCTGGAATAGGCGGCCGAGCAATGGCCCCACCGTACCGGCCTCGCGGGCCACGGCATAGGCGGACTTCATCTGCCCGAGGATCTGCGGCTCGCCCAGCACCAGCGAGTCGAGGCCGGAGGCCACGCGCATCATGTGCCGCACGGCTTCATCTTCCTGGTGCACATAGGCACTGGCGCGCAGCTCGTCAAGGTCCAGCCGGTGGTAATCGGCCAGCCAGGCGAGTACCGCATCGGCCCCCAGGTGATCGTGTTCGATGTACAGTTCACTGCGGTTGCAGGTCGACAGGATCGCCGCTTCGCGGCTGTCGGTCAGGCGGCAGAGCTGCTGCAGGGCTTCAACCAGTTGCTCAGGCGTGAACGCCACGCGCTCGCGCACGTCTACCGAGGCAGTCTTATGGTTGATACCAAGTGCAAGGAAGGCCATTCAGGGTCGCTGGTTGTGACGTGAAGCCGACAATTGTCCTACTTCGATAGGTTTAGAACAACCACCGCTTCTTATTGTCCGACTAGAATGACGGCCATTGGCCCCCAGGATGATGGCATCGCCCGGGCCAGGCCTGTTTTTACAGGGGCGGTGGGTTTTGCCGCCAGCCTTGTGTCATGATGCTCCAAACCGCAGGTAAGCCGCCTCTCTGATCTATGAATAAATCCTCCGCGTTGTTCCTCGCCCTCGTGTTGCTCGGCGGCTGCCAGTCCATGGCGCCGGTCGACTCGTCCTCGGCGCAGGCCCAGAAAGAACCGACCCCGACACCGAAAGAACAGCCGACGGTGTACGGTTCGTTCACCCAGGACACGCTGTACAGCCTGCTGGTCGCTGAGCTGGCGGGGCAACGCAACCGCTTCGACATTGCCCTGGACAACTACGTGACCCAGGCGGTCAGCACCCAGGACCCGGGCGTCTCCGAGCGGGCTTTCCGTATCGCCGAATACGTCGGCGCCGATGAAGCGGCGCTGGACACCGCGCTGATCTGGGCACGCAACGACCCGAGCAACCTGGAGTCGCAGCGCGCCGCGGCCATCCAGCTGGCCCGTGCCGGTCGCTACGACGACTCCATGCGCTACATGGAGCGGGTCCTGCAGGGTCAGGGCGATACGCACTTCGACTTCCTCGCCCTGGCGGCCGCGGAAACCGACACCGACACCCGCACCGCCCTGATCAAGAGCTTCGACCGCCTGCTGGCCAAGTACCCCAGCAATGGCCAGCTGATCTTCGGCAAGGCCCTGCTGCTGCAGCAGAATGGCGAATCCGAAGCCTCCCTGAAGCTGCTCGAGGACAACCCGCCGAAAGACGGCGAGATCGCCCCGATCCTGCTGCGCACCCGCCTGCTACAGAGCCTCGGGCGCGGCAAGGAAGGCCTGTCCATCCTGGAGAAGAGCCTCAAGAAATACCCCGAGGACAAGCGCCTGCGCCTGACCTACGCACGCATGCTGGTCGAACAGAACCGCATGAACGATGCCAAGGTGCAGTTCGCCAACCTGCTGCAACAGTACCCTGACGATGACGACCTGCGCCTGTCGCTGGCCCTGGTCTGTCTTGAAGCCAAGGCCTGGGACGAAGCCGCCGGCTATCTCGAAGAACTGGTGGCGCGTGAAGCCCACGTCGACACCGCGCACCTGAACCTGGGGCGCATCTTCGAAGAGCGCGACGATCCGCAGAGCGCCCTGGACGAATACGCCCAGGTCGGTCCCGGCCAGGACTTCCTGCCGGCCCAGCTGCGCCAGGCCGACATCCTGATCAGCAACGGCAACGCTGCCGAAGCCTCGCGGCGCCTCAAGGAGGCCCGCGACAACCAGCCCGACTACGCCATCCAGCTGTACCTGATCGAAGCCGAGACGCTGACCGCCAACGACCACCCCGAGCGTGGCTGGCAAGTGCTGGGCAGCGCGCTCAAGCAGTACCCGGACGACCTCAACCTGCTGTACACCCGCGCCATGCTGGCCGAGAAGCGTGACAACCTGGCGCAGATGGAAACCGACCTGCGCGCCATTCTCAAGCGCGACCCGGAAAACGCCATGGCCCTCAATGCCCTGGGCTATACGCTGGCTGACCGTACCACCCGCTATGCCGAAGCCCGCGAGCTGATCGAGAAGGCCCACCAGATCACTCCCGACGACCCGGCCGTGCTCGACAGCCTGGGCTGGGTGAATTTCCGCATGGGCAACCTCGAAGAGGCCGAGCGCCTGCTGCGCGAGGCCCTGCAGCGCTTCCCCGACCACGAAGTGGCGGCCCACCTGGGCGAAGTGCTCTGGGCCAGAGGCAAGGAGCGCGAAGCCCGCCAGGTATGGGCCAAAGCCCTCGAAGACCAACCCGACAGCCCCGTACTGCGCAGCACCGTGCAGCGCCTGACCGGTTCAGAGAAGTTGTAATTCCATGTTCCTACGCAATCTCGTCGTATTCAGTTTCATCGCCCTGCTCGCCGGCTGTGCCGGCATCGGTTCCCGCGAAGCCCTGCAAGGCAAGGGCGACCCGGCCCAGTGGCGCCTCCACAAGCAGCAACTGACCAGCCTCGACGGCTGGCAGATCGACGGCAAGGTCGGCATCCGCGCCCCCAAGGACTCCGGCAGCGGCACCCTCTTCTGGCTGCAACGCCAGGATTACTACGACATCCGCCTGTCCGGCCCGCTGGGCCGTGGTGCGGCGCGCCTGACCGGCCGCCCCGGCAGCGTCAACCTGGAGGTGGCCAATCAGGGCCGCTATGAAGCCGCCACGCCGGAAAGCCTGCTGGAAGAACAGCTGGGCTGGAAGCTGCCGGTTTCGCACCTGGTCTGGTGGGTCCGCGGCCTGCCGGCCCCGGACACCAAGAGCAGCCTGGTCCTGGATGACGACAGCCGCCTGGCCACCCTGGAACAGGACGGCTGGAAGGTCGAATACCTCAGCTATGTGCAGCAGAACGGCTTCTGGCTGCCCGAGCGGGTCAAGCTGCATGGCCAGGACCTGGACGTGACCCTGGTGGTCAAGGACTGGCAGCCACGCAAGCTGGGGCAATGAACATGCATCTCGCATCACTGCGGCTGCCCGCTCCGGCCAAGCTGAACCTGATGCTGCACATCCTCGGCCGGCGCGCCGACGGCTACCACCAGCTGCAGACCCTGTTCCAGTTCGTCGACCATGGTGACGAGCTGGGTTACGCCGTACGTGACGACGGGCGCATCGTGCTCAACACCGAGATCGTCGGCGTGCCGCACGACAGCAACCTGATCGTGCGCGCGGCCCGCGCCCTGCAGGTCGAATCCGGCTGTGCACTGGGCGTCGACATCTGGCTGGACAAGCGCCTGCCCATGGGCGGCGGCATCGGCGGCGGCAGCTCGGACGCCGCCACCACCCTTCTGGCACTCAACCACCTCTGGCAGCTGGGCTGGGACGAAGATCGCCTGGCCGGGCTGGGCCTGGGACTGGGCGCCGACGTGCCGGTCTTCGTGCGCGGGCGCGCAGCATTCGCCGAAGGCGTGGGCGAAATCCTTACCCCCGTGGAACCCCCGGAGCCCTGGTATCTGGTGGTGGTCCCTCAAGTGTCTGTAAGTACAGCGGAAATATTTTCAGATCCGTTGTTGACACGTGATAGCAAGCCCATTAAAGTGCGCCCCGTTCCCGAGGGAAACGGTCGAAATGACTGCCAGGCAGTAGTGGAAAGACGTTATCCAGAAGTGCATAACGCCTTGAAATGGCTAGGTAAATTTACCGAAGCCAAACTGACTGGAACCGGAGGTTGTGTGTTTGGGGCCTTCCCAAGCAAAGCTGAAGCTGATAAAGTCTCGGCCCTTCTTCCAGATACCTTCGCAGGGTTTGTAGCAAAAGGCAGCAACGTTTCGATGTTGCACCGCAAGCTTCATAGCCTGTAACTGGAACCGAGTGCCAGGCACTCGTAGCATCATCGCCACAGGGGCGTCGCCAAGCGGTAAGGCAGCAGGTTTTGATCCTGCCATGCGTTGGTTCGAATCCAGCCGCCCCTGCCATTTTCTCTATACTCATCCAGGTTACTCTCAGCCTCCAGGTACTGCGCGTGTCCAAGATGATGGTCTTTACGGGGAATGCCAACCCCGATCTGGCTCGGCGTGTAGTACGTCAGCTGCATATCCCACTGGGTGACGTCTCTGTCGGTAAGTTCTCCGACGGCGAAATCAGCACTGAGATCAATGAAAACGTTCGCGGTAAGGACGTCTTCATCATCCAGCCTACTTGCGCTCCGACCAACGATAACCTGATGGAACTGGTAGTGATGGCCGACGCCTTCCGCCGCTCCTCAGCATCCCGTATCACTGCTGTGATCCCCTACTTTGGTTATGCCCGCCAGGATCGCCGTCCGCGTTCCGCACGCGTGGCCATCAGCGCCAAGGTCGTCGCCGACATGCTCACCGTGGTGGGCATCGACCGTGTACTGACCGTTGACCTGCATGCCGACCAGATCCAGGGTTTCTTCGATATCCCCGTCGACAACATCTACGGCTCGCCCGTACTGGTCGACGACATCGAAGACCAGCGCTTCGAGAACCTGATGATCGTCTCCCCGGACATCGGTGGTGTTGTGCGTGCACGCGCCGTCGCCAAGTCCCTGGGTGTCGATCTCGGCATCATCGACAAACGCCGTGAGAAGGCCAATCACTCCGAAGTGATGCACATCATCGGCGACGTCGAAGGACGCACCTGCATCCTCGTCGACGACATGGTCGATACCGCCGGTACCCTGTGCCATGCGGCCAAGGCTCTGAAAGAGCATGGCGCGGCCAAGGTATTCGCCTACTGCACACACCCTGTGCTGTCGGGCCGGGCCATCGAGAACATCGAAAATTCCGTGCTCGACGAACTGGTGGTGACCAACACCATCCCGTTGTCTGCCGCAGCACAAGCCTGCAGCCGTATCCGCCAACTGGATATCGCGCCGGTAGTCGCCGAAGCGGTCCGCCGCATCAGCAACGAAGAATCGATCAGCGCGATGTTCCGCTGAGGGCCCTGCCCACAGCCTGCAACGCGTCGACGAAAAGCGCCCCGCCCTGGTCCATCGGCCAAGGCGGGGCTTTTTTGCCCATATCGCCTGTCGCTGGTCGCAAGCACAGGACGATTGGCTACTTTGGAGAAACGAAATGACTGATTTCAATCTGAATGCTGAAGTGCGTTCCGACCTGGGGAAAGGTGCGAGCCGCCGCCTGCGTCGTATCGCCAGCCTGGTTCCTGCTGTTGTCTACGGTGCTGACAAAGCCCCTGAGTCGATCAGCATCCTGGCAAAAGAACTGGCCAAACTGATCGAGAACGAAGCGGCTTTCGCTCACGTGATCGCTCTGAACGTCGGTGGCAAGAAACAAGACGTGATCATCAAGGCCCTGCAGCGTCACCCATCCAAGGGTCACGTTCTGCACGCTGACTTCATCCGCGTCGTTGCTGGCCAGAAGCTGACCGCTACCGTTCCGGTTCACTTCCTGAACGAAGAACTGCCAGTCAAGAAAGGCGGCGAAGTTTCCCACACTACCACCGAGCTGGAAGTGTCCTGCCTGCCGAAAGACCTGCCTGAGTTCATCGAAGTCGACCTGGGCAACGCCGAAATCGGTACCACCATCCACCTGTCCGACCTCAAGGCGCCAAAAGGCGTTGAGTTCGTCGCACTGGCTCACGGTACCGACCTGGCTATCGCCAACGTTCACGCTCCACGCGTGTCGGCCGAAGCTGAAGAAGGCGCTGCCGAGTAATTTCATTACCCGGTAACGCACGTTGAAATGACATCGTGACAGAATCGTAGCGTTTACACCGGTAATCAGCTCTTTTTGTCCACAGCCGCCTTCGGGCGGCGATGTTATCCACAACGAGAAGGAAGCCCCTGCAGTGAGTGCCATCAAACTGATCGTCGGCCTGGGAAATCCAGGCGCTGAATACGAACAGACCCGGCATAACGCAGGGGCTTTTTTCGTTGAGCGTATTGCTGCGGCGCAGCGGGTCAATCTCGCCGCCGAGCGCAAATTCTTCGGCCTGACCGGGCGCTTCACGCACCAGGGTCAGGACGTTCGTCTGCTGATTCCCACCACCTACATGAACCGCAGCGGCCAAGCCGTGGCGGCGCTCGCCGGCTTCTACCGTATCGGTATCGACGAGATCCTGGTGGCCCACGACGAACTCGACCTGCCACCCGGCGTCGCCAAGCTCAAGACCGGCGGCGGCCATGGCGGGCACAACGGCCTGCGCGACATCATTGCGCAAATGGCCAACCAGAACACGTTCCATCGCCTGCGGCTCGGCATCGGCCACCCGGGTGATGCGAGCAAGGTTTCGGGCTTCGTCCTCGGCCGCGCACCGCGCGCCGAACAGGAAAAGCTCGAAGCCAGTATCGACTTTGCCCTCGGCGTGCTGCCGGACATTCTCGCCGGCGACTGGAGCCGCGCGATGCGCACCCTGCACAGCCAGAAGGCCTGACACGACTTGAGGGGAACACCATGGGATTCAACTGCGGCATCGTCGGCCTGCCTAACGTCGGCAAGTCCACCCTGTTCAACGCGCTGACCAAATCCGGTATCGCGGCAGAAAACTTTCCCTTCTGCACCATCGAGCCGAACAGCGGTATCGTGCCGATGCCCGACGCGCGCCTCGCGGCCCTGGCTGCGATCGTCAATCCCAAGCGCATCCTGCCCACCACCATGGAATTCGTCGACATCGCCGGCCTGGTAGCCGGTGCGTCGAAAGGCGAAGGCCTGGGCAACAAGTTCCTGGCCAACATCCGTGAGACCGACGCCATCGCCCACGTGGTGCGCTGCTTCGAAGACGAGAACGTGATTCACGTCGCCAACAGCGTCGACCCCAAGCGCGACATCGAGATCATCGACCTGGAACTGATCTTCGCCGACCTCGACAGCTGCGAGAAGCAGGTGCAGAAGGTCGCGCGCAACGCCAAGGGCGGTGACAAGGACGCCGTGGCACAGAAAGCCCTGCTGGAACAGCTGATCGCCCACTTCACCGAAGGCAAGCCCGCGCGCAGCCTGATGAAGAACATGAGCGCCGAAGAGAAGGCCGTCATCCGCGGCTTCCACCTGCTGACCAGCAAGCCGGTGATGTACATCGCCAACGTTGCCGAAGACGGTGTCGACAACAACCCGTACCTGGATGTGGTCAAGGCCATCGCCGAAGAAGAAGGCGCCGTGGTGGTTGCCGTGTGCAACAAGATCGAAGCCGAGATCGCCGAGCTGGACGACGGCGAGGAGAAGGACGAATTCCTCGAGGCCCTGGGCCTGGAAGAGCCGGGCCTGAACCGCGTGATCCGCGCCGGTTACGAACTGCTCAACCTGCAGACCTACTTCACCGCCGGTGTCGAAGAAGTGCGCGCCTGGACCGTACGTGTCGGCGCCACCGCGCCACAGGCCGCTGGCGTGATCCACACCGACTTCGAGAAAGGCTTCATCCGCGCCGAGTGCGTGGCCTATGACGACTTCATCCAGTACAAGGGTGAAGCCGGCGCCAAGGAAGCCGGCAAATGGCGTCTGGAAGGCAAGGACTACATCGTCAAGGACGGTGACGTGCTGCACTTCCGCTTCAACGTCTGACGGCTGGCGTGGTTCGCCACGCTGCCTGAGCGCAATCGACAACCCCCTTGCTCGCCTGGCGACAAGGGGGTTTGTGGTTTTTCAGGCCCGCGAAACCCGACCGATATCCCTGGAGGGCGGGCAGCCGAACTGCCGACTGTACTCACGACTGAACTGCGACGGGCTCTCGTAGCCTACCCGGTAGCAGGCGCTGGCCACGTCCAATCCTTCCGCCAGCAGCAGGCGCCGGGCCTCCTGCAGGCGCAGCTGTTTCTGGTACTGCAACGGGCTCATGGCAGTGACCGCCTTGAAATGATGATGCAGGGTAGAACTGCCAAGGTTGGCGACCCGGGCCAGTTCCTCGATGCGCAGCGGTTGGGTGTAGTGCCTGTTCAACCAGTCGATGGCTCGCGTCACCCTGCGGCTTTGCGAGTCACCCAGGGCCAGCTCGTACAGGCGGCGTCCATGCACGCCGCGCAGCAGGCGGTAGTGCAGCTCACGCAGCGCCAGGGGCGCCAGCATGCCGATGTCGCGTGGGCTATCCAGCAGGCGCACCAGGCGCACCATGGTTTCCAGCAGCGACACATCGATCCGTTCCAGAAACAGCCCCCGCTCAGGCTCGTCCGGCACCGCCGCCGGCGGCGTATCGGCGATCACCTGGGCGATCTCGGCGGGTTCGAAATCCAGGCGAATACACAGGTACGGCGCTTCGGGGCTGGCCTCCAGCACCCGCCCGGAGACCGGCAGGGTCACCGACACCACCAGATAGGTGAGCGGGTCGTAGTGGTAGTGCTCGTCTCCCAGGCCCACTTCCTTCAGGCCTTGCACGATCAGGCACAGCGCCGGCTTGTGCACGGTGTGGATGATCGGCGAAGGCGCATCGCAGCGGATGACATGCAGGGGCGCGATGGCGGTCTCGTAGGTGCCCGGCGCGGTGAAGCGTCGGGTCAGGGCACGCACCAGCTCGGCCCGGTACAGGGCAGTGGTCTGCTGGAGGAAGCTATCGTCTTGCTGCATTTCAAGGCTCTCCTGCGGGCTCGATCTGGTCGCGAGCAAGCTTGCGCCAGCAGAGCCCGTGAGCGACTCATTGATCGGTATGGCAACCAGTCCCGATGCTACACCAGCCCGGCTGCCCTACACGGCCCCCAGACACGAATAGGCAAGTGTTGCGCAGGTTTTGGCACGCGAGAGCCCGCCCGCTGCCCTTAACCTTTCGACGTACCCGACAGCAGCGCCCCAGACCGCTGGGCGTCGCTGAACCTCAATGCTCAAGCAGGAGAAACGGACATGTCGAACATCGAAAATAAAGTCGTATTGATCACCGGCGCAAGCAGCGGCATCGGGGAAGCGGCTGCCCGGCTGATCGCAGCGCGCGGCGCACATGTCGTGCTCGGCGCACGCCGCACCGATCGTCTGCAGCGCCTGGTGGCCGAGATCCGCAGCGCCGGTGGCTCGGCCAGCGCCTGTGCGCTGGACGTCACCGACCTGGCCTCGATGCAGGCGTTCGTGGCCCTGGCCAAGGACCAGCATGGCCAGGTGGACGTGATCATCAACAACGCCGGGGTGATGCCCCTGTCGCCACTGGCCTCGTTGAAGGTCGATGAATGGAACCGCATGCTCGACGTCAACGTGCGCGGTGTGCTGCATGGCATCGCCGCCGTGCTGCCAGGCATGCAGGCACAGGGGCATGGCCAGGTGATCAACATCGCCTCGATCGGTGCGCATGCCGTGTCGCCGACAGCGGCGGTGTACTGCGCCACCAAGTACGCGGTACGCGCCATTTCCGACGGCTTGCGCCAGGAGAGCGACACGATCCGCGTCACGGTGGTCAGCCCAGGGGTGACCGAATCCGAGCTGGCCGACTCGATTTCCGATGAAGCCGGCCGCGAAGAAATGAAAGCCTTCCGCCGCATCGCCATAGGTGCCGATGCCATCGCCAGGGCGCTGGTCTACGCCATCGAGCAGCCAGCCGACGTCGATGTCAGCGAAATCATCGTGCGGCCTACAGCCAGCCCACACTGAGCCACATAGCGCCTGAGCGAACTGTATTGGGCCTGATGCTCAGCACTGCCCCAGGCCGGCCTGCGCGAGCCAAGCAGACAGTAATGGCCTGGAAAGGCGACAGACGAGCCTGCCGGGTTAAAAGCCCGTCGGCCAGCACCCGTTGCGTTTCAGATAATCACCCGGCGAGCCGATACCCAGGAGAGTGATCTTTTTCAGGAGTCAGCCATATGAAATGGACCCTATTCGGACTCGGCCTCGCCACCTTTACCAGCCTCGCCTCGGTGTGCCTGGCCGCTCCCCCTGTCGGCCAAGGCGCGCTCCGCTTCAGCGGCAGCGTCGTCGAGGCATCGTGCTCGGCGTCGTCCTCGGCCGTCGGCTGGCGCCTGGACGGCTGCCCGACACAGGTCCGCCCGCCGGACATCCATGTGCAGCAGATGGATGTCGCCGCCCTGAACGCCCCATCGGTAAAGGTCAAACTGATCGCCAGTGACACGCAGGGCCGCCAATACAGTCAGCACTACGCACTGGTCAGCGACAAGGGCGAGCCTGTGACCCGCGGCAACTACCTGATCACACTCACGGTCCCCTGAAAGGCCAGCGCCCGCCAGCGTCGACTCAGCGTCTGCCAAACGACCAGGGGAGCGAGCCTGCTCGCTCTCACCCTTGCGGCGCCCTGCCGTGGCGCCATGCGCCTGCGACGAACACCGCAGCGCCAGCCGTGGGAAATGATTGCAGGACGCCTCCCTTTCTCTTGAGCGACTTTTCCGAGAGAATCTCGGCCGCTTGCGCCTGTCGATTCGGGTTACTAGGCTGCCTGCCGTCGCTGCAGATTCAGCGACCGGGTTTAGCAGCCTGAGACGATTGGCGCGCAACGCCACCTTGGATAAGGCGATTTTTTTCGCCTGGCATTTATGGTGGCTGTGCGCGGGGCACCTTAGGGTGCGCTGGATGCCAGTCTCCAGTCTGCTAACCCTCGCACGGCCGCCACCCTTCGTTTAGCAGCGCATGGTGCCGGTCTTCATCAATGACTGGAGTAGCACCATGATCAGAAAACTCGTCCCCGACCCTCCCCTGCCCACCACCTTCGAGTCCCAGCTGGCCCAGGTCTGCGACCTGCTGCGCTGCGCCAACGCCACCGTTTACGAGTGCGGCGACAACCTGCACGGCACGGCTCGTGACCTGGCGATGGCCTCCTCGCACCTGATCGTGCAGGCCCAGGGCGTGGTGGATCAATTGCTCGACCGCCTGCCGCTGAATATCAGCGAAAACGAACTGCCGCCGCCTCTGCAACTCTGAGCCTGGCCGCCGGGCATCCCACTGGGGGGCGTCGTGTGCCGACGCTGCCCCATACCGCCCCGTCGTCGCGCCTGCGACCCGGCGGATGATTATTCCCGACCGCCCCGCAACAACTTGCGGCGCGCGGCATAAATCACTTCATGGGGTGGTTTTCCAAAAGAACTCGGCCCACCAGAAAAAAGAATCGATAGTTGGGCGAACGCCCGTCGTGGCAACTAACGCCCACGAACTTTCGTTGTTCAACTTTTTTCATCGGCCGCAGCAAGTCCCATGGTCCCCAGCAAGCCCACGATTTGTTCCCGACTCAAACCTTGGTGCTTCGCATAGCAGATCAACAGCAGCTCAAGCGGATGGATGCCCATCCGGGTGGCCAGCTGATCGAGCTTCTCCAGGGTTGGGCTCTTCAACCCCCGCTCGATCTCGGAAAGATAGGTTCTACCACTGACACCAACGAAGTCTTCCTGGGTCAGTCCCTTGGCTTCCCTGATCTCTTTCAGTGCGGCACCAATAGCCTTGCTCAGCTTCATAGCGCCACCCTTTACAAAAGAAAGGGTTTTCGCTTGAATGCACGCCATAGCACTACACGCTATAGCATGCATGCACAAGGATTTATTTCCCAAGTTCAATAACGGGATACCGCAGGGAGCAACCAGCTCATGATTTCAAAGGAAATTAATCAGAGCGAAGCCGGCAACTTTTCTTCACTTCAAGCGGCCATAGAAGACTTCGCAAAGCGTGTTAGCGGGCGGGAAAGCGAGCCTTGCCTGCGCACCGAAATCATCCACATGCTGCACCAGCATGTTGCACAGACCTTTCCCACGCACATCCCCCTTGCCTCACTTCAGGCGTCGAACAGCGAAGCCCATGAACGGGCGCTGAAGGCTCTGGCTCGCCTATTCGTAGAGTGCGCGAACATTTCCCTGGAACAGGCACTGGCGACCAAGCGCCGGCGTCTGGACGAATCTGACCGATCCGTCTCTGAATAAGCCCCTGGATTTGAACGCAAAAAAAGATTGGCAAATAGCCATCAACGCTTTCCAATAGTCAGGCAATACAACTCAACGCCTGAAAAGTTCAGCCCGCGATGGGCCCCTGTTGGAATCTGCGCCATGCCTCTGCGTAATTTCCGTCTGCAAACCAAACTGATGCTGGTCCTGACCCTGGTCAACCTCATCAGCGTGGTGTCTTTCATCAGCTATGCGCAATACGCCAAGACCCAGGATATCCGCGCGCAGATCGACAGCCGTCTGCGCACCGCTGCCTACGCCGTACCCCGGGTGCTGGGCAACGACTATCTGGACCGCGCCCGCCAGGCCGATGGGCTCAAGCCCGGCGAGTACCTGGCACAAGTACGCAACCTTGGCGAATATGCCGGCGATGTAAGCCTCAAGTACGCCTACAGCCTGATGGTCGACGACAAGGACCAGGTGTATTACCTGGCCGATGGCTCCAGTGCCAGCGACATCGCCAACGACAGCTACTCCAAGCACCTGCAGCACTACACCGATGCCAGCCCGGCCGTGCTGGAAGCAGCCCACAGCGGCCGGGAACAGTTCGACGAATACACCGACAGCTATGGCAGTTTCCGCTCGATCTTCGTGCCGCTGCGCAGCGCCAGCGGCAATACCTATGTGATAGGCGTCGATATCACCCTCGCCACCCTGGAACTGGCGATCAGCCAGAGCCTCTACAGCCTGCTGCTGATCGGTGCCGCGACCTTCCTGGTCGGCCTGCTGCTGTCGTGGCTGGCGGCACGCGCGCTGGTGCATGGCATCCACCACCTCACCGGCCAGCTCAACCACATCGCCGAGAAGCGCGACCTGTCCACCACGGTGACAGTGGTCACCGGCGATGAACTGGGGCACATGGGCCGCCACCTGGCCACACTGCTGCAGGACGTGCGCCAGACCCTGGGCGACGCCTCGGGCATGGCCGATCACAACCAGCGCCTGGCCAGTACCTTCCTGCTGCTGGCCGAGGACATCGCCCAGCGTATCCAGCAGGCCGGTGGTCAACTGGCCGATATCAGCCAGGATGGCCAGTCGATCCGCCAATCCGCCGAGCAGTCATCCAACCTCGCCGCGACGGTACGCGGCTACCTGGAATCCGCCACTCACGAACTGAGCCGTACCCACCAAGAGCTGCAACGGCTGATCGGCGACGTGCGCCACAGCACCTCGGCGAACATCGAACTGGCCGGCGACCTGGGTCGCCTGAGCAGCGAGGCCGAGCAGATCGGCCAGGTACTGCAGATGATCGCCAGCATTTCCGACCAGACCAACCTGCTGGCGCTCAACGCAGCCATCGAAGCTGCCCGCGCCGGCGAAGCGGGACGCGGCTTCGCGGTGGTCGCTGACGAAGTGCGCAAGCTGGCCGGCCAGACCCAGAGCGTGCTGACCGAAGCCCAGCAGGTGATCAACGCCGTCACCGGCGGCATTCGCGAGATTGCCCAGCGCATGGGCAGCAGCGCCGAACAGTCACGTCACCTGGCCGTCGCTTCCGACGGCACGCTGGAAGTCATCGACGGCCTGGTGCAGCAGATGGGCCAGGTCAGCGAAACCATGGACCGCGCCCTGGCCAGCAGTGAAGAAATCCAGCACGCGGTGACCGACATCACCGGGCGCCTGGGCGGCATGCACGAGACCTTCCAGCACACCCACCAGGGCGTCACCGAGATCCACGACTCGGCCACCACCCTGGGCAGCAACGCGCAGGCGCTCAAGGCCGGGCTGCTGGTGTTCCAGACCTGACCTGCCAAGGGCGCGGCTTAGATGCGCAAGCCCTGGCAGCAGACCACGAGCCTTTCGGCCTTGGCACGGCGCAGGTTGATGTAGGCGATGCTCAGCCTGGCCCCCACGCCGAAGGAGATGCTGCAGCCGGTGTGGCACTGGAAGTTTTTCGCCAGCTCCAGCATCACTGAACGCGAGAAGGCCTGCTGGGGCACCCGGACCAGCAGGTCATCACCACCGCCCATCAGCACCTCGGCCCCCATGCGCGTTTCCAGTGCGTCGAGAAGCTGATGGATACCCTGCGTCAAGGCCTCGGACAACTCTCTCAGCTCGACCAGCCGCCCCTGCAGCATCAACCTGTCGATACCGTGCCGGACCTGATCGGCATCACCCAAGATGAAAAGATGTGTCGCCATGCGCCCTGACCTGCCGATTGGCTCGTCGTCCTTGACGAGGGTCTCGTTCAGTCTAGAAGCGCGGCATGCGGCAGGCGGGGCCAAACGGATAGAAGTGCCTCGTACATCTGACTGGATGAGCACGCACCTTACGTTCAGCGGCTGACGCAGGGCCGCAGCGCTCGATTGCGCGCGCCCAGCGTGATTCTCCACAATAGCGCCCGAACCACACAGGGAGTCGGGCATGTCATTGAGCGTTCTGGTGATCGGCGGGTACGGCAATTTCGGCACCATCGTGTGCCGCCACCTGGCCGCTGTCGAAGGCATCGAGCTGTACGCGGCCGGTCGCGACGCTGCCCGCCTGGCCAACCTGGCGCAGCGCTTCGCCCTGCAGACCTGGTGTGGCGATGCCCACGCTGCCGGCTTTGCCGACACCCTGAGGCAACTGGGCATCGATCTGGTGATCCACACCGGCGGGCCATTCCAGGGTCAGTCGTACCGAGTGGCCGAACAGTGCATCGAGGCGGGCGTGCACTATTGCGACCTGGCCGACTGCCGCACCTTCGTCAATGGCATCCATGTGCTCGATGCTCCAGCCAGGGCCGCCGGCGTCGCGGTGCTCAGCGGCTGCAGTTCGGTGCCCAGCCTGTCGGCGGCCTTGCTCGATGAACAGCGCCAGCGTTTTGCGCGCATCGACCGAATCGAACACGGCATTTCCTCATCGGCGAAAATGCCCGGCCTGGCCACCGTGGAAGGTGTACTGGCCTACGCCGGCCAACCGATCCTGCAGCGCCGTGGCGGCCAGCCCCACGCGGTGCACGGCTGGCTGGGTCTGCAGCGTCGACAATTGCCGGGCCTGGGCTGGCGCTGGCTGGCCAACGTCGACGTACCGGACATGGACCTGTTCGGCGAGCGCTACGGCGCCCGTGACCTGGTGTTCAAGGCCGGTCCCGGCCTGATGCCCGGCGCCCTGGCCACTGCCCTGCTGGCCCAGGCGCGGCGCCTGGGACTGATCGCCGACCCCGCGCCCTGGGCACGCCGCCTGCACCGTATGGGCACGGCCTGCGAACGCTTCGGTGACGGCCGCAGCGCGCTGTACCTGGAGGTGCATGGCGTGGATCACAACCAGTTGCCGCTGCGCCTCGACATTCAACTCAACGCCGCACGCGAAAAGGGGCAGGAAATTCCCGCCTGTGCCTCGGTGGCCCTGGCCCGCAAGCTGGCCGACAGCTACCAGCCGACGCCCGGCGCCCGCCCCTGCGTCGGTGAGATCAGCGTGGCTGAATATCTGGCCGCCATCGACGCGCCTGCCGACCTTCAGCTCCACGTGCGCTATCAGGGCGGCGCATGAACGACCTGTAACCCCAAATACCGTTCAGTTAGTCGTTATGTGGTGGGAGCGGCTTTAGCCGCGAAAGCGCCAGGAAATTCAGTGCATCTGCTGTGAACATGCGATCGCTTCGCGGCTGAAGCCGCTCCTACCCGGCCTCACCGGGCGGTATTGCCCGTAACCCCAATACTGCTCAGTTCACCCCCACAGGCCATCCGTCGCCGCCACGGAAACCCACGCCGTCATTCCAGTCGACCGTATACGGGGTGTTGTCACGCCGTTCGAGAGCACTCCGTATCCCTGATGACGGAGACCATCCGATGAACACAATCGACAACCTGCTGGACAACAAGGGTGTGCCACTGGAGAAACAGTCGTTCACCTGGCGGGAGCTGGCCGGCAAGCCGATCAGCAAACTGGATGACGATGCCTTCACCCGCGTGCGGGTGATCCTGATGAACGGTGTCGAGGCCGACACTCTGCGCCTCAAGCACATCGGTGCGCGGCTCAACAAGGAACTGCGCCTGCCACTGGCCCAGGTGCGGCGTGTCGAGCACCACCAGATGACCGCGATCAACTGGCTGCTCTCGGCCGACCATTCGCCCCTGGAAACCACCGTGGCCTACGAACAGGTGGCCATCGAAGTGACTGCCGCCGTGGCCCAGAACGAACCTGACCCGTACCAGGCACAGACCTACCGCTTCGGCCTGCTCGAAGACTTCGACCACCTGTACCGCTACTCGGCGATGCTCGACCGCCTGGAGGGCAAGGACGCCAATACCATCCTGCAGGGCTACACCGACCTGGTGCCGGGCCGCCCGACCAGCGAGCACCACCGCGCGCCGGAAGACGACCTGCGCGAGCACTACAGCAAGGACAGTGCCGCTCTGATCACCAAGCTGCACGCCGCGCTGATCACCGCCGCCGAATACCAGACCCACGACTACTACATGAACATCGGCCCGCTGTTCGCCGACCCGGTGGCCCGCGCGCTGTACGCGGAAATCGCCTCGGTGGAGGAGCAGCACGTCACCCAGTACGGCTCGCTGCAGGACCCCGGCGAGAGCTTCCTGGAGAAGTGGCTGATTCATGAGGCCATGGAGGTGTACGCCTACGCCAGTTGCCACGCCCAAGAGGAAAACCCGCGCATCAAGGGCCTGTGGGAACGCTTCGTCGACTACGAACTGGGGCACCTGAACCTGGCCTGCGAGCTGTTCAAGCAGCACGAACGTCGCGACCCCGCCGAAGTGCTGGCCGGGCAGTTGCCGGCGATGATCGACTTCAAGAGCCAGCGTGACTTCGTGCGCGAGACCCTGGCCCAGGAAGTCGACCTGCGTGCCCACGGCATCGACTACGTGCCGAAAGACCAGGAGAACCAGGCCTCGCTGGAGTACCGTGCGCGGCTCAACAGTGCCGGCGTGCCGGCCAACATCGTCTCGGCCGGCTACACCTGGCGGCCGGGCTCGGAACTCAATGTGAAGGGAGAACAGCCATGAGCGACGCGCAAGTCAGCACAGGCATGAATCGCACCGGTGCGCAGATGTCGCCCGAAGACGTTCAGGCCCAGGAAGAAGCGACCCGGCACTTTCCGGCCGATGTGCCCGGTGATGTCGGCCAGTACACCGAAGCACGCCAGCGCGCCATTCTCGACGCCGACCCGCTCGGCTCGGTGGCACCGCCTGGCTCGACCAAGGGCATGCTGAAGAACACCTTCGACAAGATGCTCGGCAAGAATCCTCAGGTGCTGCTGGACAAGCTGGGCGAGCGGCTGGCCTTCGAGCGCGCCGGCGTGCGCCTGTACGAAGCCATGATCGCCAAGGCCACGTCGGCACAGGGCGCAGACCCGTCGCTGGTCAGCACCCTGCGGGAAATCCAGGCTCAGGAGTTGGAGCACATGAATATCGTGCGCGACGCCATCGAAACCCTCGGCGCCGACCCCACCAGCGTCACCCCGTGCGCCGACCTGGTCGGGGTCAAGGCGATGGGTATCCTGCAGGTGCTTACCGACCCGCGCACCACGCTGTCACAGTCGCTGAGCGCGATTCTCACCATCGAGCTGGAAGACAACGCGGCCTGGTCGCTGCTGGTCGAGCTGTGCAACCACGGCGGCCACCCGATGATCGCCGATCGCTTCGAGCAGGCGCAGCAACAGGAGGAAATGCATCTGACCATGATCCGTGGCGCGGTACGCCAGGACCTGTTCGAGCAGTTGAGTTAAACCAAGCCGGCCCCGGCGAGCGGGACGGGGCCAGGCTGCGAGCGCTTTGAATGCCGACACCCGGGCAAAAACGCTCCGCACACTGTGACGCTGCCCACAACCGATCAACACTTCAGAAAAGCCCTACGAGATGTTCAGGATGAGTTTCGCAAGGCACGGCCGTTAGCCGTAACGAGCCCACCCGAAGAGTCATCGACCATGAACATCACCTCTGCGACCTTTCCCTGCATCGTCACCCTGCCCATGCCGAAAGCGGCTGTGCAAGCCACCGATGGGCCGACACTTGAAGCCAGCGAAACGCCAGGACGCGTGAAGGCCAGCCGAGAGGCGGGGCCTGCGCTGGACATGGTAAGTCTTGCTTACCAATGCCGCTCTTCTGCAGAAGAATGTCCGATCAGCGATGAGGAACTTTATCTGTGGAAGCTGAAAGCCTCTTCTCAGATAGAGCTTGAGATCCAGCAATGCCACCACTCCAAAATCCGCAACGAGCTGAACATCGTCAGACCAGACCTCGCGAACAAGCCTTTCAGCTATACCCTGGGCGCTGACGGACAGCTAAAAATACTTGACCCAAATCAGTCGTTAAATGAAGGCGAGTTGAACTACCTGACCGAACTGTTCAACGCTCACAATGGCTTTAAAGACAGCGTAATCCGCCATGCTGAAATAGCTATCGCCCTGGTGCATAACGATGAGGTCTTCGGCGGTCAATACGAATTGAACCTGGGGAACATCGAAAACACGCTCGATTATGGAAAGCTGATCGCGGCCAAGCCGGAAAAGAGGTACGAAGCGTTCGTGATGCAGGTCCTGGAAAAGGGCGAGAAGCGTGAACAGCCTTTGGTCGATGTGATGGTCTGATCTCAGGCAATCGCTCTGGTGAGACAGATCAGCAGAGCGATTGCCAGAAGGTCAATTTTTCGACCAGTTGATCAACCAGCGTTTACAAATGTGTCCGAAAAAGAAGGTATGAGGTTTGTCAGCAATCGCTCCCGGCAAGAAATTCACTGCTTGATAAACTCCGACTTTGTACCGAGTTGCCCATGTGTTCCGCCCGCCATTCACATGAACGAACGGCTCGGCATACACGCCACCTTCGCAAGCGTTGAAGCGTATGAGCTCTTTCACCTTTCCGTCCCGGTCAGAAAGGTAAAACTCCGTAGTTTCCTTGAGTTCAACATTGGGCAGGAACGTAAACGCAACCACGCCCCCCTCCAGAGGATGTCCCTTGTTATCGGTGAAGGTCACATCAAGCATCGCCTCGGTAAGCGCCTGTGTGGCAAGAAATTCTGGCTTGGTACGTCCGTGAGGAATCGGCAGGAAACCTTTCTGATGGTGAAAGTCATAACGCATGTGCGGATAAGAGCCAAATACCAAGCTGTAGCCGATGGCCTGTGGCTGAACGCCGTCGACCGCCAGTACCTTGACTTCAACGGTGGCGCCAACGGCCAAGCCCTGAAACTTCTGAGGTGCGCTGCCGCTTTTTGCCTTCCATTCACCGCTGTCGATTCGGTATTCAAGGCGCCATTGCTGTCCGTACGTGGCAGAATTCAACGTCGTTAATAATACGTCCTGCCCGCGCAGTGCCGTGAAGCGGTAATGATGTATGGCATGCGGGTTCTCCAGTTCACCGCTGAGAAAGTGAACACGATCCTCCAGCACCGTGGCCTGATCGGTATTTTCAACCGCAGCCGTTTGTGCGAATGCCGGGAACAGGTAGGCGGTCAATAAGCACGCCAACAATCCTTTCAAATAATGGGTTTTCATCCCTGTAAAGCCTCGTTCGTTATTGGATTAAGTCTTTGCCTTTCTGGATCAAGTCCAGAAACACGGCGGACGTAATCACTCGATATTCGAGCGTTCAATAGCGCGGGATTAAATCGAAAACATCCTACTTATAAATCTGGGCTCAGCAGGCTTCGACACACATCACCGCGCAACCAAAAGCCGCCTCATGGGTCTATGCAGCGAAGATTGACCGGCACTGAACAAGCCTGGGAACGACGCACGATGAAGTGGATGAACCTGTCATGGCTGGTTCTGGCCAGTATCGGCTTGGCGGGCTGCCAGAACGTCAGGATGCCGTGGGAGCCGGAGCCTACCGTGCACCAGCGCGGCTACCATGCCGGTTGCGCGGCCAAGCGCGGGGCCGAGTACGACGAGCACGCGGGGCGCGACCTGCCACAGGACCAGCAACAGGAATTTGCCGCCGGTTTTTCCGAGGGTTATGCCCTGTGCGACCCGAACATGGACCTACGCCCCTGGATCAGCAACCAGCCGATGCCGACGCTGCCTTCGGAGGAATCGCGCTACCCAAAGACGCCTTGGGAGCTGGAGAGAAAACAGAAGGAAGAGTGCAACGACGAGCACCGGCTGTGCTTCCCGCCACCGCCCAATACCCCCTGATGCCAGCCCCCTCATCTTGTGGCCGGTAGCGTGTTGGGCAGGTTTTCCCGAACCTGTTGGAGCTTGCTCGCGATGGCTTCGTCACGTTCACAGCCAATGCAGCGGCCTTGCCAGCTTTTCGCGAGCAAGCTCGCCCCAACAAAAGCCGGCAGGCACGTAATTGAACAGTTGCGGCCAGAACCCTAGCGACCGCTCTCGGTGTCAGGCTGACTCTGGCGAGTAGACCGGGTCGCCAAGGTTGAGCATCAGGCGGTTGGCCCAGGCGAAGATGGCCACGGCCTGGATCAGGTCGAGGATTTCACCGTCGTTGAGGCCGACGTCACGCAGCGGCTGCAAGTGCTCGGGGCCGATGGCGCCCGGGTCGAGGGTCAGGTCGATGGAGAAGCGGATGATCGCCTGCTCGCGCGGGTTGCCGCCTGCCGTGGCCGGGTCGGCGAAGATTTCGGCGACCACTTCGTTACGCTTGGCCAGTTGCTCGAAACGCTGGGCATGCACCGAGGCGCAGTACACGCAGTGGTTTACCCGCGACACCACGGTGCTGGCCAGTTCGCGCTCGTAGCGTGGCAGGCCGCCGGGGGCGTACATGATGGCGTTGAACACCAGCGAGCGCTGGCGCAGCACTTCAGGCTGATGAATCAGGGTCAGGTAGTACTCGCTGGTCATCGCCTTGGGGTGGCTTTCCTTGAGCACGTCCAGTTGTTCCGGGCTGGCCTGTTCCGGGTTGACGATCGGCAGCCAGGAGGCCCAGCCGAGGGTTTCGTTGGTGAAGCCGTTGTCGCGGATGATCTGGCTCATTGGGCGGCTCCCAGGGCTTGCAGGGCGGCGAGGCCGGCGGTCAGCCGGACCTGATAGGAAATGAAAGCGATCAGTTGCGCCAGGGTGACGGCGTCCAACGGGCTCAGCCCGGCCTCGCGCAGGGCATCGAGGGCGGCGCGGTCGCCTTCCTTCGGCGCCAGGATCAGTGTACGGGTGTAGCCCAGCACACGACGCAACAGTGCATCATCGATGGCGGCCAGGTCGTCCTGCTCCACGGCGGCGAGCAGCGGTGCGCGGGTGTTCAGCTCGACCAGACGCTGGCGATAGTGGGCCGCCAGCTGTGCCTGGCGGCTCAACAGGCTGCCGTACAGGGCCACCAGCAGGCGGGTCTCGACACTCAGGTTGCCGGGCAGGTCGGCGGCGAACAACAGTTCGTGGCTGGCCTGGGTGGCCAGGGTGACTTTGCTGCGAGCCTGGCGAACTTCGCGCAGGTGGCTGTCCGCTTGCAGCACCAGGCTGTCGATCAGATCGTTGGCAGGGGAACTCATGGGTGGGTCTCCAGGCTTGCCTGGCGCGCGGCCACGGCGTCTTGCAGGAATTGACGCACGCCCTGCCAGGAGCCTTGGTTGGCTTTGGCATTGGCGGCGGGCGTGCCGTCCTGGCTGTAAGTGGACGGAATGAAAGGCAACAGGATGCTATGCCCGGCTTGCGGAAAATCCAGGTGCTGCACCGGCCAGGGGTGCTCGAACTGCGCCAGACGCTCGCTGACCATGCGCGAGAACAGGTCGGACGGCCAGGCAGCATCGTCGCCGGCAGACAGCAACAGCACCGGCCCCTGGATCTTCTCCACCGCAATGCGCGCACGCGCCACGGCCTCGGGGTCATCCAGGGCGCTGAGCATCGACAGCGCATTGCGCTGCCCGGCATCGCGGGCCTGCCAGCTGGCGGTGCGGTTGTCGTTCCACAGGTGCACCAGGGGCTGGCCGCGGTACAGCCAGGCCGGGCCGTCGCGGCCCACGGCGGGGTCGGCCGCCGCCTGGCCACCGTGGACCAGAGCGCTGGGCACATAACCGATCACCGCCGAGACTTTTTCGGGGAACAGGCTGGCGAGCAGCAGCACCAGCTCGCCGCCACGCGACTGGCCGCTCAGGGCCACGAAGTCGTGGGCTGGCCGCACTTCACGACGCAGCCAGTCCAGGCCCCGCTCGAAGTACTCCAGCGGGGTATTGGAAATGTAGTCCGACAGGCCCGGCGCCTTGAAATAGCCGAGCGCCAGGGCGGCATAACCCCGGGAGGCATAGAGCGCTGCGCGGGGTTCGTTGATGCCGCCGCCGGAGCCGTTGAGCACCATCACCGCCGGATGCGGTCCGGGACCTGCGGGCAGGAACAGCGTGCCCACCAGGCCGTCTTCACGCACCTCGCGACGGCTCACGCCCTCGCCGGCCAGGTACTGCGTCAGGGTGGCGGAAATCTCGCTGCCGTCCAGGCTGATGTGAGTCAGCAGTGGCTGCAGGAGATCGTCCGGGAACACGGCAGCCGTCGCCGGCTGGCCCTCGGGCTTCTGACTCCACAGCAGGCCCAGGGCGCTGACACCCTGGTAGTCGCCGGCCACCGGCGCATCACGCTGCAGGTCCACGCGGCCCTGTGCATCGGCGACGAACTGCGCCCGGCTGATCCAGCCCACGCCGTGGCCGCGCCGGGTGCGGGCGGTCAGGGTGATGCGCTGCCCCGGCGCCAGCCCCACAACCCGGACGTGTCGTGGCTCGTCGAGCAGACCGCTGGCCGGACTGACGCTCAGTTCGATCAAGGCTTGGCTCCGCCGGCCGGCTCTTCGCTGACCATTAGCGCGGCGGTGCGGTCGCTGAGCCATGGCACGACTTTCAGACCCGTACGGGCGGCCCAGATGTTCTGGTAGTGGAACAGCGGCAGGATGCCAACGTCGTCACTGACGCGCTTGACCGAATCACGCAGGATGGCTTCGCGCTTGGCGTTGTCGAATTCTGCAGTGGCCTTTTCCAGGTCGCGGTCGACCTCAGGGTTGCTGTAGCGGCCCCAGTTGGACATGCCCAGGCCCTTGCCGGCATCCGCCGTGGCGAGGATGTTGGTCAGGCCGTAGCTGGCTTCACCCGTGCCGTTGCCCCAGGCAATCACGCTGATGGCGAACTCGTTCTTGTTGGCACGGCTGGCGTACACCGACCATGGCACCACCTGCAGGTCGACCTTGATGCCGATGCGCGCCCAGAACTGCGCCACCGCCTGCATGGCCTCCGGGGCCTGCGGGTAGCGGTCGCCCGGTACATGGACGCTCAGCTGGAACCCTTCCGGATAACCCGCCTCGGCGAGCAGGGCCTTGGCCTTCTTGGCGTCGAAGGGGATGTCCTTGACGTCGGGGTTGTAGCCAAAGGTGTTGGCCGGCATCCATTGGTTGGCCTCGGTGACGGTGTTCTGCAGGATGCGCTCGACGATGGCCTTGCGGTTGATCGCCAGCGACAGAGCCTCGCGCACCCGCACGTCACGCAGCGGGTTCTGCGCCAGTGGCTTGCCGGCGTTGTCGCGGATGAATTCGTTGGGGCCTTCGCGGAAGCTTGGCTGGATGATCAGCGCCCGCAGGCCAGGGTAGGCGAAGACTTTCACACCTGGCGTCTTGCCGAGTTTCTGCACGTCGCTGGGCGAAACCTTGTCGATCACGTCCACGTCACCGGCCAGCAGCGCGGCGGTGCGCCCGGCTGGGTTGGGAACGTAGCGGTAGTCGACCTTGGCCCAGGCCGGCTTCGGTCCCCAGTAGCCATCGTTGCGCTCGAACAGCGCGCGGTCACCCTGCGCGTAGGACACCAGCTTGTACGGACCGGTACCCACCGCTGCCTTGCCGCTGCTGTAATCCTCACTGCTGGCGCCCGCGCCCACATGGCGGCTGACCAGGTAGATCGTGTCGACGTTGTCGACCAGCAAGGGGTTGGGCACCTTGGTCTTGATCACCACGGTATGCGCATCCTGGGCGCTGATGCTCTCGACGGTGCGCAGGCCGGCGGCATAGGACGCCACGCTGCCCGGCACGTTGCGCGCCCGCTCCACGGAAAACACCACATCGTCGGCGGTGAACGGCTTGCCGTCCTGCCACTTCACGTCGTCACGCAAGTGCAGCACCCAGGTCAGCGGGTCTTTGGTTTCCCAGCTTTTGGTCAGGCCCGGATGCAGGCCGTCGTCACGACGCTGCACGATCGATTCGAAATTGTGCAGGGCGATGGAGCGGTCACCGGCGTGGTTGTTCAGTTGCGGATCGAGGGACGACACCGGGTCGGCGTAGGCGATGCGCAGGGTCTTGTCGGCGTCAGCGGCCACGGCATGCCCTGCGCTCAGCAGGGCCAGGGTCAATGCACTGGTCAGTAAGGGTTTCAAGGAGCGGTCCTCATTCATACGGCGTGATTGAGATGGCAAGCGCTGAAGTGCCCCGGCGCCACCTGTTGCAGAGGGGGCGCCTGCTCGCGGCAGCGCGCACTGGCATACGGACAACGGGGGTGAAAATGACAACCCGACGGCGGCGCCAGGGGGCTGGGCATCTCCCCCTGGATCGGCGTGTACTGGCTGCGACGCTGCTCGAAGCGCGGAATCTGCGCCAGCAAGGCCTGGGTGTAGGGATGGTTGGGGCGGGCGAACAGGTCTTCGACCGTGGCCTGCTCCACCACCCGCCCCAGGTACATGACCACCACGCGGTCGCACAGGTGCTCGACCACGCCCAGGTCATGGCTGATGAACAGATAGGTCAGGCCCAGTTGCTCGCGCAGGTCCATGAACAGGTTGAGGATCTGCGCCTGGATCGACACGTCCAGTGCCGCCACCGATTCGTCGCACACCAGCACCTCGGGCTGTACCGCCAGGGCCCGGGCAATGCCGATGCGTTGGCGCTGGCCACCGCTGAACTGATGCGCGTAACGCAGGCGCAGGGCCGGGTCGAGGCCGGCGCGTTGCAGCTGGGTGCTGACGTAGTCGTCGAACCCGGCACGATCGGTCAGGCCTTGCAGGCGTGCGCCCTCGCCCACGATGCGGTCGATGCGCAGGCGCGGGTTGAGGCTCGAGTAGGGGTCCTGGAAGATCATCTGCACCTTCAGGCGCGCCGCCTTGCGCTCGGCAGCCGGACGTTGCTCCAGGGTCTGTCCGTCGAACAGCACCTGACCGCGGGTCGGCGCATTGAGGCCAGCGGCGATGCGCCCGAGGGTGGACTTGCCACACCCGGACTCACCGACCAGCCCCACCACCTCACCGCGCCGAATGCTCAGGTCTACGCTGTCTACGGCGCGGGTTAGCGCCGGTGGCCGGGCCAGGCCAAGGCGCTGCAGCGCACGTCCGGCGATGCCCGGCTGGCCGGAAGAGAACTCCTTGCTGACCTGTTGCAATTCGATCAAGGGAATATCACCGGGCATGCTGTTCTCCTGCACGGGTGCCGGGGTGGAAGCAGCGCACGCTGCGCCCGCCGGCCAGCAGCTCCAGCGGCGGCTCGGCCTGGCAGGCCTGGCTGGCACGCGGGCAACGCGGGGCGAAGGCACAGCCGGACGGCAGATTGCCCAGCGACGGCGCCAGGCCGGGAATCTGGCGCAGGCGTTCGCCGCGCTTGTTGCGGCTCGGCAGGCTGTCGATCAGGCCCTGGGTATAGGGGTGTTGCGGGTTGTCCAGCAAGGCGTCCACCGGCCCCTGCTCGACGATGCGCCCGGCGTACATCACCGCCACTTCGTCAGCCAGGCCGGCGACCACCGACAGGTCGTGGGTGATCCACACCAGCGAGGTGCCCTGCTCGCGCACCAGCTTCTGCACCTCGGCAAGAATCTGCGCCTGGATGGTGACGTCCAGCGCGGTGGTGGGTTCGTCGGCGATGATCAGGTCCGGCCGGTGCAACAGGGCGATGGCAATCGCCACCCGCTGGCGCATGCCGCCAGACAACTGATGCGGGTAGGCACGCAGGCGCTCTTCGGGGCTGGCGATACCCATCGCCGCCAGGGTGCTGCGCGCCAGTTCTCGGGCCTCGGCCTGGCTGACCCGGCGGTGGGCACGCACCGCCTCGATCATCTGCGTATCGACACGCAGCACCGGATTGAGGGTCATCATCGGGTCCTGGAAGATCATCGCCAGGCGGTCACCCTGCAGCTCGCGCAGCTCACGCGGCTTGAGCTGACGCAGGTCGCGGCCCTGGAACAGGATCTCGCCGGCGGTGATGCGCCCCGGCTTGTCGAGCAGACCGAGGATGGAAAAGCCGGTGACCGACTTGCCCGAGCCGGACTCGCCGACCAGGCCGAGAATCCGCCCCGGCTGCAAGGTCAGCGACAGGTCGCGCACCGCCGGCAGCAGGCCGTCGCGGGTCTGGAAGGCGGCGCTCAGGCCGCGCACGTCGAGGGTGGCCGGCAATACTTGAGGGGCGCTGGTCATGCCTGCAACCTCGGGTTGAGTACGTCACGCAGGCGGTCGCCCACCAGATTGATGGCCACGATGGTCAGCAGCAGGGCGCAGCCGGGGAACACGCTGATCCAGTATTCGTCGCCGAGCATGTACTGGAAGCCGTTGGCAATCAGCAGACCCAGCGAGGGTTCGGTAATCGGCACGCCCAGGCCGAGGAACGACAGGGTCGCTTCCAGGGTAATGGCCCGGGCAATCTGCAGGGCGCCGATGACGATCAGCGGCGGCAGGCAGTTGGGCAGGATGTGCCCGAGCAGGATGCGTACCCGGTCGATGCCCTGGCCACGGGCGGCCTCGACGTATTCGCGGCGGCTTTCCACCAGCGCCTGGCCCCGCGCGGTGCGTGCGTAGTAGGCCCACTCCAGCACCACCAGGGTGAGCATCACGTTGCCCACCCCCTTGCCCAGCCAGGCCAGGATCATCAGCGCCATGAGAATGCCGGGAAATGACAACAGCATGTCGACCAGGCGCATCAGCAGCGCATCCACCCAGCCACCGGCGTAGGCGGCCACCAGGCCGATCACCGTGCCAACCACGGCGGCGATCAGTGCCGAGCCCAGGCCCACCACCAGGCTGATGCGCAGGCCGTAGGCAATCGCCGAATACAGGTCACGGCCCTGGCCATCGGTGCCCAGCCAGTAGGTGAACGCGCCACTGGAGCTTTCGCTGCCCGGCGGCAAGCGGGCATCGAGCACATCCAGCTGCATCAGGTCGTAAGGGTTCTGCGGGGTGATCCACGGCGCCAGCAGGGCCAGCAGCGCCACCCCCAGCAACAGCGCCAGGCCCAGCAATGCCGATGGCGCACGGAAGAAATCGCCCAGGGCACGCCGCCAGGGCGAAGCGATCGATACGGCACGGCTCATCGCGCAGCCTCCAGACGAACCCGCGGGTCGAGCACGCGGTACAGGACATCGACGATCAGGTTGAGGGTGACGAAGATCACCACCACGATCATCAGGTAGGCCACTACCACCGGCCGGTCGAGGTTATTGATGCTGTCGAGGATCAGCTTGCCGGAACCGGGCCAGGCAAAGATGTTTTCGGTGACCACCGCATAGGCGATGGTCGAGCCCAGTTCCAGGCCGAGCACGGTGACCAGCGGGATCAGGGTGTTGCGCAGCACGTGCATGAGCACCACGCGCAGCGGCGAAAGGCCCTTGGCGCGGGCGAAGCGCACGAAGTCCTGGGGCAGGATCTCGCGCACCCCGGCGCGGGTCAGGCGCAGGATCAGCGAGACCTTGAACAGCGCCAGGTTCAGCGCCGGCAGCAGCAGGTGCTGCCAGCCGTCGAGGGTCAGCCACGACCACTGGATACCCAGCAGCTCGCGGGTCTCGCCGCGACCGCTGGCCGGCAGCCAGCCCAGGTGCACCGAGAAGAACAGCACCAGCATCAGCGCCACCCAGAACGACGGCAGCGAGAAACCGATGATGCTGGTGGCCATGAGCATTTTCGACACCGGGTGGTCCGGGTACAGGCCAGCGAACAACCCCAGCGGCACGCCGATCAGCACCGCCAGCAGCAAGGCCACCAGCGCCAGCTCGAAAGTCGCCGGCAGGCGCTGCAGCACCAGTTGCAGGGCGTCTTCATGATGCACGTAGCTCTTGCCCAGGTGCCCGTCCAGCGCGCCCCCGACGAAATGCAGGTACTGCTGCCACAGTGGCTGGTCGAGGCCCAGACGGGCGATGGCCGCGGCGCGTTCGGCCTGGTTGAGGTCTTCACCGATGAGGATGTCCAGCGGGTTGCCGATGGCATTCAGACCGACGAACACGATCAGCGACATCAGCACCAGCACCAGAGCGGCCTGGCCGATACGGCGCAGCAGCCAGCCGGTCACGTGCGCCGCTCCGTATCGCGCAGTTCGCCGGGCTGCCATTCGTCACCCAGCAGCTCGGGCTCGTCATAGCGCTGCATATCGGCGAAATGCCGTTCGATGTCTTCGTTGAACAGCTGGCCGGCCAGGCCCTGGGCGATGCGCTTGGCGCCGTCGCTGATGGCTGGAATATCGCCAGACACGCCGCCGTAGGTCAGTGCCGCCGGGTAGTTGAAGCAGTGAATGCGCTCCAGCCCCGGGCAGGCACCCGGCTCGCGGGGCAGGAATTCGAACAGCGGGCCCAGGTCGGGCAACTGCGCCGCTTCACTGTCGAGCTTGTCGGCGGGCAGCGGAAAACGCTCCGACCAGCGCCGGATATAGGGCGCGAACGGGGCGAATTCCGGGCGTTGGTCAAAGTCGGTGCGAAAGCCGGTGGCGAACACGATGAAGTCGTAGACCAGGTTGGCCTGCGAGGTGCGCACTTGCAGCTGCCCTTGCTCGTCCAGGTGCACCGCTTCCAGGGCATTGCCCAGCAACAGCCGGGCATTGGCGTGCCGGGCCACGCGCAGGGTACTGCCACGCGGCGGCGGGGTCTGCTGCTGGTTGAGGTACTCGCGGATCTGCCATTTCCAGGCATCGGGCAGGCGCCAGTAGCCATGGGTCATGCCGGGGCTGCCCGCGCCCTTGCCCTTGTTGATACGCGGCAGTTCGCGGCGGCGCACCAGCATGTCCACCGAGGCAGCACCCGCTTCCAGTGCCGTGCCGGCGGCATCCATCGCCGAGGCACCGCCCCCGATCACCGCCACCCGTTTGCCGGTGAACCACGCGTCTTGCAGGCCATCGGCCGAATGCGCCCAGTACTGGCGTGGCAAGTGCAGCGCCAGGTCCGGCACCCAGGGGCCGCCCATGCCGTCACGCCCGGTGGCCAGCACCACATGCCGGGCCAGGTGTTCCTGCTGGCCGTCCGGGGTTTCCACCCGCAGGCGCACGAAACCCTCGCCGGTGGGCTGTACGCTGGCAATGCGCTGGCGGTTGCGCACGTCCAGCCCCATCACCTGGCGGTACCAGCGCAGGTAATCGGCCCATTGCAGGCGCGGAATCTTGTCCAGCGCCTGCCAGGCCGGCAGACCGAACTGCGCCTGGAACCAGGCCCTGAAGGTCAGTGCAGGCAACCCCAGTGCCGGGCCGGCCAGTTGCTTGGGCGAGCGCAGGGTTTCCATGCGCGCGGTGGTCGCCCACGGCCCTTCGAAGCCCGGCTCGGATTGGTCGAACAGCACACTGCGCACCCCCAGATGGCGCAGCTCGGCGGCAGCGGCCATGCCGGCCATGCCGGCGCCGACAATGGCGACGTCCAGTAGCTCGGTGTCGCCATGCCGATGGGTCTTGACCCAGGGTTGAGCGGGCAGGCCGAGCCATTCCAGGTCTTCGCGCAAGCGAGCCTCGAGGGCCGACAAGCCGATGGGGGTGTGAGTATCAGGCATGGGGATGCAGTCTCGATGGAAGTGGAAAGATGACTTCGTGACCGAAGGCGTCGACCCCAGCACGAAATCATGACCTGCGTCATACCATCCACTTTTCAAATACTAAAAGCTATTTAATTTGCCATCCGAATACTAAAAGCCTGCGGTTATCACCACAAAGACTTAAAGGCTCTATGAATATTCGAATTGGAAATAAATAGAGGTTACGGGGCTGTCCGCCCGATCAGCTGGCGTAGATGGCCTGCATCAACACGTCATGACGGTTGGCCGGGTGCAGGGTCATGCCGGGCAGTAGCGCCTGCGAGGTGGTCTTCAACGCCTCGACCAGCGCCCGTGCCACTTCGGACAACGGGCTGGCATGCGCTGAAACCAGGCCGAAGTAGAACGGCACGCTACAAGCGATGGGCCGCACCACTACCCCCTGCAAAGGCACACCGAACGCGGTGAACGGGTCGACCAGCGCCACGCCCAGCCCGACGCGCGCCATCTGCATGGCGATCAGCGAGGTGTTGGTGTCGAGAATGTGCGCCGGCTCCAGGCCGGCTGCTGCGAAGGCCTTGTCGATACGGCGGCGGAAGCGGAATGGGTTGGAAATGCTCACCAGGGTCTGGCTGGCGAGCTTCTCCAGGCTCAATACAGGCTCAGCGGCCAGCTCGCTGTCGGCGGGCAGTACCGCCACGCAAGCGGCTTCGCCAATCCAGTGCAGCTCCAGGCCACGGTGCTCCAGGGGCAGGCTGATCACCCCCAGGTCGAAGGTCTTCGACAGCACCGCCTGCACCGCCGCTTCGGCCGACAGGCTGTGGATCTGCAACTGCTGAGCCTGCAGCGGCTCCGGCAACAGCGCCAGCGCCGAAGGCAGCAGGCCGGCCGCCAGCGCCGGGGTGGCGACCAGGCGCAGACGGAGATTCTCTTCACGCGCCAGGCTCGACGCCCGCTGCTGGACATGGCGCACGCCTTGCAGGGCGCTTTCCACCTCGGCGGTCATCATGAACGCCTTCTGCGTGGGCGTGACCTTGGGACCGCTGCGCTCGAACAGGGCAAAGCCCAGTTCCTGCTCCAGTTCCTGGATCTGGCGGGTAATGGTCGGCTGGGAACGCCCGAGCATCTGCCCGGCACCGGTGACGCTACCGGCGGACATGACTGCGGCGAAGGCTTCGAGTTGGCGCAGATCCACAGCAGCTCCTGGTCGATGAGGGATCGAGAGAGGGGGAGCCTACAGGGTTATGCGGAATCTGGCACGGCCCGGTGAGACGGGCGGGGTAAAGCCGAACCGGGAGGGTACGAGATCACTCGTACCCTCCCGGTTCGCGAACTGCATCATCAGACAGCCAGGCTACGCTCGCGCAGCTCGATGTTGAGGATGCGGTCGTTCTCGCTGTAGTCGACCGGGCAGTCGATCACATGAACGCCTGGGGTGCTGATGCACTTCTCCAGCAGCGGCAGGAAGCCTTCGGCGCTTTCCACGCGATGGCCCTGGGCACCGTAGGCTTCGGCGTACTTGACGAAGTCAGGGTTGCCATAGTCCAGGCCGAAATCGGTGAAGCCCATGTTGGCCTGCTTCCAGCGGATCATGCCGTAGCCGTCGTCACGCAGGATCACCACGGTCAGGTTCATGTTCAGGCGCACGGCTGTTTCCAGCTCCTGGCTGTTCATCATGAAACCGCCGTCACCGCACACCGAAACCACCGGGCGCTTGGGGTTGACCAGGTGCGCCGCCATGGCCGACGGCAGGCCAGCGCCCATGGTCGCCAGGGCGTTGTCCAGCAGGACGGTGTTGGGCTTGTGCGCCTTGTAGTTACGCGCGAACCAGATCTTGTAGATGCCGTTGTCCAGCGCCACGATGCCCTCGCTGGGCAGCGCACGACGGATATCGGCCACCAGACGCTGCGGATACACCGGGAAGCGGTCGTCGTCGGCGCCTTCGGCGATCTGCGCTTCGTTGGCTTCACGAATCGCCATCAGGCGAGTGAAGTCCCACTGTGCGCTGCCGTCGAATGCCGCGGCATCCAGCGCTTCGCCGATCTGCCAGATGGCGTTGGCGATGTCGCCGATCACTTCGATCTGCGGGAAGTACACCGCGTCCACTTCAGCGGAACGGAAGCTGACGTGGATCACTTCGGTACCGCCACGCACCATGAAGAATGGTGGCTTCTCGATCACGTCGTGGCCGATGTTGATGATCAGGTCGGCCGCCTCGACCGCACGGTGCACGAAGTCACCGGACGACAGCGCGGCGTTGCCCAGGAAGCGCGGGTGACGCTCGTCGACCACGCCTTTACCCATCTGGGTGGTGACGAACGGGATGCCGGTCTTGTCGATCAGTTGCTTGAGGACCTTGGCGGTCATCTTGCGGTTGGCACCGGCACCGATCACCAGGATCGGGCTGCGCGCAGCCTTGAGCTTGGCCACGGCGGCTTCGATGGATTTGTGCTCGGCCAGCGGACGGCGATGCACGCTGCGCGGAATCGGCAGCACGTCGGTCTGTTCGGCGGCGATGTCTTCAGGCAGCTCCAGGTGCACGGCACCGGGCTTTTCCTCTTCGGCGAGACGGAAGGCCTCACGCACGCGGGACGGGATGTTGTCCGCGGAAGCCAACTGATGGGTGTATTTGGTCAGCGGCTGCATCATGCCGACCACATCCAGAATCTGGAAGCGGCCCTGCTTGGATTTCTTGATCGGCTTTTGGCCAGTGATCATCAACATGGGCATACCGCCCAGGTAGGCATAGGCGCCTGCGGTCACCAGGTTGGTGGCACCGGGGCCCAGGGTCGACAGGCTGACGCCGGTCTTGCCGGTCAGACGGCCATAGGTGGCGGCCATGAAGCCAGCGGACTGCTCGTGGCGGGTCAGCACCAGCTTGATCTGCGATTTGCGCAGAGACTCGAGAAGGTCGAGGTTTTCTTCACCTGGAATACCGAAAACGTACTCGACGCCTTCATTTTCCAGACATTGCACTACCACGTCGGCGGCCTTGGCCATGATGCTCCTCATCATAGGTTGGGTGGGCTACGGGAACGTAGACGTGTTCCCGGCGGCAAAAGTAACAGCGTGTGTGGGCAACTGATAAGCGCTTTCTTGCAGTGCGCGAAAATGCCGCGCCCTGCTGGAGCCGGCGGCCGGCAGGCAGGCTGGCAGTTCTGCCAGCTGACCAAAGGCTCGAACGGCCCCAGGCTAGGCCATATGACCACCGACACCGGGCGCCTGTATGACCTCGTCCCTCGTTAACGATCAGGCTCGCCATCAACGGCTGCGCGACCTGGAAACCGACCAACGGCAGGAGCACGCCTACCTGCCCCACGGTTTTCGTCCATCAACGGGCATCGGCTCGCCGCTGCCGGCCTTCAACGGCGAATACCGCGACCCCCTCACCGGCCATTACCTGCTGGGCAACGGTTACCGGGCGTTCAACCCGTTACTGATGCGTTTCAACAGTCCAGACAGCCTGAGTCCGTTTGCTCACGGCGGAGTGAACAGCTACGCCTACTGCCGTGGCGATCCGGTCAATGCGACTGACATCACGGGGCACTTCCCCGTGTTCCGACGACTGGGCAACCTGCTGCGTCTGCGTAGACAGGTGGCGCGAGAAACTCGTCTTGTTCGCCTGACAACGCATGGGTTCGACGATCTATTCAGCAGCAGGACGTTCCGAGAGCCTGCGGCGCCAGGCAGAAGCAACACACCCCCACCCTCACTCCGCAGCCACTCCACAACCGCGCAAAGCTCGACGGCTGACCTGCCAGACCTTTCCCATGAAAACTATTTGGGCACGACTCCCGTGTCCATGGCGACGGCATGGAAAAGAACGGCGCAGTGGATCGAAGCCTTGCCTGTCGAGCCGGGCACGGCCTCGCCTCCCGTGAGCACGCCTAGCCCTTCTAGCCATCGACACTCCAGTGATGCATCGGTCTCTTCACTCATCTCTGCCAGGCAACTGGCGCGCAGCGCACCCACGTCCTCAGGCAGCGGCATGTTCAAGCTCTTGCCAGACGAACAGGCCGGGGTCATCAGGCGCCAGTGAGTACCAGGGCAGGCTCAGCCTGTCACACACCCCACCGGTTTCTTGCCGGCGAAGGTATCCAGCAGACTGGCGATGACCATTTCGCCCATGCGCGTACGGGTCTGTACCGTGGCGCTGGCACGATGCGGTTGCAGCACCACGCGCTCGTCGTCGAACAGCGTTTCAGGTACATGGGGTTCATCGACGAACACGTCCAGCGCCGCGCCGGCAATGCGCCCGGCCTTGAGCGCGGCGACCAGGTCGTCCTCGTTGACCAGCTTGCCGCGCGCCACGTTGACCAGGTAGCCCTCCGGCCCCAGGGCGTCTAACACCTGGGCATCGATGATGGCCTTGCCACCGTCGGCAGCGGCGGCCAGGATCAGCGCGTCGCTGCTTCGGGCCAGCTCGATGAGGTCGGCAACGTAGGTATGTTCCACGGCGTCGATGGCCTGCAGGTCGGTGTAGCGGATCGGGCAGCCGAAGGCCGCCGCGCGGGTGGCCACGGCCCGGCCGACGCGGCCCATGCCGACGATGCCGATGCGCATGCCGCTGACCTGCCGTGCCAGCGGCAAGGGCGCCAGCGGCGTGGGGCTTTGCGGCCACTGCCCGGAACGCACGTAGCGGTCGCTGGTGCACAGGCCCCGGCATACCGAGATCAGCAGGCCCATGGCCAGGTCGGCGACATCGTCGGTGAGCGCGCCAATGGTCGCCGTCACGTGGATGCCCAGGTCGCGGCAGTAAGCCAGGTCGACGGCGTCGGTGCCCACGCCATTGACCGCCACCACTTCCACGCGCGGCAGCTTGGCCAGGACTTCCCGGGTGATGCCGGTGTGGCCGCCGGTGATCACGCCGCGGATGTTGGCGCCGTGTTCAGCCAGGTAGGCGGCCTTGTCGGCCTGCTGGTAATAGGGGCGAATGACGAACAGTTCTTCGAGCCGCTCGCGAATCTGCGGGATGAGGATGGGGCTGAGCTGCAGGACTTCGGGTTTCATGGGTGTACCTCGAATAGGAAAACGCTGACCGGTGGGACCGGCTTCAGCCGGGAAGCACTTCGCCGCTGATGCTGCTGCCACGCGAGCGGAGTGGTGTCAGCCGCGGCCGACGAAGGGCATCTTGGTGGCCATTACGGTCATGTTCAGGACGTTGGCCGACAGCGGCAGCGCGGCGATGTAGCGCACCGCATCGGCGACGTGTTGCACGTCCACCATCGGCTCGACGGCGATCTGCCCGTTGGCCTGGCGCACCCCGCGCGTCATCCGCTCGGACAGCTCGGTCAGGGCATTGCCGATGTCGATCTGGCTGCAGGCAATGTCGTACTCGCGGCCATCCAGGGCCAGAGCCTTGGTCAGCCCCAGCACCGCGTGTTTGCTGGCGGTATAGGGGGCGGTGAAAGGCCGTGGCGTATGGGCAGAGATCGAACCGTTGTTGATGATCCGCCCGCCCTGGGGCTGCTGGCGCCGCATCAGGCCGAAGGCTTCGCGGCAGCACAGGAACACGCCATTGACGTTGGTGGCGATGACGTTGTCCCAGGTCTCGACCGGCAGTTCGTCCATGGGCACCGCCGGCGCGTTGACCCCGGCGTTGTTGAAGATCAGGTCCAGGCGCCCGAAGCGCTCCTCGACGGTGGCGAACAGCGCGCGCACGCTGCTCGGGTCGCGCACGTCGGTGGCCACCGGCACGGCCTGGCGGCCTTGGCTGGCGGCCTGTTCGGCAAGCGCCAGCAAGGGCTCGATGCGCCGCCCGGCCAGGACGACCGTGAAGCCGTCCTCCAGCAGGCCGAGGGCCACGGCCTTGCCGATACCGCTGCCGGCCCCGGTCACCAAGGCGATTTTCGAAGAGGGATTATTGGACATTGTGGCTCTCCTGTGGATGTTCGTTTGGCTCAGGCGGCGCGCGGGCCGACCTGTACGTCGATCTGTCCGACGCCCTCGACGGCGGCGCGAATGCGGTCCCCCGGCTGCAGGGCGGCGACGCCTTCCGGCGTGCCGGTCATGATCAGGTCGCCAGGTAGCAGGCTGAGGCTGCGCGACAGGTGGCTGATGATTTCCGCCACCGACCACAGCTGATGCTGCAGTGCCGAGCGCTGACGCTCCTGGCCGTTGACCTGCAGCCACACCGCGCCCTCTTGGGCATGGCCCTGGCGGCTGACCGGCTGGATGGCACTGATGGGCGCCGAGCCGTCGAAGGCCTTGGCGCCTTCCCAGGGCATACCGGCCTGCTTGGCGGCGCGCTGCTGGTCGCGGCGAGTCAGGTCCAGCCCGGCGGCATACCCCCACACATGCTCCAGCGCACGGTTTTCCGGAATGTCCGCCCCACCGCTGCCGATGGCCACCACCAGTTCGATCTCGTGACAGAACTCTTCGGTTTGCGGTGGGTAGGCGATCTCACCCTGGGCGTCGATCACCGACGAGGCCGGCTTCATGAAGAACAGCGGCACGCTGCGGCCCTGGCCGTCGCTCCACGGGTAGTTGCGACCGACACAGAACACCCGGCTGACCGGAAAGCGCTGTGCCGTGCCGGCCACCGCCAGGCTGGGCTGGGTCGCGGGGGTGAAGACGAAATCGCTCATGTCAGGCTGCTCGTTGTTGTTCGATGGATTCAGCGTAAAGCGGCCACGCCCGGCAAAGTTGGACGAAAGCCGCTTCGTGTTGGAGGAAACCGGTTTATTGCGCCGGGGTTTTCAGCTCGATGCGGTACAGCCGACCGAGCAGCAGCGAGTACGACAGGGTGCCCATCAACGCCACGCCACCGATGAACCAGAACGCGTAGGCGAACGTGCCGGTGGCATGCACGATGGCGCCCACCACGATGGGGCAGACGATGCCGCCAATGTTCGCCGCCAGGCTGGTGACGCCGCCGGTGAGACCGATCAGCTCCTTGGGCGCGACCTCCGAAACCGCCGCCCACGAAGACGAAGCGATGCCCTGGGCAAAGAACGCGATGGTGAGGATGGCGATGCACACCAGGTTGGAGTCGGTGAAATTGACCAGCACGATGGACATGCCGAGCATCGAGCCCACCACCAGCGGCAGCTTGCGCGCGAACGACATGCTGAAGCCGCGACGGATCAGCAGGTCGGAGACGATGCCGGCCAGCAGGATGCCCACCGTGGCGCCAATGAACGGCATGACCGCGAAGATGCCGGCCTTGATGGTGGTCAGTTGGCGCTCTTCGATCAGGTAGGTGGGGAACCAGGTCAGGAAGAAGTACAGCGCCGAGGTGCTGGCGAACTTGCCGATGCAGATCGCCCAGATCTGCCGGTAGCGGAACAGCTCGGCAATCTGCCGCCAGTTGAAGCGGGTACGCTCCTGGCTGCTTTTCACCAGGCCGCCGCCATTCTCGATGTACTGCAGTTCCTCCTTGCTGACCTTCTTGCAGTTGAGCGGATCACGGTACAGGAACAGCCAGATCACCCCGAACACGATGCCCACCAGGCCAGTGCTGTAGAACACGTGACGCCAGTCATAGGTGGTCGCCAGCCACAGCAGTGCGCCCGTGAACAGCGCGGTCCCGAGGTATTGACCACACACGTAGACACTGCTGGCCATGCCACGCTCACGGGCCGGGAACCATACCGTCACGGCCCGACTGTTGGCCGGAAACGCCGGCGCTTCCATGGCCCCGACCGCCAGGCGCAGGCCGAACAGCGAAGCGAAACCGTTGGCCAGGCCCTGGCAGACGGTGACGGCCGACCAGCTGATCAGCGAAACGCCGTAGGTCAACCGCGAACCGAAGCGGTCGGCGACGAAGCCGGCAGGCACCAGCGCCAGTGCATAGGTCCAGGCGAAAGCGGAGAAGATCAGGCCCATCTGGATCTTGTCCAGGCCCAGGTCCTTGGCCATGAAGGGCGCGGCGATGGAGATGTTCACCCGGTCGACGTAGTTGATGATGGTGGCGATCAACAGCAGGCTGAGCATGAACCAGCGTCGCCGGGTGGGCAGGCGTGCGGGGGCGACGGCCTCGTTGGGCAGCGCGTGGCTGGCGACCGACGCCGCCTGGGAATTGGGACTCGACATGGTGTGACCTCATTGTTGTTAGGGGGTATCGAGGTTTTTGCGCAAAGCAGGGCCGCGCCTCCGGCAAGCGGTGGTTGACGACAACGGCTGGATGGGTGAAATCAGGCCCGGACAGGCGGGCCTATGGCGACGGCTGACGGCGGCGGGACCGTCCAGCGAGGGATGATGTGCATTGTGCGGGCACCCTTTGATTATTGTTGATAGATGTCGGCGGCAACGCCTATCAAGGTGGTCGTACGACTGAAAAAATGCAACGCGCCAGTTAGAACGTTTTCTTACCGATGGACGGTGCCTCAGCCACCTGTCCAAAAAAACCTCACCCAGGCATGCTCCCAGCAGGACGTTGAACATCCCTCGAAAGCCTTGTTCTAGAGCACTTTAAAGGCCACGTCCGAACGACAGCGCTTTTGCACCCCCGCTCGGGATTGTCCAAGCGCCCTACAATCCATCCGCCATCAAGTCATCGTACAAGGCATTGCACCCCGCACAGCCCGTTGTACAGAATCGACCCGCGTCACCGGCTCGCCCATTCGGAGCCGGGCAAGAACAACAAGGGAGATGAGCATGCATTCAGTCAGCCGGATACCTACCTACGGCATGCAGCAGCGCAGCGAACGAGCGGATTTCTACATCCGCGACGAACACGGACGGGTGGCGGAAACCGCCCTGCATCGTCATGAGTATTTCCAGATTCAGGTCAATCTGGGCGGCGACACGGTGCAGCAGATCGGCCACGTGCAACGCCCTTTCCCGCGCAATGCCCTGGCGTTCATCCTGCCGCACCGCATGCATGTCATCCCGCACCCGGCGGACAGCCATTTCATGGTCATCAACTTCTCGCAGACGTTCCTGCTGCCGCACCTGGAGTGCGACCCGATGGACCTGGAAGAGGTGTCCATTCTGCTGGCACCGGAGCTGTCGCCGTTCCGTTTTCAGGAGCACATGGATTTCATCCTCGAACAGGCCGACTTCGAACCGGTCTGCGCGCTGGTGCAACAGATGCGCGACCTGGATGCCCAGCGTCAGTTCGGCAGCCGGGAAATCATCAAGGGCCTGCTGCTGCAGATGATCGGCAAGGTGTGCATGCTGTTCGCCGACCGCCTCAAGCAGCTGGCCGAAGACAACGCCGCCCAGGCCAGCCGCCGCGATGCGCTCACGCGGATAAGCGAATACGTGCGCAAGCACCTGGCCGACCCGGACCTGAGTCTGACCAAGGCAGCGGCCGCCACCTACCTGTCACCGACCTACCTGACGCACTGGCTGCGCAAGGAGATCGGCAAGACCTTCAGCGAACTGGTGCTGGAGCGGCGCATGCATGCAGCGCGCAGTTACCTGCTGGGCGGCACCCGGCCGGTCGGCGAGGTGGCGCGACTGTGCGGCTTCGCTGACGAAGCCTATTTCTCGCGGCGCTTCCGGCAGATCCACGGCCTGCCACCGGGGCAGTTCCGCCGCCAGCAACTGGAGCTGGAACCGCCGGCGGACAAGGCCGTGTAGGCACCACCCACTGGTCATGACCGGCATCGGGATGAAGGCCGTTTTCAGCCCGTCCTGGACCGGTCGTCGCTCGGCGCTACCCCCAGGGTGAAATGCTGGCGCGCCATGTTGATGAAGCGCGGCAACGCCGGGTTGTCGTTGTCGTCGCGGTAAACCATGTACATGTCTGCCGAAGGCTGGGCATCGGCCAGCGACCGGAAGTCCAGGTGGCCCATGTACAGTTCGCGGGCCGATGCCGGAACGATGCCGATGCCCAGCCCGGCCCGCACCAGGCCCAGGATCGAGTGAGTCTGCTTGAGGTAATAGAGATAACGCGGCGACACGCCAGCGGCAGCGAACAGTCCGACGATGCAGTCGTAGAAATACCGGCCCTCCTTGGGCGAATACATCACGAACGGCTGATGCGCCAGGTCGGCGACGCTCAGTGGCCCACGCCTGCCCAGCGAATGCCCTGCCGGCATCACCACCATCAGCGGCTCGCGGCTGGCCAGCTGGTAGCTCCAGCCGGGCCGTGGCTCCATGTGGCGCACGAAGCCGATGTCGATCATGTTCGCCGCCAGCGCTTCGGTCTGGTCGCTGGAGACCATCTCGTGCAGTTCGAAACCGATGTCCGGCAGAGCCTGGCCGGCGCGGCTGAGCAGTTCCGGGACCATGTTGTAGCCGCTCACCGCCGTGAACCCCAGCACCAGCTGCCCCGCTTCGCCGCTGGCCAGGCGCCGCGCGCTGTCGCCGGCCTGCTCGGTGTAGGCCAGCAGATGCTGGGCATCGCGCAGGAAGTGCCGCCCGGCCACGGTCAGGCGTACCTGGCGGTTGCTGCGGTCGAGCAATTGCACGCCCAGGGAACGCTCCAGCAACTGGATCTGACGACTCAGCGGCGGCTGGGTCATGTGCAGCCTTTGCGCTGCACGACCGAAGTGCAGTTCTTCGGCGACCATCACGAAACAACGCAGTTGATGCAATTCCACGATTCAATTCTTGTATCGATACATTCAAGATGAATGTTAGACGTGAATCGATGCTTTTCCTAGGCTGTCAGCACTCCCGGAGTCCCTCACAACGACAATTCGAAGGAAGGCGACGATGACCTACGACATCCTGCTGACTCAACCCGTTCCGGCGCCGATCGACGCCCAGCTGTTGCAGACCTATCACGTTCACCGCTTGTATCAGGCCGACGACCAGGACGCCCTGCTCGATGCCGTCGGTCCGCGTATCCATGGCGTGGTCACCGGTGGCGCCAAGGGCCTGTCCAATGCGCTGATGGACCGCCTGCCCAACCTGCGGATCATCGCCATCAGCGGTATCGGCACCGACGCCGTGGACCTCGACCGTGCGGCCAGCCGTGGCATTCGCGTCACCACCACCCCAGGCGTGCTGACCGACGATGTCGCGGACATGGCCATGGGGCTGCTGATCATGTCGTTGCGCGACCTGGCCGTCGGTGATCGCATCGTGCGCAACGGTCAGTGGGGGGAGGTCAACCAGCCGCTGGCACGCCGCGTGACCGGCACACGCATCGGTATCGTCGGTCTCGGCCAGGTCGGCCACGCCATCGCCCGCCGTGCCCAGGCCTTCGGCATGGACATCCAGTACAACGACCTGCGCGAGCAGCCACAGAGCGGTTATCGCTTCTTCGCCGACCTGCCGGACCTGGCGCGTCACAGCGATGTGCTGGTACTGGCCGCCTCGGCCGACCTGGGCCGCGCGATCGTCACCGCCGAGGTCCTTGAGGCCCTTGGGCCACGCGGCTACTTCATCAACGTGGCACGCGGCAAGCTGGTCGACGAAACCGCGCTGATCGAAGCCTTGCAGAACGGTCGCATCGCCGGCGCCGGCCTGGACGTGTTCGTCGACGAACCCAGGGTTCCCGAAGCGCTGCGTCGGCTCGACAACGTGGTGCTGCAACCGCACCGCGCCAGTGCCACCGAGCAGACGCGCCTGGCCATGGGCGAGATCGTGCTCTCGCACCTGCAAGCCTGCTTCGCCGAACCACGCCCCCAGGTGGCCCTACCAGCCTGACTGCGTTTCTCCCCTCCAATAACAACAAGGTCTGCATGACCTGCGGAGAACACCATGAATACCAAGACTGCGCCCATGGACGCGGTGGTCAGCGAGGCTCGCGTCGGTCGCCAGCGTTTCGTGATCCTCGCGCTGATTTTCATCGTCACCGTACTCAACTATGCCGACCGGGCCACCATGTCCATCGCCGGCACCGAAGTGGTCAAGGCGCTGGGCCTGGACCCGATCATGCTCGGCATGATCTTCTCGGCCTTCGCCTGGGCCTACGCCCTGGGGCAGATTCCCGGCGGCTGGCTGCTGGACCGCTTCGGCGCACGCCGGGTGTATGGCTGCAGCCTGTTCCTCTGGTCGCTGTTCACCCTGCTGCAGGGCACCGTGGGCTGGATCGGCCTGGTCGGGACGAGCGCCGCGCTGACGCTGTTCGGCATGCGCTTCATGCTCGGCCTGGTCGAGTCGCCAGCCTTCCCGGCCAACAACCGCATCGTCTCCAGCTGGTTCCCCACCCGTGAGCGCGGCACGGCCTCGGCCCTGTTCAACTCGGCGCAGTACATGGCGGTGGTGGTGTTCGCGCCCTTGATGGCCTGGTTGACCCACAGCCTGGGCTGGGAGCACGTGTTCCTGTGGATGGGCGCCCTGGGCATGGTCGCCACACTGTTCTGGTTCGCGATGTACCACGACCCGGCCAGCCACCCCCGCGTGCAGCAGGCCGAGCTGGATTACATGCGTGAAGGCGGCGCGCTGGTGAACCTGGAGAGCACCCGCAAGAGCGAGAAACCCAAGCTGAAGTGGAGCGAGGTCAAGCAGCTGTTCACCAGCCGTACTTTGTGGGGCATCTACCTGGGGCAGTACTGCATCACCGCCCTCACCTACTTCTTCATCACCTGGTTTCCGATCTACCTGATCAAGGGCCGCGGCATGACCATCATGGAGGCCGGCTGGGTAGCGGCACTGCCGGCGATCTGCGGGTTTTCCGGCGGGGTACTGGGCGGTGTGGTGTCGGACTGGCTGATTCGTCGGGGCGTGCATCCGTCCCGGGCCCGCAAGACGCCGTTCGTGATCGGCATGGCACTGTCGGCCAGCCTGGTATCGGCCAACTACGTCGACGCCAACTGGCTGGTCATCGCCCTGATGGCCCTGGCGTTCTTCGGCAAGGGCCTGGCGGCAGTCGGCTGGGCGGTGCTCTCCGACACCGCGCCGAAGAACATGGTCGGCCTCAGCGGCGGAGTGTTCAACGGCATCGGCAATACCGCCGGAATCATCACTCCGGTGGTGATCGGCTACTTCGTCGCGACCACCGGTTCGTTCAACGCGGCCCTGTGGTTCGTCGCCGCCCACGGCCTGATCGCCATCCTCGCCTACACCGTCATTTCCGGGCGCTTCGAGCGGGTCGACGTGGCTCAGCCATGAACACCCGGAAGGATCAACTGTAGCCGCAATACTGTTCAGTTAGGCCGAGTAGGAGCGGCTTCAGCCGCGAAGCGACCGCCTGTTCACAACAGATGCAGTGAACTTCCCGGCGCTTTCGCGGCTAAAGCCCCTCCCACCGGGCCACCTGCGGCCCTCCCTACTGGAGATGGATCGCCAGCCACACCGTTGGCTGTTGCGGGTCGGTGAAGGTGACCCGGTGCTCCACGTTGGCCGGGATCAGCAAATGATCGCCCGGCTTCAGATCAAACTCCCGCCCCTCCATCAGCAGCCGTGCGGCGCCGCTGAGCACCACCACCCACTCTTCATGAGGTTGGCACCAGGGCTGCTCCGGCGGGGTGGCCTGGCCCTGCGAAACGATGCGTTCGATACGGCAGCCAGGCCGTTTCAGCAGCTCGCTGAAGACTTCGTCGTCGCGGGCGTCCGGCAGGGGGGCGAAGAGATTGGCAGGCAAGGACATGGACTTTGGCTCCGGCACGCAGGGCATACCGCCGCATGGCGTGAAACCCGTGGGTCAGCAAGCTGGCCCACGGGCCTGGCAGTCAGCTCAGGTGGAAACGCGCGGTGTTGTTGTTCAGCGCCCGGCTGCCCTTGCTCAGGGTATCAGCCGCCTGGTTCACCGCACGGGCACCGTCGAGCAGGCGACCAGCCGCCTGGTCGACCTGCTGGATGCTGCCGCTGACCTGGTCGGCCGTCGAGGCCTGCTCTTCAACAGCGGCGAGAATCTGCGCCAGGGTGTCGGTGACGCCCTGCACCGCCGCGGCGATCTCGCCCAGACGCGAGCCAAGACCGGTGACCGACTGGGCATCGTCGACCGCCTGGCCACAGGCCGCCTCCATGAGTTCGACCGCTTGGGTCACGGTGCTGCGCAGGCTCTCCACGGTACTGGCGATCTGCGCCGTGGAAACCTGGGTGCGCTGCGACAGGCTGCGCACTTCGTCGGCGACCACGGCAAAGCCGCGCCCCTGCTCCCCAGCCCGTGCTGCCTCGATGGCGGCGTTGAGCGCCAGCAGGTTGGTCTGTTCGGCGATACCGCGAATCGCATCGACCACCGACTGGATCTGCTGGCCCTGCTCGCTGACCCGGCTAAGCGCCGCAGCGGTTTCGGACAGGCGCCGGTTGAGCTGCTGGATGCTGTCGGTGGTGCGCTGGCTGTCGCGGCTGCTCTGCTCGGCGATCTGCCGCGTCTGGCGTGCGCTGTCGGAGGCCTGCTCGCAACTCTTGGCCACGCCCTGGGAGGTGGCGGCCAACTGCGTGGCGGCGGCGGCGATCTGGCTGATCTGCTGTTGCTGGTCTTCGACTTCGCCCAGGGTGTCGTTGGACTGACTGTTGAGGGTCTGCACCGCCGAGCCCAGTTGCTGGGTTTCGCGATTGACGCCCAGCAGGCTGGTACGCAGTTGCACCACCGCGACATTGAGCGCCTGGCTGATGATCGCCAGCTCGTCACGCCCCTGCACCGACACCTCGACGCACAGGTCACCATCGCGCAGGGATTCGGCCAGGGTGGTGATGCCCCGGGCGCTGCGGCTGATCGACGACTGCAGGCAAAGCAACAGGTACAGCGCCATCAGCATCAGCACGGTGAAGGTCACGCCCACAGGGATGAATTCCTGGTTGGACTTGGCGTGGTAGTAGTCCAGCCGCGCGTACAGCGACTGCAGCGACTGGCTGCGCAGCCCGAACATGGCGTCGAGCATGTGATCGACACTGCGTTCGAATTCGGCTGGCTTGAGTTTGATACTGCCGCCGAACACACCGTCGTCGAGCACCTTCAGCTCATCGCTGAGCACCTGCTGTACCGCCAGGTAGCGATCCGCCCAGGGCTGCATGTCCGATGGCAGGTGGCTTTGCAGCGAGTTGGCGATTTTGACCATCTGCTCTCTGGCGTCATCGATACGGCCACGCAGGTCGCGCATCTGCAGACGGCTCTGCAGGCTGAACTGGCCGGAAACCACCGAGGTCTGGCCGATACTGCCCAGACGGCCAATGCGTTCGATCAGCTCGGGGGTCTGCTGGGTAGATAGCTGCATGAGCAAATAGGTTTCCAGCCAGGGGTCGAGGATCAACCCGGAGTCCATGGCGATCTGGTCACGCAGTGCCTGCAGGTTGGCAATGGCCTGGCTGAAACGATCGTAGCCGTCCGGCCACCAGCCCAGGCTGCGCAGCGAGGCGGTGTCCAGCCCCTTGGTCGAGTCCTGCAGGGTCTTGAAACGCGCCATGGCGTCATCAGTGGCTTTTTCCGCGCTCAGGATGCCCTGCAAGCGCTCCACTGCCTGGTTGAGCAACGGAGCGGCTGCATCCAGTTCGCTGATGGCCTGCTTTGCCTCCGCAGTGGGCTCGCGCAGGATATCCACGGCCTTCCAGCGCGCGGCGCGATCGCGTTGTTCGGTCAGCAGTCGGTTGACCTCCTCCACGACCAGCAGCTGGCGCACCCCCGACCGCTCACCGGCGATCACCGCCAACTTGGCCAGGTAGTCGCTGCCGATCATCCACAATGCGCCTGCCAGCGGCAGCAGGAACAACAGAAACAGCAACTGAAACTTGCGCGCAAAACCAAAGCGACTCAAAAGACGCATACCCGGAGACAACAGGCTATTCATTGCTTTACTCCTGCGCATGGGCTCCGCCGGACTACACCGCCTACGGACACCCGCATCGTCACTATCAAAAAGCCATCAGGATGCCAGACTCATGTTTCTCCCCTGAGTCAGCATCCGCATCAAAAGTGTCATTGCATGCAGGCCTTACCTGCCAACGACACGCTTCCACCCAGAAGCGTCATGTCAATGCGCTAGCAAGATCCGGACCCGACAGGACGCCGGGACGATCTTGAGCCTTTACTGGAGAAGCGCCAGGGAGCACGCACCCAATCGGTGCATAAAACACTGATGAACGTCACTGTTGGAAACAATCTGTGGGAAGAGACGCGAGTCGAATCGCACGTCATCGCTAAGCGGTTGATCGCATGGAAATATTTTTCAGGTAAACGCTTGACACCTTCCCGGTATCAGCGAATAATGCGCGCCACTTGGCTACATAGCTCAGTTGGTTAGAGCATAGCATTCATAATGCTGGGGTCCGGGGTTCAAGTCCCTGTGTAGCCACCAAGTTCACGAAACAGCCCGCCTTGCGCGGGCTTTTTCGTTTCTGGGGATCGGTAAACAACCATCGCCCAGATAGAATGTCGGCTCACCTTCGCCCCTCAAGGATCAGCCGATGCGCCGCGCCCTCGCCTTCACTCTGCTTTGCCTGCCCTTCGCTGCCTACGCCGACTGCGCGCAACAGTTCTCCGCCTGGGCGCGGCAACTGCAGCCACAGCTGAAGCTGGCCGATCAGTATTCGGTGTGCAAGCCCTCGCCCAGCGACCCGAGCCGTACCCTGGCGGCCCTGCTGTTCGTCGAGAAGGAGGACGACGACGGTGCCCAATATGGCCTGGCGGTCCTCAGCGCCAAAGGCGCCACGGTCGAGCGGCAGCTTTACGAGCCAGCGGCGATCACCACCGACGCCATTACACTCGAGGAGGTGACCCTGGACACCGCGCGCTACAACCTGGCGCCTTCGCTGCGCGCGTTCGGCGTACGCGCACGCTATTCCGGCCCTTCGCGGGTCAATCAGTATTCCTCCACGCAAATGAATCTTTACCTGGACCAAGGCGGCCAGCTGCGCAAGGTGCTCGACGGCTTCGAGGTCGAGAAATTCGGTGGCGAGTGGGATGGCAATTGCGCCGGGGAGTTCTCGGAGACGCACAGCAGCCTGGCGGTGGGCAAGGCCACGAGCCATGGGCTGGCGGATCTGGAGGTGACGGAAAAGACCGTCGATACCGTGGCGGTGGCCAAGGGCGACGACTGCAACGACACGAAGTCCGCGCCGAAGGTGACGAAGTACTCACTCAGTTACGACGGCCAGCGCTACCAGATGCCGTCCATTCAAACCGCTGAGAAGGCCTCGTCACGCTGAGCCGCGCGCGACACCTCGGCAAACTTGGGCTAGTTTCAATACAGTTCGGTTAGGCGTCATGTGGCTCGGTAGGAGCGGCTTTAGCCGCGAAAGAGCCAGGAAAGTCACTGCATCTGTTGTGAACATGCAGTCGCTTCGCGGCTGAAGCCGCTCCTACCCGGTTTAACTGACCAGTAGCGGGGCCAGCCTGAGCCTCCCGCTGTCACTGCTTTGAGCACAGGGCCTGCAAGGGCCAAGGATGTCCCGATGCTGCTGTCCCAAGCCGACCTGCGCCACCTCATGGAAACCGCATTCGTGCCCATGCTGTGCAAATGCACGATTACCCCCGACGGCTTGATGAGCCTGGAACTGACCCACCCCGGAACCCATGCCCAGGCGTTCGGCATGAACGGCATCCAGGTGGCCGAACTGGACAACGGTCGGGCTATTGCATCCCTGGTGCTCGGTATTCGCGAAAAACTCAGGCTGCGGCAGGTGCTCGCGATGACCGCCTCAAGCTTCCGATAGATGCCGGGGCTTTACCGGTCTTTTCACGAGCAAGCTCGCTCCCTCAAAGCCGCAAAGCGCTTAACCGAACAGTATTGGGCCCGGGGGCGCTTCCACAGGCACCGCTTTGCATGCCGTCACAACCTGTCATGAATCATCTGCGGTCGGCACTGGATCGGTGTCGCATCGCCAAACGGGTAAATGGCAAAGTAGGCGCCTTCCAGATGGGCCTGCGGAGCCTTTTCAATGCTGACCCTCAACCTGGGGCCACTGGCCCTGGCCATGCACCACGTTCTGATCATCGCCAGTATGCTGCTGGCCACCCTGTGCGGCTGGTGGGCCGGGCGGCGTGTGGGTTGCAACCCGGAAAAACACCTGTTCCACCTGCTGATCGTGGCCGTGCTGGTCGCTCGAGCGGCGTTCGTCGCCAGCTTCCTGGCGCAATACCGCGAACAGCCCTGGGGCATTCTCGACCTGCGTGACGGCGGCTTCATCGCCTGGCCAGGCATCGCCGCCGCCTTGCTGGTCGGTATCTGGAAGCTGTACCGACACCCCGAACAGCGTCGCCCCCTCGGCCTGGCAATCTGCACTGGCCTGTTGTGCTGGGGGGCGGGCAGCCTGACGCTGGAACACCTGCAGCGCCAGTCACGCTTGCCGGATTTGCCGCTCACGGATCTGGAGGCTCGGCCGGTCAATCTCAAGGACTACCAAGGCAAGCCGGTGGTAATCAACCTGTGGGCGACCTGGTGTCCCCCTTGCCGTCGGGAAATGCCGGTGTTGGCCAAGGCGCAGGCCAGCCGCCCCGACATTACCCTGGTGTTCGTCAATCAGGGCGAAACGCCCGATGAAGTAAGAAGGTTCCTGCAAAGCCAGGGATTGGCGCTGGACAACCTGCTGCTCGACGCCAACAGCGAGCTGGGGCGCCAGGCCGGCTCCATGGCCTTGCCCACCACGCTGTTCTACGACGCCCAGGGCCATCAGGTAGGCAATCACCTGGGCGAGCTGTCTGCCGCCAGCCTGGAACAGGCCCTCCAGGCACTGGAGTAGCGCGTCCTGCTCGCCTAGGGCTCCTTGAGCAGTTGCAGCACGCTGTTGACCATCGCTTCGATCTCGAAGGGCTTCTCGTAGACCCGGGCGAACAGGTCGGGGCGTGAAACGCCGAGATGCGCCTGGGCACCGCTCATCAGCACGATGGGAATGTTGGCAAAGGACGGATTGGCGCGCACCGCCAGGGCGAATTCGATGCCGTTCATGCCCGGCATCATGTAGTCGGTAATGATCAGCCCCGGCCGCTCGCGGTCGAGGATACTCAGCGCCTTCTGGCCATTGCCGGCGGTCACCGTCAGGAAGCCTTCGTCCTCGAGTGCGAAGCTGAGGATCTCGGCGATCAGGTACTCATCATCGACGATCAGAATCGTGGTCATATCGCGCCCACTCCGCTCACCGAGTCATGAGCGAGATGACGGTCATGAACGTACACCGCTGTCGTCGTCGAATACATGAGATAAAGCCTTGCGAACGTCTATGCCCTGTTTGTCGATCACCAGTTCGAGAAGCGCAGGGTCATAAGCACTATCCCTGACTTTAAGGATGGACAGGTGCCGAGTAAGTTCAGCGCCTGTTTCCGCGAATCTGACCAGCAGCAGGTTATCGACTATCCCCGAGAGGTCGGATGCGGGCGCGTCGATCACCTCGCCGAGGATGCTGCGCACCTCCCAGGAAGCGACCACGGTGACGTTACGGCTGCGCAATTCGCCCATCAGCGCGGTGTAGATATCCAGGACCCGTGACTTGTCGGCGGCGGTCCTGCCCATGCCCCCCAGGCTGTCGATGAATACCCGCTTGATGGATTTGCGTTCGACCAGGCGCAACAGCTCGATGGCCAGTTTGTCGATCTTTTCCGTGGTGATCGAGCGCCAGGCCAGGGTCAGCGCCCCCGAGGCTTCGAGCGCCTCGAAGTCATGCCCCAGCGCCTTGGCCTTCAGGCGCAGGCGCTGCGGCGACTCGTAGAAGCCGAAATGCAGCCCGGGGTCCTGCACAGTGGACTCGGCCAGGAAGCTGAGGCCGATGGACGTCTTGCCGGCACCCGAGGGTCCCATGACCAGGGAAACGGAAGAGCCCACCAGGCCACCGCCAATGAATGGGTCGAGACTGGCGATGCCACTGGGTATCAGGCCCAGGGTCTCGCTGTCGCGCATGGCCGAATGGGTCACCGTGCTTTCCAGCCGCGGATAGACCACCAGGCCGTCATCGGTGATCTCGCATTCATGGTCACCGGAGAGCGCCGCACTGCCGCGGGTCTTGCGCATCTTGATGCGCCGCACCATGCGCGAGCCGACCTGCTCTTCGCCCAGCTCCAGCACGCCATCGACCATGGTGTGCTCCGGGCTGCCATCGTCGAGCTGCGAGCTGGTGAGGAAGAACACCGTGCAGCCGGCGAAGGCCGCGTGGCCCTGCAGCTCGGAAATGAAACGTTTGGTATTGAGTGGCGAGTCGGCCTTGGAGCGCGCATTGAGCAGGCCGTCGAGAATCATCACCGTCGATTTCTGCCGAGCGATCTCGCGCCGCAGCAGCTTGACCACCTCATCGAGCCCTTCGTTCTCCATGGTGTCGAAGGCGCTGATGAACTGGATTTCCGCACCGATGCGGCTCTTGTCGAAGAAGCTCAGTGTGGAGAGAAACTGGAACAACCGCTCGTGCGGCTCGGCCAGCAGCGTGGCGAACAGCACACGACCGCCGTCACGCACATGATTGAAGCCAATCTGGTTGGCCAGGATGGTCTTGCCCGACCCAGGACGCCCCTGGATGATGTAGGAAGAGCCCGAAACGAAGCCTCCCTTCAGCAGCTCATCAAGTCCTTCGATTCCGCTCTGAAGGCGTTTTAGCTGGTTCAAGATCTCTTTCTCCTGGTATTCGGCGACGCAGGCATGCTCATTCAGCCCATACGCAAGTAGCGCATTCTGGCGCTGTTAAAGACGCTTCTCAAGCCTTCGCCGCTTGTATGCCCTCGGCACGGTGAACCCTGAGCTGCCATAGGACCCTGCACCCGGCGAAACGATCCTCCACGCCGAGGCTTTCGCCCGTCCGGCGACGCACGGTAGCGAAGGCTGGTTCATGATCGCCACCACAGTTACGATAGCCAGGCGCCACTCCCCTCTTTCCAAGCCGTTCCGGCGATTGTCCGCAGGCCGTTCCCAGGTGTTTTCATGTTCAAGAGCGACCCGACAAGCCGCATAGCGGCACGTCGTAGCCAGCAGTTGGTCTGGCGCCTGGTTCCGGCGATCGGCGCCCTGCTGCTGCTACTCGGCCTGGGCGGCTATCTGCTGGTCAAGAACGCCTTGAGCCAGGATGCCGACGTGCAGCAGCGCTCGCGGGTGTTCATCAGCCGCACCCTGGAGCAGGTGCGCAACGAAGTGGGGCGCAACATCATCAACTACAGCAAATGGGGTGAGGCCTACAAGAACCTGCACATGACGGTGAACAAGGTCTGGGCCGATGAGCAGCGCAACGTGGGTGATATTCCCTTCGAGCTGTATGGCTACAACGGCGTGCTGGTCATCGGCCCGCAGGACCACACCCGCTATGCGGTCATCGACGGCAAGCCCTCGGATATCCAGGCGGCGAACTGGCTGCAGGGGGACTTGCCAGCCCTGCTGGCGGCCGCCCGAGCGCCCGACAAGGAGGACACCAGCATCGTCAGCGCCATGCAGGTAGACGGAACCCCCGCCCTGGTCGCGGCAGCGACCATCACTCCCGGCTGGGACCCTTCGATCACGACGATACCCGGCCCGGCGTCGGTGATGATCTTCGCCACGCTGCTGGACGACGAGGAACTGGCGCACCTGAGCGAAACCTACGGCCTGCCGAGCATGACCCTGGCCACCGGCAAGCTGCCCGGGTACGAGTCCATGCCCTTGCTGGGTTCTTCGACCCATGTGAACTGGATACCCCCCCACCCCGGCATGGACCTGCTGCGTCAGACCCTGCCGCTGTTCCTGGCCGGAGTCATCGCCCTGATGGGGGTGCTGGCGGTGCTGCTGCGCCACGCCATCCTCTCGACCCGGCAGATCGACGAACAATTCGCCGCGCTGCATGCCAGCCAGGCCGAGGCCCGGCACCTGTCGCTGCACGACTTCCTCACCGGCCTGCCCAACCGCTACCAGCTGACCCAGTACCTGGACGACCTGCTGGAGCAGGCGCCTGCGGTGCCGCTGGCATTGCTGTACCTCGATCTGGACCGTTTCAAGCCGGTCAACGACCTGCTGGGGCATGCGGCGGGCGACCTGGTGCTGCAGGAAGTCGCCCGGCGCCTGGCCGAACACGCCCCGCCAGAAGCGATGACCGCACGCCTGGGTGGGGACGAATTCGTCATCGTGATTGCGTCACCCGCCTCGGCAGAAGCGATCAGCGAACTCTGCGCACGATTGCGCGACGCGCTGTGCCAGCCCATCGAGGTGCACGGGCAAAGGGTGCAGATCGGCACCAGCATCGGCGTCGCCCTGGCCCCCCTGCACGCCCAGACCGTCAGCGAGCTGCTGCGCCTGGGCGATATGGCGCTGTACCAGGCCAAATCCGCCGGACGCAATACCTGGTGCGTGTACAGCGAAAGGCTGCGCCAGCCCGGCTGAGCCGGCACCCTGGGTTTAGATGCAATACCGTTCGTTTAAGCGGCATGTGGCCCGGTGGGAGCGGCTTTAGCCGCAATACTGGTCAGTTAGGCCGTGGGAGCGAGCTTGCTCGCGAAGGCGGCGTCACGTTCACATCAAACTCAGCGACTGTGCCAGCTATTCGCGAGCAAGCTCGCTCCCACAAGGCCGCAAAGCGCTTAATCGAACAGTATTGGCTTTAGCCGCGAAAGCGCCAGGAACTTCACTGCATCTGTCGTGAACATTCGGTCGCTTCGCGGCTGAAGCCGCTCCTACCCGGCCTAACTGACCCGTATTGGGTTCAAATGCGGAACTTGCTGACCAGGCCGTTGAAGGACACCGCCAGGCGCGACAGCTCCTGGCTGGAAGCACTGGTCTGGTTGGCACCGGCGGCGGTCTGGGTCGAGAGATCCTGGATATTCACCAGGTTGCGGTCCACCTCGCGGGCCACATGCGCCTGTTCTTCTGAAGCGGTGGCGATCAACAGGTTGCGGTCGTTGATCTGCGCGATGCTCTGCGCAATGCGCTCCAGCGACTGGCCGGTGGCCTGCGCCAGGGCCTGGGTTTCGCTGGCCAGGGTGCGGCTGTTGCCCATGGCTTTCACCGCCTGGTCGGCGCTGCTCTGCACCGAGCCGATCATCGCTTCGATCTCGCCGGTGGACGCCTGGGTACGCGCCGCCAGGGCACGCACTTCATCGGCCACCACGGCAAAACCGCGGCCCTGCTCACCGGCCCGCGCCGCCTCGATGGCGGCGTTGAGGGCCAGCAGGTTGGTCTGTTCGGCGATACCGCGGATCACATCCAGCACCTTGCCGATCTCACGCACCTGGCCGGCCAGGTCTTCGACACGGGTGGTAGAGCTGGAAATCTCGGCACTCACGGTGTCGATGGCCTTGACCGCTTCACGAGCCTGGTCACGGCCATTGGCGGCTTCACTGCTGGTGGTCTTGGAGGCATCGGAGGTCGACATGGCGTTGCGCGCCACTTCCTCGACGGCGGCGGTCATCTCGGTCACGGCGGTGGCAGCCAGCTGAATCTCGTCGTTCTGACGGGTCAGGCCACGGCTGCTTTCTTCGGTGACGGCGTTGAGTTCCTCGGCGGCCGAGGCCAGTTGGTCAGCGGCGCTGGCGATCTGCTGAATAGTGCCTTTAAGGCCGTTCTGCATGTCATTGAGGGCCTTGAGCAGCAGACCGGTTTCGTCCTGGCGGTCGCTGTGGATCGGCTGGGTCAGGTCGCCACCGGCCACCCGCTGGGCACTGACCACCGCGGCCGCGATCGGGTTGCTGATGATACGGCTGATGAACAGACCCAGGCCGAAGGCGGCGATGAAGGCGATGGCGATGCCGACATACAGATTGAGCTTGGCCGAGGCCTCCTGCCTGCTGGCATCGGCGGCGCCTTCACCAATCTGCCGGTTGTTGGACTCGACCATGATGGTCAGCTCGTCGACGATCTTGAGGTAACCACTGTGCACGTCACCGGCGATCAGTTTTCGGGCATTGTCGATATCGCCGTTGGCCAGAAGACCGATGGCACGGTCGACCTGGGCCTGATAGGCCGGCCAGTCGACGTCCATCTTGTCGCCTGCCGCGCGCTCGTCATCTTCCAGCGGCGTCGCCCGATACACGGCGTAGGCTTTCTCGGCATTGGCGCGGTTGTTGCGGATGTTCGCCACGACCTCGTCCCGGACGTTCTGCGGCGCGTTGCTGGCCACTGCCGAGACCAGCCGGTAAAGCTCGCGGCTTTGCGCCACGGTGGCGGTCTTGGCCTCGGCAGTCTTGGACACCGACACCAGGTTATTGGAGAACACCGATCGCAGGCTGGCCGATAGCTCGCCGACGCCACGGGCGCCAATCAGCCCGACGATCAAGGTGATGACGGCGCAAAGCGCGAAAGACAGCAGGAGCTTGGTCGACAGCCGAGCGTTATAGAACCAGTTCATGCGAGCACCTTTCAGGATTGTCGACGGAGGGCGACAAGAGGAAGTGGAATAACTATTAAGTCTTATCGGCAGACTTCACTGCGCTTTAGCGCCGTTTCAGCGTTTTCGTACTGCGGGCTGCGCTCATTTGCAGCAGCCGGACACGACGAGGAAATTTTCACACCGCAAGCGTTAACATCCGGCTGTGTTTTCCAGAGCCATTCAAGCGGATGTCTGCCTCACCCTGTACGCGTTCTTCAGCATTGCCCCCTGTCCTGGCCGGCCCCATCCTGCGCCGCCAGGAAAGCACCCGCCTGGTGCTGTGGCTGACCGCCAGCCGCCCGCTGGACCTGACCTTGCGCCTGAGCCTCGGCGACAGCACGGCGCCCGCACAACCCCGCGAGCATCGCCTCGATGAGCGCAGCTGCCAGGTGATCGCCGTCGGCCGCCATGCCTTCGTGCACCTGGTCGACCTGCGCCTGGACACGCCCCTGCCGTACGACTCGCTGATCGACTACGACCTGCTGATCGGCCCGGCCCGCTCGCCGATGGCCGAGTGGGCGCCGCATCTGCTCTACCCTGGCGCGGCGTCGCCCAGCTTCGTGATTCGTCGCCGGGTCGACCACCTGCTGCATGGCTCGTGCCGCAAACCCCATCATCCGGCGGCCGACGGCCTGTTATGTGCTGACCGCCTGCTGGCCGAAAAGCACGAAGCGACTGCCCGCCCGGCACTGCTGATGATGAGCGGCGACCAGATCTACGCCGACGACGTTGCAGGCCCCATGCTGCGAGCCATTCATGCGCTGATCGAACGCCTGGGTCTGTTCGACGAACAGCTCGACGGTGCGGTGGTGGATGACAGCGCCAGCCTCTACCGACACCCGGCCAGCTACTATCGCCGCGCCGAGCTGCTGCCAGCCCTGCAAAGCAACGAAACACTGCGTGAGCGCTTCTTCGGCGGCGTGCGCAAACCGGTGTTCACCAGCAGCAGTGCAGACAATCACCTGGTGACCCTGGGCGAAATCATGGCCATGTACCTGCTGGCCTGGTCGCCGGAGCCCTGGACCCTGGTCGACACCCAGCCACCCGCCCTCGACGACAAGCAGCGCGAACGCTACGCCAGCGAACGGAGGCACCTGGAAGGTTTCCGCCAGGGACTTGGCGACGTGGCGCGGGTCATGGCCCACCTGCCCTGCCTGATGATCTTCGACGATCACGATGTGACCGACGACTGGAACCTCTCGGCCAGCTGGGAGGAGACCGCGTACGGACACCCGTTTTCCCGACGCATCATCGGCAACGCCCTGATCGGCTACCTGTTGTGCCAGGGCTGGGGCAACAATCCCGATGCGTTCGGCGAACTGATCGCCCAGACCGACGCCCTGACTCGCCGGGCCATGGCCAACGATGGACTGCTCGACAGCCAGCCGCAAAACGCCCTGATCGACAGCCTGTTGCGCTTCGAACAGTGGCACTACGTGCTGCCCACCCAGCCGGCGCTGGTGGTGCTCGACACTCGTACGCGGCGCTGGCGCAGCGAGTCGAACCTGGCACAGCCCTCCGGCCTGCTGGACTGGGAGGCGCTGTGCGAACTGCAGCAGGAACTGCTCGACCACAAGAGCGCGATCATCGTCTCGCCGGCACCGGTATTCGGCGTCAAGTTGATCGAGGCGATCCAGCGGGTGTTCAGCTGGTGCGGCTACCCGCTGCTGGTGGATGCCGAAAACTGGATGGCGCATCGCGGCGCGGCGCAGGTGATCCTCAACATCTTTCGCCACTCGCGAACACCGGGGAACTACGTGATTCTTTCGGGCGACGTGCATTATTCGTTCGTCTATGAAATCCTCATTCGCCATCGCAAGGGCGGCCCGCGCATCTGGCAGGTCACCAGCAGTGGCATCAAGAACGAGTTTCCCCGGCGTCTACTGGAGGTCTTCGACCGCCTCAACCGCTGGCTATACTCACCCCGTTCTCCGCTGAACTGGTTCACCAAGCGGCGCCGGATGAAAGTCATCCCGCGCACGCCCGAGCACAGCCAGGCCGGCGAGCGGCTATGGAATTCGGCCGGCATCGGTCAGGTCCTGTTCAATGAGCAGGGCCAGCCGCTGCGCATCAGCCAGCTCAACGCCAACGGTGCACCGCCGACCTGTTTCGTGGACCCCGGTGAAGACCGGCATGCAAGGGATCGCCAATGGTTCGACCAACCCGGCCAAAGCCAGCGCTGAACCTTATGGCGCTTTCACCGGTCGATAACAGCTGAATGGCCAGGCGTTGCCTGGCACGGTTTCTGGAGAACAGCACGTGATATCCAATCCGCGCATCGCCCGGCTCAACGCCTGGGGCGCCCACGGCTTCACCGCCACTGGCGTCGTCCTGGCCTTCCTGGCCACCATCGCTCTGTTCGAAAGCCAACCCAAGGCCTGTCTGCTGTGGCTGGGCGTGGCGCTGATCGTCGATGGCGTGGACGGCTCGCTGGCCCGCAAACTCAACACCAGTTCGGTGCTGCCGCACTTCGATGGTTCGACCCTGGACCTGGTCATCGACTACCTGACCTACGTGTTCATTCCGGCACTGTTCATCTACTGGTACATCCCGCTGCCGGATTACACACGGCTGCTCAGCGTTTCGCTGATCCTGGTGTCGTCGCTGTTCTGCTTCTGCAATGTCGACATGAAGAGCAAGGACAACTACTTCCAGGGCTTCCCCGCCGCCTGGAACGTGGTCGCGCTGTGCCTGTTCATCCTCGCCCCCAACCCTTGGGTGACCTTCCTGACCATCATCGGCCTGGCGCTGCTTACCCTGACCCGCATGAAGTTCCTGCACCCTTTCCGGGTACGTCGCTTCATGCCGATCAATATCGCCGTGACCACTGTCTGGCTGGCTTCCAGCGGCGGGCTGATCTTCATGCACCCGCATGAAAACCCGGTGCTGCTGGGCATCTGGCTGCTGATGTCGGCCTATTTCCTGGGCATCTGTATCTGGCGGACCTCGCTGGAATGGCTGGGACGCCTGAAGGGCTGAGGCCCGCTCAGCTGTCCCTCACCACCTGCCCTTCCTCCTGCGTGGCGAACCGCCAGGTCGCCACCGCGCACAGCAGCAGCCCTGCGGTGGCCAGTGTCCCGCCGGCAATGCCCACGAAGGAAACATCGGCGTGGCTGCTGACCAGGCTGCCCAGCAGCGCACCACCGCCAATGCCGATGTTGAAGATGCCGGAGAACAGCGACATGGCGACGTCGGTCGCGTCTGGCGCCAGGGTCAGCACCCGCGACTGCTGGACCAGGCCGAAGCACATCATCGTCATGCCCCACACCACGCTCAAGGCGGCGAGCGCGTAGGCATTGCCCGCCAACGGCCAGAGCAGCCACAGGCATGCGCCCAGCACGCCGATGGTGCCGATCAGCAGGATGTTGGGAAAACGGCTGCTGAACAGGCTGAAGACCAGCGAGCCAATGATTCCCGCGCCGCCGAACAGCAGCAGCAACAGCGTGGTCATCTCGCCTGGCAGACCGGCAACGGTCTGCGCGAACGGCTCGATATAGGTGTAGGCACTGAAATGCGCGGTGACCACCATGGCCGTGAGCCCATACAGCACCACCAGGCGCGGCCGCTTGAACAGCGTCGGCAGGCTGCGCAGCGAGCCGGAGTTCTGGCTGGGCAACAGCGGCAGCACCCGCCAGACCAGCAGCAGGGCCACACACGACACGGCAGCGATGCTCATGAAGGTGGTGCGCCAGCCCAGCGCCTCGCCCAGCATGCGCCCCAGCGGAATGCCCAGCACCATGGCCAGCGAAGTGCCGGTGGCCAGCAGCCCCAACGCCTGCACCTGGCGCCCCGGCGGCGCAACACGTACCGCCAGGGAGGCGGTGATGGACCAGAACACCGCATGGGCGAAAGCGATCCCCACTCGGCTGACCAGCAACACGCCGAAACTGCCGGCCACCGCCGAGAGTACATGGCTGAGGATGAAGATCACGAACAGGCCGATGAGCAGCCGACGACGCTCTATGTTGCGAGTGAGCAGCATCATCGGCAGCGACATCAGCGACACCACCCAGGCGTAGACCGTCAGCATCAGGCCGACCTGCGCAGTGCTCATGTCGAAGCTCTGCCCGATGTTGCTCAACAGGCCGATGGGCACGAACTCGGTGGTATTGAAGATGAAAGCGGCCAGGGCCAGGGCGATGACGCCGAGCCAACTGCCAGCAGGTGCAACCTTGGGGGGACGGGTCGACAAGAGACTTCACTCCGGGGATGTAGCACACAGGCAAGCTTGTCGAATGCCTGGACGTTGCGGCCTGGTGCAGCGAGGCCGGGAGAGCTTCACGCGGGAGAAATACCGGCGCAGGAACACGCTCGCTCGTGGCCAGGCCAGAACGCAGCGCGATGGGGATGGATTATTGTGGGTATGTAGGCGATGACGGCGATTCTACGACCGCCCGGCGGTGACGACAACCTGCAGGAGGAGGTCGCCGTAGCGGTCCGAAGGCCACCACGGCGCAGGCAGTCAGGCTTTTTTGACGAACTCGGACTTGAGCTTCATGGCGCCGATGCCATCGATCTTGCAGTCGATGTCGTGGTCGCCGTCTACCAGGCGGATGTTCTTGACCTTGGTGCCGACCTTGACCACCAGCGACGAGCCCTTGACCTTGAGGTCCTTGATCACGGTGACCGTGTCGCCGTCCTGCAGCACATTGCCGGTGGCGTCCTTGATGACCTTGACGTCATCGGCGTCGCCGACCTCGCCCTGGGCGGACCACTCATGGGCGCATTCCGGGCAGATCAGCAGGCTGCCGTCTTCATAGGTGTACTCGGAATTGCATTTCGGGCAGGAAGGTAAGCTCACTGAGGTTCTCGCATCGAGGGGTGGAAAAACCACGAAGTATAAAGGGTTTTTACCCTGGCCGTCAGCGCCTGGCTGCCACGCGCGCTTGCGGCTACCGGCATGATGACGGCAAGCTAGCAGGGCAATCTTTCCAGGAGTGCCATGATGCCAGCCTTCCTGTTCGAGCCCTTCCAGGACCTTGCCAGCCTTCTGTTGCCGCACGCTGGCGCCAACGCCTCCGATGGCGCTCACGATATGTCGCACTTGCTGCGGGTGTGGAAGAACGTCTGCGCCATCCGCAACCGCGAAGGCGGCGATCCCGAGGTGCTGGTGGCCGCGACCCTGCTGCACGACTGTGTGGCGGTAGAGAAGAACTCGCCGTTCCGCAGCAGTGCTTCGCGCCTGGCCGCAGCACGTGCAGGCGAACTGTTGAAGGAAATGGGCTGGGACGAACAGCGCATCGCGCAGGTGAGCCACGCCATTGAGGCACACAGCTTTTCTGCCGGGGTCGTGCCCACCAGCCTGGAGGCGCGCATCCTCCAGGACGCCGACCGTCTGGACGCGCTGGGCATGATCGGCGTGGCCCGGATGTTCCATGTCTCGGGGCGCCTGGGGCGCCCCCTGTACGACCCGCTGGACCCCACCGCCCGCCAGCGCCCCCTGAACGACACGCGGTTTACCATCGACCACTTCCAGACCAAGCTGCTGCGCCTGGCCGATGGTTTCCAGACCGCCACAGGACGCCAGATGGCCCGCATCCGCCACCAGCGTGTGCAGCGCTACCTTGATGAACTGCTCGAGGAAATCGACGTTGCACCGCTCGTCGAAAACTCCGGTCAACCTCCAGTTTTTTGACGTCAAACAACAGCTTAGCCGCAAATATGTCACATAGACATCATATAAACGGAGCCCTCCACAGGTCCGTTCATATGGGTTGTGTACCGTGAAAAAACTCCTGGCTCGTGCATTTCGTCGATTTCCTACAACGATGCTGCGCCGTTTCAAGATCACCCAGCGCCTGGTGCTGTGCCTGGGTTTCTCTTCATTGCTCACTGTGGCACTGGGAGCCTTCTGCCTGCTGCAGATGCAGCAGATCCGCGACCAGGGCGAAGCCGTTCAAGGAGGGGCGCTGCCGAGCATCGCCATGGCCGACGCCCTGGCCATCGCCCTGGGCAAGCTGCGCGCCGAGTCGGTTCGCCTGATCGCCAATGCCGACGACCCCAGCGCGGTGATCAACAGCAAGATCAACGTCGAACAGCTGCGCAACGAGGTCAACAAGACCTTTGACGACTACCTCAACCACGCCACCGCCGAAGCCGAGCGCGATTCGGTGAAAGCCCTGCAGGACGCCTACAAGGCGTTCATGCCCGCACTGCACGAACAGATGACGCTGATCGAAAAAGGCAGCCTCGACCAGGCGCGGATGCTGGCCAACACCACCCTGTCGATTCAGGGCGACCTGATGGACATGCAGGTGCAACTGCTGCGTGAACTCAATCGCCAGAGCGCGGCGACCGCCGTGCAGAGCGCTGACGAGCGCTACACCCAGACCCGCGTCATCGCCCTGGGCGCCATCGGCGCGGTCCTGCTGTTGAGCCTGCTGCTGGCCTGGCGCCTGAGCGTGAGCATCATCCAGCCGATGCGCCACGCCCTGCATATCGCCAACACCATCGCCGCGGGTGACCTGACCGAGCACGACGTGCCGGCTGGCAAGGATGAACCGGCACAGCTGCTGCAGACGCTGGAACGCATGCGCGGCAACCTGCACGGCACCATCGATCAGATCCATGCCGCCGCGGTGCAGTTGTCCAACGCGGTGCAGGAAATGACCAGCATCGCCGAGGCCAGTGCCAGCAACCTCAAGCTGCAGAACAGCGAGATCGAACAGGCCGCAGTGGCGATCAACCAGATGAGCCAGGCCGCCGAGGAAGTGGCCGGCAATGCCAGCAACACCGTGAGTGAGTCGCAGGCCTCCAGCCATGCGGCCCTGCAAGGGCAGGAACGCCTCTCGGCGACCATCGGCTCGATCAGGCACCTCACCGACAACGTACTGGACTCTTCTCACCAGGCCGAAGGGCTCGCCGAGCAGACGCAGAACATCAACAGCATCCTCGACGTCATCCGCTCCATTGCCAACCAGACCAACCTCCTGGCGCTCAATGCGGCCATCGAGGCGGCACGTGCCGGCGAGGCAGGACGCGGATTTGCCGTGGTCGCCGATGAGGTACGTTCGCTGGCGCAACGCACCAGCGACTCGACCAGCGAGATCGAAGAGCTGATCACCGGCGTGCAGAAGAGCACCCAGCAGACGGCCCAGTCGCTACGCCACACCGCCAGCCAGGCCAGCCAGACCCTGGAACAGGCAGCGGCCACCGGCGAGGCGCTGACGATGATCATCAGCTCGACCACCACCATCAACGGGCGCAACCTGCAGATCGCCAGCGCTGCCGAGCAACAGGCCCAGGTCGCCCACGAAGTGGACCGCAACCTCAACAGCATCCGCGACCTGTCGACCCAGACCGCCTCGGGCGCGCAGCAGGCCAGCATGGCCAGCAACGAACTCTCGCTGCTGGCCAACGACCTCAACAGCATGGTGAGGCGCTTCGTGCTGTAAACAGCTTCAGCCGCGAGACGGTGGCGCTTTCGCGGCTAAAGCCAATATTGTTCGGCCAGACCGGGTAAGAGCAGCTTCAGCCGCGAAGCGACCGCTTGTTCACAACAAATGCAGTGAATTTCCTGGCGCTCTCGCGGCTAAAACCGCTCCTGCCCGACCCCATGCCACTTAACCGAACGGTATTGCCCTCAGAGCGGGCGCAGACGGTATTGCGGCGGCAACTGGTCCAGGCCGCTGATGGTGGTGTCCAGGCTCTTCCAGCGACCATCCTTGATGCCGTAGATGCAGCCATGCACCGACAGGCTCTGGCCGCGGTGCCAGGCGTTCTGCACGATGGTGGTGTGGCTGACGTTGGCCACCTGCTGGATCACGTTCAACTCACACATACGGTCGACACGCGCTTCCTCGGTGGGCAGCTTGGCCAGGGCTTCGCGATGCTCGTAGTAAAGGTCCCGAATGCTGCGCAACCAGCCGTCGATCAAGCCGTACTGCTGGTCCTGCATGGAGGCGCGCACGCCACCGCAACCGTAGTGGCCGGTGACCAGGATGTGTTTCACCTTGAGCACATCGACCGCGTACTGAATCACCGACAGGCAGTTCAGGTCGGTGTGCAGGACCACGTTGGCCACGTTGCGGTGCACGAACAGATCGCCCGGCAGCATGCCGACGATCTCGTTGGCCGGCACCCGCGCATCCGAGCAACCTATCCATAGATATTCAGGGGTCTGCTGGCGCGCCAGCTTGGCGAAGAAGTCCGGGTCTTCCTGCTTGATGGCTTCTGCCCAGCGCGCGTTGTTGTCGATCAGTTCCTGTAATGCCTTCACGGGGGGTCACCTCAGAGTTGGTCACAGGTATGACTGGCCATTGGCCTGTCAAGTCACGACAGCCGTCGCTTCGAAGGAATCTTCACTGACCAGGCCGGTCCACCCTTACACATTCAGAATGAAAGGATTGAGCCATGAACGAGCCACGCAGACCGTTCGACGCCCAGCAGCCAGAGCCCATCGACGACACTCAGGACCGCATGGGCTCAATGGAGGAACTGGACTTCGACGACGAGTCCACCGCACGCATCGGTGACGAGCTGCCGGAGCGGGAACTTGAGCATGAACTGCCAGATCGCCGGGTTCGCGAAGCGGGCATGACCGGAGCCTCCACGCCGGACCACCACCCTACCGACGATGACCTGGACCCGGAAGTGCTGATCCGCCAGGACGGCGCACGGTCACCTTCGGAAGCCGGTGCCGATCACCCGGCGGACAAGGACCTGAGCCTGACCGACCAGGCTGACATTGGTGCCGGTCACGGGCTGGACGAGGAAGAACTGGCCCACCTCGACCCGTTGGATGGCAAGCCCGAGTAGCTACTCCAGTAGCGTACAGGCCATGACCACGGCGTCTTCGCGGCCGTCGGCGGACGGGTAGTAATCACGCCGACGGCCAATCTCGTTGAAGCCGTACTGCTCGTACAGGCGATAAGCCGGGCGATTGCTGTCGCGCAGTTCCAGAAAGCATTCACGGGCATCGAGTTCGAAGGCGCGCTTCATCAGGTGGTCGAGCAATCGGTAGCCCAGGCCACGGCCCTGACTCTCCGGCTTGACGGTAATGTTCAGCAGGTGCGCCTCATCGATGATGACCTGGATAACCCCATGGCCGACCTGCTGTGCCCCCTCGAACATCAGCCACACTTCATAGGACTTCAGGGCATCGAGGAAGATGCCGCGGGTCCAGGGGTGGCTGAAGGCGGCGTATTCGATTTTCAGCACCGCATCCAGGTCCGCCTCGGTCATGCGGCGGAAGGTGATCGCATCACTCATCGTTCGTGTTCCAGCGCGCCATCAGACGGCGCATGGCTTGCCAGACGTCGCCTTTGCGCTGCGGCTCGTCCATCAACAATTCCAGACCCGGCAGCGCCCAGGCCGATCCCAGGCCATCGACCTGCAATTCACGATAATAGGCGTCTTCGTCCACTTCTCCGGCAAAACGCACCGCCGGCAAGCCGATCAGCCACAAGCAGGCACAGGGCTGCTCTTCCAGGCGCGCGGCCACGAAGCCCTGCACGAAGTCCCGCGCCGCCTCCGGTCCCTGGTCCATCTGGCCGCGCACCAGCAGCGGCCAGCGCACCGGCTCGCCGATGATCTGCGGGCTGTCCGGCAGGCCGGCGGCACGCAGCATGTCTTTGAGCAGCAGGTAGGAAGGGTCGCGGCTCTGGAACGGCTGCCCGGTGGCCAGTTCGACCAGCACCAGGCAGCGCCCGGCGCGCAGCAACTGCAGGGCGAAACGCGGTGGCGGCACCACCGGTGCCTTGGCGGCCGGTGCTTGCTCTTCGGCTTCGTCGTTGGCCACAGGCGGCTTGCTGGCCGGGCTGGACGAAGGGCGCGGCACTTCGATGCGCGGCCGCTCGGCGGGCTGGCGGGCCTGCGGCGCCGCGCCGGGCACAGGCACACGGGCCTGCACCAGCGGCTCGCTCTCGATCTGGGGCTGCGGCTCGGGCAAGGCCGCCAGCAGTTCCGGCCGTGAGGGGGCGGCGAAAGGCAATTCGGTGCGTGGCAGCCAGCTGACCACCTGCATGGCGGTCAGATAGTCGCGGCGACGGGACTCGGTCAGCAAAACATCGGCCACTTGTGGATAAGTCAGGCGGGCAATTCTAGGGGGTGCATGGCTTTACTGCCAGTGGTGTGCAGGCGACCGTTCATCCGTGCGTGGCAGCACCACGCAAATCAGGCTCAACGCGGCACCCTTGAAGTGAAATCTTGCCAGGCCGATGCAGTACAATCGCTGCCTTTCATTTGCCAACGGTCGAGCTTTACATGATCGAACCCAAGCGAGTCCTGCGCGCCCTGGCCGAACACTGGTCGCTGCTGGAGCCTTTATGCGAGCACTTCGACCAGGGCACCCTGAGCCTGAGCGAATTGCGTCAGCAGCTGGCCAGCCAGCAACAGGAAAGCACCCCGCAAGACATCACCCACCTGCTGGACGTCTGGATCCGCCTCGACATCCTCGTGCCGGTGGCCAAGAGCCCCAACCGCTTCGAGCTGAATGCGCAGATCCACGACTTCATGTCCTACCTGCGCCGTGAGCACCGGCTTGGCCTGTGCCTGGAAATCGAAGCCTACCTGCGCCACTTGGAGCGACTGGCCGGGCATATTCAGGATGCCTTCGACATCCGCGACGCCAACGACCTGGCCCGCCAGTTGCGCCTGCTGGACATGCGGGTTCGCGACGTACTGAAGAAGCTTGGCAACGACGAGCAGGCACTGGTGGCCGTGGCCGAACGAGCCAAGACCAGCGACCGGCAGATTCCGTTGCGCCAGCGCTATGCCGAAGTGCTGGCGACCTGGGATGAATACGTCGAGCCGATGATCCAGCTGGTGGCCGCCGACGGCGCCTTCGAGCAGGGCGTGCGCAAGGTCGAGAAGGTCTTGCTGCGCCTGCTCAGCGACCAGCAACGCCTGGGGCACCTGGTCGATGACGACATGCTGTTGCGCACCCACGCGCGCATCCTGGAAATGCAGACCAGCGCCCAGCTGACCCTGCGCCACGCCCGCGAGCTGCTGCTGCCGCTGCGCGAGGAGGCGCGTCGGCACAACGCCGTGACCCGTGGGGCGGCACTGGCCCTGGCGGCCATTCGCCGCAAGGGCATCGATGCCGTGCCGCAAGCGGCCATGCCGCTGTTCACCCGCCCGCAGAGCACCTTCCTCGGCAGTGCCAGCCAGGTCGAGGCGTATGTGTATGCCCTGGCGCGTTTCGAGCCCAAGCCGGCACGTTTTCCCAAGGCCAGCGGCACCCGCAAGGGCGAGGCGCCGCGCGCACCGCGCACGGTCAAGGAAATGCTCGACCGCTGCGAAGACGCGCTGCCGATGCCCGACCTGATGACCTGGCTGCTGGAGCAGGAGCCCGAAGGGGCTACCGACGAACTGCTGTACTGGTTCTCGCGTCTGTCGCGCGACAAACGCTTTGCCCGCCAGCGCCTGGAGCGCCGCGAGTATTTCACCCGGGAGCATCGCGTCAGCCTGCGCTCCTTTGCCCTGCTCAATGCCCAGGGCGAGCCTACCGAGAATTCCGAGAGCGTGACCCATGCATCTTGATCTGTCCGAAATGTCCCAACTGGCTCCGATCTTTCGTGAGCTGTTCAAGGGCTACCACATCAGCCGCCGCGACCCTGAACTCTACGCGCAGCTGTCCAATGCCCAGGACCAGTACCGCACGCTGTTCAAGGCGCTGGGTTTCGAGCTGGTCTGCGACACCCGTGGTTTCTACTACTTCGTACCGGAGCAGGCCGCCGCACAGGTCAACAAGACCGCGCAGCGCCTGGCGCTGTTCACCTTCATCCTGGTGGAGCACCTGGCCGACCAGGGTCGTGACCCGATGAACGTGCTCGACGGCGGCAGCCTGGGCCGTGACGAACTGCCCTCGCTGCTGGACAAATACCGCGACCTGTTCCTGCAGGCCGAAGTGCAGACCCAGGAAGAGCTTGAAGAGAAGATCATGCGCCGCATGACCCAGCTCGGCTTCGCCAGCGAGGAAATGGGCGTGTACCGCTTCCTGCCACCGATGCACCGCTTCCTCGATGTGTGCCTGTCGGTACAGCAGGACCGCGACCTGGCCGCCACGCTGCACAGCGACCTGCCCTTGCCGACGCCGGAACTGGTCGACGACGACAGCGACGAAAAACTGCTGCACACCGACGACCCGCTGGACCTGAGCGAATTCGCTGAAGGTGAAACCGAGGAGCAGGCACTGGCCCGCGCCATCGCCGAAGAACAACAGGAGATGAACGCATGAGTCAGGAACGCTACGGCATTCGCCGTTTCGCGCTGCTCAATACCGCCGGCTACAGCCTCGGCCTGTTCCCACTGGAGCACCCGCTGTCGGTGTATGGCGCCAACAACCTGGGCAAGAGTGCGTCGATCAACGCCTTGCAGTTCCCGATCCTGGCACGCATGTCGGACATGAGCTTCGGCCGCTACAGCCTGGAACAGTCGCGGCGTTTCTACTTCGCCTCCGACACCAGCTACATCCTGGTGGAAGTCGCCCTGCCCCCTGGCCCGCATGTCATTGGCGTGGTCGGTCGTGGCCCCGGGGGCGGCTTCGGTCACCAGTTCTTCGCCTACGCCGGTCAACTGGACCTGGCCCACTACCAGAAGAACGACACCTGCCTGCGTCAGAAAGAGCTGTTCGCCAACCTGGAGAGCCAGGGCCTCAAAGCCTATGAGCTGAAGCCGGATGAACTGCGGCGGCTGCTGGTCGGCGGCCATACCTCCGTGCCGCTGGACCTGACCCTGATTCCGCTGCGTTCGACCAGCGAGCAGAGCCTGAAGACCTTCCGCGCGCTGTTCATCAACCTGCTGCACATGCGCGAAATCACCGCCGCCAAGCTCAAGCAGCTGTTCCTCGATGCCTTCGAACACAGCCTGCGTTCCGGCAGCGTCGACTACATTGCCGCCTGCGAAGAGGCGTTCCGCGACGTACGGCGCATGGAGCAGGACTACAACGCCCTGGTGCAGGCCGGCCCGCTGGTGGAAGCCCTGGCCAACGGCGTGCGTCAGCGTGACGTACTGCGCGGCAAGCTGCATCGCCTGTCGCCGCTGCTGGATTCGCTGCTGGGCACCTGGTCGGACTACTCCAGCGCACGCAAGGAAGAGCTGGTCATCCAGGCCGAGCATTACCGTGCGCAACAGGATGCGATGCAGAACGATCAGCGCAACAGCACCCAGGAGCTGATGCGCCTGGAACGAGAGATCAGCAGCATCCAGCGCTGGCTGGGCGAACTGGCGGTACTCAAGAACCGCTTCGCCCTGGTCGAGGACGCCAAGGTCCTGGAGCAGCAACTGCTGGCGGCCAAGGATGCCCACGACGAGCTGGCCGGTGCGCTGGCGCAATCGCGGCAGTTCAGCGCCGAGGATCTCGACGAACGCATGCGGGATCTGGAAAAGCGCCTGAAATCGGTGAAGCAGCAGCTCGACCATGCCGACAACAACAGCTATGCCCGCCTGCGTGAGGAATTCTCGCAACCGGATGTCGAACGCCTGATGCGTCTGTTCAACGGTGCGCTGTTCAGCCTGCCGCTGGGCGAACAGGGCATCACCCTGGACGACGAAGACAAATGGGTGAAATCGCTGGAAGCCGTGCTCGACGGTTTCAAGGGCGAGCACTTCGAGGTGCCGGGCCTGTCGATCAACCTGTCCAGCATCGAGCCACCGGCCCTGCAAGCGCTGGCCGACCGCGCTGCGCTGCGTGACCAGAAAGATCGCCTGGAGAAGGAGCTCAAGCAGCTCAAGACCCAACAGTCGGTAGCCGCCGACCGTACCGCAAGCAAGACCCAGACCGAGGCGCTGTATCAGCAGGTACTCGACGCCCAGAAAGCACTGGAGGACTTCCGCCGCAGCCAGACCCTGAGCGCCGAAGAACCTGCCAAGCTCGAAGAACTGGCGCAACTGGAAGCCGCGCAGGACGACCTGAAGCGCTCCAGCGATGCCTTTACCGAGCGCGTCCAGCAACTGTCGGCCAAGCTGCAACTGGTGGCGCGGCAGATCGGCGATCTGGAAGCCAAGCAACGCACCCTGGATGACGCCCTGCGCCGTCGCCAGCTGTTGCCGGCCGATTTGCCGATGGGCACGCCGTTCATGGAAGAGGTCGACGACTCCATGGACAACCTGCTGCCCTTGCTCAACGACTACCAGGACAGCTGGCAGGCACTGCTGCGCTGTGACGGGCAGATCGATGCGCTGTACGCCCAGGTGCGCCTCAAGGGCGTGGCCAAGTTCGACAGTGAAGAGGATGTGGAGCGTCGCCTGCAACTGCTGATCAACGCCTACGCACACCGCACTGATGAAGCCCTGACTCTGGGCAAGGCACGACGTGCCGCAGTGACCGACATCGCGCGTACCCTGCGTAACATTCGCAGCGACTACGAGAGCCTGGAACACCAGCTGGCGCTGTTCAACCGCGAGATCAACCGTCGGCAAGTGTCCAACCTGGCGAGCTTCCGCATCGTGCTGGCGCCCAACAAGGAAGCGCTCAAGCACATCGACCAGATCATCCACAGTGCGGGGCAATACGAGGAAGGCGAAACCCTGTCGGTCTTCGACCTGACCCAGAGCGCCGAGCAGGATCACAAGAACGAAGAGGCCAAGGAGTACCTGGCTCGCCTGGTGGCCGCCAACCATAACCAGCTGGGCCTCAAGGACCTGTTCGAGCTGGCGTTCGAGATCACCAAGGTCAATGGCCAGCCGGTCATCCACACCGACATCGACGGTGCGGCGTCCAACGGCACGACCATGACCATCAAGGCGCTGACCAACATGTACCTGTTGCTGCACCTTATGGACCGTGACCTGGCCAGCCGCATCCGCCTGCCCTACTACCTGGACGAAGCGGCAGACATCGACGAGAAGAACCAGTCGGCGCTGCTGGAGACTAGCCAGCAACTGGGCTTCGTACCGATCCTGGCCAGCGTGAAGCCACAGGTTTCGGCGCACGTCGCCATCGACCTGGAAGGCGGCAGCGGACCGAATGGCATCTATATCGACGAGGCGGACTGGAAGTACATCCGCCGTCGCGAAGAAGCCGAGCAGAACGTGGAACGCGAAGAAATGGCCTGATCTTCAGGTGTATATGGAGACCGCCCAAGTGGCGGTCTTTTTTTGCGCGCTGTTTAGGTCCAATACTGTTCGCTGAAGCGGCATAAGGCCCGGTGGGAGCTTTAGCCGCAATACTGATCAGTTCAGACTGTGGGAGCGAGCTTGCTCGCGAAGGCGGCGTCACGTTCACAGCAAGCTCAGCGACTGAGCCAGCTTTTCGCGAGCAAGCTCGCTCCCACTAAAAGCCGCAAAGCGCTTAACCGAACAGTATTGTGTTTAGGTCAGGTACTGGCTGGCATGACCGGCCTCTTCGCGGCTAAAAGCCGCTGCCTGCAGGGCCACGAGCTGTACAGATTTTTCCGCGCGCAAAAGCAAAACCCCTGACCGCAATGCGATCAGGGGTTTTGGTGTTTAATCTTGACGATGACCTACTCTCACATGGGGAAGCCCCACACTACCATCGGCGATGTGTCGTTTCACTGCTGAGTTCGGGATGGGATCAGGTGGTTCCAACACTCTATGGTCGTCAAGAAATTCGGTGGCCGGCGCGCCTTGCGGCGTTCCAGCAAATTCGGTTGTGAAACAAGCGGCAGTTTGTTTTCCAGCTTTCGGCTGTTGCGTCTTCACACACCGCCACTGCGGTGCAGATGGCTTGGGTGTTATATGGTCAAGCCTCACGGGCAATTAGTATGGGTTAGCTCAACGCCTCACAGCGCTTACACACCCCACCTATCAACGTCGTAGTCTTCGACGGCCCTTTAGGGGATTCAAGATCCCAGTGAGATCTCATCTTGAGGCGAGTTTCCCGCTTAGATGCTTTCAGCGGTTATCTCTTCCGAACATAGCTACCCGGCAGTGCCACTGGCGTGACAACCGGAACACCAGAGGTTCGTCCACTCCGGTCCTCTCGTACTAGGAGCAGCCCCTCTCAAATCTCAAACGTCCACGGCAGATAGGGACCGAACTGTCTCACGACGTTCTAAACCCAGCTCGCGTACCACTTTAAATGGCGAACAGCCATACCCTTGGGACCGGCTTCAGCCCCAGGATGTGATGAGCCGACATCGAGGTGCCAAACACCGCCGTCGATATGAACTCTTGGGCGGTATCAGCCTGTTATCCCCGGAGTACCTTTTATCCGTTGAGCGATGGCCCTTCCATACAGAACCACCGGATCACTAAGACCTACTTTCGTACCTGCTCGACGTGTGGGTCTCGCAGTCAAGCGCGCTTTTGC